>NZ_JBEHBW010000002.1:0-449663 GCF_040203355.1 Sphingomonas sp. ASV193
CACTAATATTGCCTTCAAGCGCACATCTACCTCCGCTCATGCCTCACTTGGGATAACATCTGTCTCCGAATGAGCGATGTAATCCTATCGAATTCCTGCTTTACGTCTGCTTTCCACCCAAACTCGCCGCCCGGCCTGTTCGTTCATTAGCGACCACTACGGTCGTTGGCTTGAACTCATCCACTTGAAACATGCGATCGCCGCCCGCGCCAAAAGCTCTCCGACGACCGTTCCAATTGCTGCGGACCAAAAAACGACCATTGCCACCATCCATAGCCAGCTGCCGGAGTCGGCCGCGGGCGGTAAACGGAGAAAGACAACGACGGCGACCAAACTAGAGAGACAGAACGACCATAGGGTGCGCGGCCTGGGCCATCCGATAATCGCTGCTGCGACAACGGCGGTGAAAGACACTAACGCGCTGAGAGGCAAGATGAGGATGGTCGAAAAATCCACGGTCGAGCGATACGACTTCGTATGTCCGCTTTCCACCCTTAGCGGACGTTCCGCACTTTTCGCTGTCCTACAGCCCCCGACCCGTGAGACACTGCGCGCGGCTCTTTCTTCTGCATTGGATTCGCACCCGCCCTCGCCGCCCGGCGACGCCCTCCCCGCGGATTCCGCAGCGTCTTTCCCTCGCTAAAAGTCACGAAAAGGTCCGGGGTGACGCTGGCTTTGTGACCTTAAGGCGGGCCGTCGCGGCAAAGCCGCGCCGTCGGTCCTGTCGCTTCGCGCAGGCCGTCCGCGGCGCCTGAACTCTACGCGCTGCTCCGGCGACGGCTTCGCCGTCGGCGTCGCTGCGCTCGGTCAGGCGCCGATCAATTCCCGCCCAATCAGCATCCGGCGGATCTCGTTGGTCCCCGCGCCGATGTCGAGCAGCTTGGCGTCGCGCATGTAGCGTTCGACCGGCCAGTCCTTGGTGTAGCCCGCCCCGCCGAGCGCCTGCACCGCCTCGCCCGCCACCTTGAACGCCGATTCGGACGCCAGCAGGATCGCTCCCGCCGCGTCGAACCTCGTCGTCTTGCCCGCATCGCAATTGCGCGCCACCGCGTAGACGTAGGCCCGCGCCGAATTGAGCGCGACATACATGTCGGCGACCTTCGCCTGCATCAGCTGGAAATGGCCGATCGGCGTCCCGAACTGCTTGCGCTCGCGCACATAGGGCAGCACCACGTCGAGGCACGCCTGCATGATCCCGAGCTGGATCCCGGCGAGCACGGTCCGCTCGTAATCGAGCCCGCTCATCAGCACCCCGACCCCGCCGTTCTCGGGCCCCATGATGTTCTCGGCCGGGACGAAACAGTCGTCGAACACCAGCTCGCTGGTGGGTGACCCACGCATCCCGCACTTGTCGATCTTCTGCCCGATCGAAAAGCCGTCCATCCCCTTTTCGATCAGGAAGGTGGTGATCCCGCGGCTGCCCTCGCCGGTCTTGGCGTAGACCACCAGCGTGTCGGCATAGGCGCCGTTGGTGATCCAGAACTTGGTCCCGTTGAGCCGGTAGCCATTGCCCGACTTCTCGGCCTTCAGCTTCATCGACACGACGTCCGACCCGGCCCCCGCCTCGCTCATCGCCAGCGCGCCGACATGCTCGCCGCTGATCAGTTTCGGCAGATATTTCGCCTTTTGCTCGTCGTTGCCCCAGCGACGGATCTGGTTGACGCAAAGGTTCGAATGCGCGCCATAGCTCAGGCCCACCGAGGCCGAGGCGCGCGCCACCTCCTCCTGCGCCACGACATGTTCGAGGTAACCGAGCCCGAGCCCGCCCCATTCTTCCTCGACCGTGATCCCGTGCAGGCCGAGTGCGCCCATCTCGGGCCACAGCTCGCGCGGGAATTCGTCGCTTTCGTCGATTGCCGCTGCGATCGGCTGGATCCGCTCGCGCGCGAACCGTTCGGTCGTGTCGCGGATCGTGTCGGCCATCTCGCCGAGGCCGAAATCGAGGCCCGGATACTCGCTCATTTGAAACTCTCCTGTCGGCCCGTCCGCTACCCCGCGCCCGCGATTTGAACAAGCGCGGCGGTCGGCCTATGTGCGCTTCAACCAACCGATTCCGATGGAGTATCCGCATGGCTACCGACCCGACCGTCATCCTGTCCTATGCCCGCACGCCGATGGGGGCGATGCAGGGCGCGCTGGCCGACGTGTCGGCGACCGACCTCGGCGCGACCGCGGTCAAGGCGGCGGTCGAGCGCGCGGGCGTCGACGCCAGCCAGATCGACCGCATCTACATGGGCTGCGTGCTTCCCGCCGGGCTGGGCCAGGCGCCGGCGCGGCAGGCGGCGATCAAGGCCGGGCTGCCCAAGTCGGTCCAGGCGACCACGGTCAACAAGGTGTGCGGATCGGGCATGCAGACGGTGATCATGGCCGACGAGGCGCTCCGCGCCGGCAGCGCCGACCTGATCGTCGCGGGCGGCATGGAATCGATGACCAACGCCCCGTACCTGCTCAAGAAGCACCGCAGCGGCGCGCGCATCGGCCACGACATGGCCTACGACCACATGTTCCTCGACGGGCTCGAGGACGCCTATGACGCCGGCCGGGCGATGGGCACCTTCGCGCAGGACACCGCCAACGATTACCAGCTGACCCGCGAGGACATGGACGGCTTCTCGATCGAGAGCCTCGCGCGCGCGAAGGCGGCGATCGACGCCGGCGGCTTCAAGGACGAGATCGTGCCGGTGACGGTCAAGTCGCGCGCCGGCGAGACGATCGTCGACACCGACGAGGCCCCGGGCCGCGGCAAGCCCGACAAGATCCCTAGCCTCAAGCCCGCCTTCGCCAAGGACGGCACGATCACCGCCGCGACCAGCTCGTCGATTTCGGACGGCGCGGCGGCGGTGGTGCTGGCGCTCAAGTCGGAGGCCGAGGCAAAGGGACTCACCCCGGTCGCCACCATCGTCGCCACCGCCGCCCACGCGCGCGAGCCCAAGGATTTCACCATCGCCCCGGTCGGCGCGATCGAGAAAGTGCTGAAGAAGGCCGGCTGGTCGGTCGGCGACGTCGACCTGTGGGAAGTCAACGAGGCGTTCGCCTGCGTCGCGATGTTCGCGATGAAGGACCTCGGCATCGCGCACGACAAGATCAACGTCCACGGCGGCGCGACCGCGCTGGGCCACCCGATCGGCGCGAGCGGGACCCGTATCCTCGTCACGCTGATCAACGCGCTCAAGGGCAAGGGGCTGAAGCGCGGCGTCGCGAGCCTGTGCATCGGCGGCGGCGAGGCGACCGCGGTGGCGATCGAACTCGCCTGATTGGCGTTCGCGGACGCATGGCTTAGGTTGATCCCGATCAACAGGGAGGATCGACCATGCAAAAATTCGTCTGCCTTGCCGCCGCCGCGATGGCCTTGACCGGCTGCCGGGTCGAGGAAACCAACTCGGCCGCGAACCAGTCGACCGCGGACGCGTTCGCGACGAGCGACCTCAACATGGCGGCCAACACCGCCGCGACGAGCGACGTGAACATGGCCGCGCCCGCGGGTGGGCAGCTGGCGGGCACGAGCTGGACCTTCAAGGGACCGAACGGCGATACGACCGCGACCTTCGGCACCGACGGGCATTATTACGACATTGCCGGGGGCAAACTGGTCGAGAGCGGCACCTACGTCGAGAGCGGCGGCAAGGTGTGCGAGAACCTCGACGGGACGCCGCAGGACGACCATGTCTGCTACACCATCCCCTCGCCGCTGCCCGAGATCGGCAAGACCGGGCAAAGCACGGCCGACGGCAAGACGATGATCGATATCACCCGCGTCGCCTTCGCCGGGAACAAGCCCGCCTGACGGGACGCCTGGCGCTGGCGGTCGGGCTTCGGCTGGCCGTCAGCGCCTGCCGACGTAGGCCTGGCACTCGAGTTCGATCAGCGCGCCCAACGCCAGGCCGTTCACGCCGACGGCGCTTCGTGCGGGCATCTGCCCCGGCTTGAAATAGGTGATGTAGACCGCGTTGAAGGCGGGCCACAACTTCATGTCCGCGAGGAACGCGGTGCAGTGGAACAGGTCGGCGTGAGTCGCGCCGGCCTTCTTCAGCGTCGCACCGATGTTGTCGAGCGTCTGGCGGGTCTGCGCCTCGATACCGTCGGGCATCTTTCCGTCGCTGGTGCGGCCGAGCTGACCCGACAGGTAGAGGATGTCGCCGACTCGCACCGCTTCCGAGAAGGGGAGCGGTTTTCCGTCCATCACCCCCGCCCCGATATGCTCGACCGCCGGGCGCGGCGGGGCGGCGAAGGCGGCACTGGTGAACAGCAACAAGGCGACGAACGGCAAGATGCGCATGATGGGGCCCTCCTGTTGGCGCGCATCACACCGCAAAGATCGCGAGCTGGCAAGCGTGACCGCAGATAGGAAAACGGCCCCGGATTTCTCCGGGGCCGTTTCCGTTCGTGTCAGGCCTTTGCCTTAGCCACGCTCCCCGGCGGGGGGCGGCGGCGGCGGCGGGGGCGGCGGCGGCGGCGGCGGCGGGCAGGTCGCCGTCGCGTCGATCACCGTGCCGTCCGGGCAGGTCTGGGTAGCCGGCGCCGGGGGCGGCGGCGGCGGCGGCGGCGGGGGCGGCGGCGGCGGCGGGGTCATCGCCCCACCGAAGCGGTAGCCCGCGCGGACACCGAAGCCACGCTTGTCGCCGACATCGGCCCACACCGCGAGCACCGGTCCAGGACCGCCGCGACCGGCGATACCGCCCTCGATCCGGCCCCAGGTGCCGCGACCACGATTGTCGAGATCGTAGTAGGTCGCGCCATCGTACAGCGACACCGTGTCCTGACGATGGAACTCGTGGTGGATCGACGCATCGATGTACGGCCCGAGTTCACCCGCGAAGGTCGCCCGGATCGCCGCGCGGCCGCGCGTCGAGGTCGAGTGACCGAAGTTGTAGGTGAAGCCGAAGTCGTTGAGCTCGTCGATCTTCGTGCGAACGTGGCTGAGGCCGATCTTGGCATCGAACACCGTCTCGCCCGGCGTGCCGAAGCGATAGCCGAGCGACCCGTCGAAGCCGAGCGCCTTGAGGCGGGTGCCGTCACCGAGGAAGGCGCCGTCGGTGAACCGCAGCTTGTAACGGTCGTACTTGACCAGCGCCGAACCGTGGAACCCGGTTTCACCGCCGAACTGGCCGTAGACACCGATGTTCCAGCCACGCGCACGCAGACGGTTGTCGAGGTCGTTGTGGGCCTTGGCCTGGCCCCAGCCGCCGGTGATGCCGAGGCGACCACCGCCCATGCCGTAGTCGACGCCGCCCTGGATACCCAGACGGCGGGTCTTGACCCGGTCGTCATAGGTGTAGGTCGTGCCCTGGATCGTCGCCGTGTCGTCGCGATGACCCATCTTGTCTTCGCTGTAATAGACCTGGCCCCAGCCCGACAGGCCGACCGTCGCGGCCGGAAGGTCGGTCTGGTTCTGCACCTCGTCGGCGCTCTGGTACCACAGCGAGTTGGCCATCGTGTTGATCGCCAGCGGGTTGAACACCGCCGCGGTGGGAGTGCCGCGGAGAATGTAGTTGTTGCCCGACTGGACCACCGCGTAGTTCACCAGCGGGCTGGTGTTGCCCGACAGCGTCCCAAGGGTGAAGGCGTTCGAGCCACCGGTGGTGGTCACGATCGTGTCGCCCGGGATGAACAGCCCACCGCTGAGGATGTTGGCGTTCACCTTGGTCGACCCGGTCGCGGTGCCGTTGATGATCAGCTTGTCCGACGCCGTCGCGCTGGCATCGAGCGCCACCGCGGCCGCGCCCGAACCGACATAGTTGCTGTTGATCGTCAGCGTGTCGTTGGCAGCGCCGTCCTTCAGGTTGATCAGGCCCGAGTTGTTGAACACCGTCTGCCCGGTGATCGTCGAGGCCCCGCTGACCGCGTTGACCGTCCCGGAGTTGTTGAACGGAGCGGCAGGCGCGGTGAACGTCCCGGCCGCGAGGTTCAGCGTCCCCGCGTTGGTGAACGAGGTGAAGCCGGTGAGGCCGGCATTGCCCGTCGTCGTGATCGTCCCGCCATTGTTGAACGCGCCCGACCCGGTCAGCGTGTAGCCGGCGAGGTTGAGCTTGCCGTTCTGGTTGAACGTCTCGAGGTTGGCGAACACCGTGTTGCCGGTCAGGTTGATCGTGCCCGCCGCCTGGTTGTTCAGGACGTCGGTGCCCGCGCCGAAATCGGTCGTGCCCTGGGTGTTCCAGGTTCCGCCGTTGACGAGCGAGTCGTTGCCCGCACCGAGCGTCAGACGACCGTTGAGCACACCGCCCGACAGGTTGTTGACGGTCGTGGCGCTCGGCGTCGCCGCCAGCACCGCGAGACCGGTCGAGGCCGCACCGATGGTGCCGCTGTTGTTGACCGTCGCCGCACCCGTGTTGGTGAGGAGGATCGCCTCGGTACCGCCCGTGACGTTGCCGCCCGAGTTGACCGTGATCGTCCGCGCCGCCGTGGTGTCGGAGTGGATGCCCGCCGTGGCGGTGCCGGTAACGGCGCCACCCGCGGTAATCGCCTGGGTGCCAGTCGTCGCCGCCTGGATGCCGTAGCCAGCGCCAGTGACCGCACCGGCCCCGGTGGTGATCGTCGCGGCACCCGTGCCGTTGACGACATGGATACCGATTCCGCCAGCACCGGTCGCGGATGTCGCACCGGCGCCCGTCGTCACGCTAATGGCGCCAGTCGTGCCCGACGCGTTGATACCGAATGCGCCGGTCGAGTTGATGACACCCTGCGAATTGACCGTCGTCGTACCTGTGCCGGAGTTGATGGCGAGCGCACCAGTGCCCGAGGTCCAAGTCTGGCTGCTGGCGCCGGTGTTGACGGTCAAGGCAGCCGTCGAAGCGGCATTGCCGATGGCACCGCCGACGCCGGTGTTCGAAATGCGATCCGTGGCGCTGCCGATCATGCCGTTGTTGACCGCCGTCACGCTGCCGGTGCCGGCCGTCTGAGCGACGACACCGAAGTCGAGCGTGTTCGGGGTGGCCGTGAGGCTGCCGATCATGCCGTTGTTCGTCGCCGAGAGGTTGCCTGCCGACGCGGCGTTGGACTGAAAAGCGACGATGCCGGCGAAATCGGCGCGAACGACGCTCGCCGATGTGTTGGAGATCGTCTGGTTTCCTCCAGCCCCGGTTCCATTGGCAAGAATGCCAACGCCCGAAGTCAGCCCAGCACCAGCCGCAGACGTGACGTTGCCGCCAACGACCGCGCTGAGATTCCCGGTGCCGGTCATGTCGAACTCGAGGCCGTTGCCCGCCGTCCCGAGGTTATAGACGTTGCCAGTGCCGGTGTAGGTGACGTTGGTCGTCCCGGTCGTCGTGGAATTCAGCGCCGCGCTGCCACCGGCCGTCGCCAAGTTGCCCGCGTCGACCTGGACGGTGCCGTTGTTGTAGATTTCGATCGGATTGGCGCCGACATCGGTTTCGGTGAAGGCGAGGCCGTAGCCGTCAACCAGCGCGCCATCGCTGATCACGAAATAGGCGGGGTAGTTGGCCCCCAGGAAAGGATAGTTGCGGTCGTTCGGAACATTGGTCGGCGCCGACGTGTCCGTCGTCGTCGTGCTCGTGCAGGTGAGCGTGTCCGCGGGATTGTTGGTTTGACCGGTCAGGCAGCCGGCCTGGGCCGGCGCCGAGAACGCGAGAAGCGCCCCGGTAATCGCGCTTCCCATAAGCGCTGTCCGTGTACGAAAAGCCATGTAGATAACTCCCCTTTATGGCAGGAACGAAGGCACCAATCCGAGCAAGTGCTCCCGCTCCAACATCGTGGGACTGCGACCGTTCCGGGACCTGAGCGATATCGCGGCCCCCGTTGCAGAAATGTCGCACTCCCGCGGGGCAACTCTAACCCAGAGCGACGGCCATGCCAATGAACTTAATCCAAATTAATGAACTTGGATGGATTTTCGGTTTCAATCAACGACTTCGCCGGGGTCCATGCCGTAAAGATCGGCGCGGGCGACCCACCCGTCTCGCTTGCCGATGGCAATATGGCACCAACTTTCGTCGCAATGATCGATGCGACCGACGACGCCGGGTTCGGCGCGATATTGGATCGGCGACGACGCGTCGGGCTTGACCCGGATCGCGCGCGGCTCGCCCGGCCGGACGAGCGCGGTACGCTTGTCGCTGAGCATGGTCACCAGCATCCAGCCCTGCACCCCGTCGGGGTCGACGATGCGGCGCCAGTTTTCATGCTTCTGGACGACCTTCACCGGCAGGTCGCGGCGCTTGTAGAGCCACACGCCGGGATAGTTACGCGCCGGGCCGGTGCGCATCATCGCCTCGCCGCTGGCAATCGAGGCCCAGTAGGGCGGCTTCTTCTCCGCCGGGTCTCCGGCCGACGCGGCCGATGCCAGCGCCAGCAGGGCAACGCCCGCGACTCCCCCCGCCCGCCGCATCACGCGCCGGTCAGGATCCGGTCGACCAGCTGCTTCACGGTCGGCACGAATCCGTTCGAGTAAAAGGGATCGGTCTTGAACCGGAACGCGGCATGGCCGGCGAACATCAGGTTCTGCTCGACGTCGCCGCCGTGGGCGATGTCCTGGAGCGTCTTCTGGATACAGAAGCTGCGCGGGTCGGCGAGCCGCCCGGTCGAATTCTTCTCATTGTCCGCCCAGGACGAAAAGCTGCAATGCGACAGGCAGCCCATGCAGTCGGCCTGGTCCTTGCGGATCGTCCTGAAATCCTCGGGCGTGACGAAGATCAGCGTGTCGTCCGGCGACTTCATCGCCTCGGTATAGCCGGCCGCGTGCCATTCGCGGGCGTGCTGGAGGTCGCCCTTGGTGACATAGAAATTCTTGCGCGAGGAAACGCCGACGTCGAGCGCGAACTGGTGGTCGCCGACCGGCTCCTTGGTCACCGCCACCTGCCGCTCGCTGCGATGTTCGAGCGCGCGGAGGAACGGGTTGCGCACCGCCGACGAATAGAAGCCGGTCGGCGAGAAGCGGTGGAGCAGCACGTCGCCCTCCTCCAGCGTCATCAGCCGCGCCTTCCATTCGGGCGGGATCGGGCTTTCCTGGGTCAGCAGCGGGCGGGTGCCGAACTGGAAGGCGATCTGCCCGAGCTCGGGATTGTCGATCCAGTCTTCCCACTCGTCGAGCCGCCACACGCCGCCGGCCATGACGATCGGCACGTCGTCCGAGATTCCGCCCTCGCGCATCACCGCGCGCAGTTCCCTGACCCGGGGGTAAGGATCCTGCGGCTGGCGCGGGTCCTCGGCGTTCGACAGGCCGTTATGGCCGCCGGCCAGCCACGGGTCCTCGTAGACCACCGCGCTAAGCAGGTCGGCGACCTTCGAATAGGCGCGCTTCCAAAGCGCGCGGAAGGCGCGGCCCGAGCTGACGATCGGCAGGTAGGAGACGCCGTAATGCGCAGCGATTTCGCTCAGCTTGTAGGGCATGCCCGCGCCGCAGGTGACCCCGCTGACGAGGCCCCGGGTGCGTTCGAGCACGCCGTTGAGGACGCGCTGCGCCCCGCCCATTTCCCACAGCACGTTGATGTTGATCGCGCCCTTGCCGCCGGCCATGTCGTAGGCGCGCTTGACCTGCGCCACCGCGCCGTCGACCGCGTACTGGATCAGTTCCTCGTGCCGCTCACGCCGGGTCAGCGCCTTGTAAACCTGCGGGATGATGCGGCCGTCGGGGTCGTAGCTGTCGGCGTTGACCGCGCTGACCGTGCCGATCCCGCCCGCCGCCGCCCAGGCGCCCGACGACATGTGGTTGGTCGCCGACACGCCCTTGCCGCCTTCGACCAGCGGCCACACTTCGCGTCCGCGATAGACGATCGGCTTCAAACCCTTGAACAAACTGCTCTCCCGAAAGCGAATTGCCGACCATATAGTCGGTCGCACGGATATTGCGCGCAAAAAAAGGGGCGCGACCGCGAACGGCCACGCCCCTCTTTGCTAACGCGCGCCGGGCCTTAGCAGCTCGACGAGGCGATCGCGCCGCCGGCAATCGCGCCGACCGCCGCGCCGATCAGCGTGCTCGCGGTGCGATCCCCCGAGCGGTAATAGCCGTAGCGGGTGTAGTGGCCGCCGCTGCCCGCGGCATTGCCGAGCGCTGCGCCGGCGATCCCGCCGATGACCGCGCCGGTCCCGGCATTGTTGCGGCAATAGCCGTCGTAGCCGTAGCCGTTGTAGCCGTAGGCCGGGTAGCTCGAATAACCATAGTTCGAGTAGCCGTAGGCGGGGTAGCCGTAGCCGTAGCTGCTGTAGCCGTACGACGGATAGGCGTAGCCGTAGCTGCGGTACCCATAGTTGCCGTAGTTGCGGTAGCCATAGTGGCGATAAGCCGAGCCGTAGTAGCGGCCGCCGTCGCGATAGGCGTAGCCATAGCGATCGCCGTCATGATCATGGGCCGAGGCGGCGACCGGGGCGACGACCGCGCCGAGCGCGGCGGTGGCGAGAAGAAGCGTTTTCATCTTGCTGCACTCCGTAAACGGGAAGGTCTTCCGGGCTCGCTGGCGAGTCCTGCCCTCTCGGTGCCGTTAGACGCCTAAGTCACTGACGTTGTTCTGAATGGCTCGTTTATTTCCGTTCATAATCGAAACCGATATCGACGGCGGGCGCCGACTGGGTGATCCGCCCGACGGAGACGAAAGTGACCCCGCTTGTCGCGATCGCGCGGATGGTATCGAGCCGGACCCCGCCCGACGCCTCGGTCGGGACCCGGCCGGCGACGCGCGCGACCGCCTCGCGCAGCTCTGCCGGGGTCATGTTGTCGAGCAGCAGCCGGTCGGCCCCGGCCGCGAGCGCCTCGTCGATCTGGTCGATCCGGTCGACCTCGACCTGTACCTTGAGCCCGCTGTCCGCCGCCTTGGCCGCGCGAACCGCCGCGCCGACCCCGCCGGCGACCGCGACATGATTGTCCTTGATCAGCAACCCGTCGTCCATCCGCATCCGGTGGTTCTCGGCCCCGCCCATCCGCGCGGCATATTTTTCAAGGACGCGCAGCCCGGGGATGGTCTTGCGCGTGTCGAGCAGGATCGCGCCGGTCCCGGCGATCGCCTCGACGTAGCGCCGAGTCAGGGTGGCGATCCCCGACAGGTGCTGGAGCGTGTTGAGCGCGCTCCGCTCGGCGGCGAGCATCGCGCGAGCGTCGCCCTCGAGCTCGAGCAGCTCGGTGCCCGCGGCGACGGCCTCGCCATCGCGGACCCGGCGGCGGACGATCACCGCCGGGTCGAGCGTCTGGAAAAAGGCGATCGCGATCTCGATCCCGGCGACGACGATCGGCTCGCGGCAGTTCATGCTCGCGGTGAAGCGGACGTCGGCGCCGATCGTCGCGCGGCTGGTGACGTCGCCCGCTTCGCCGAGGTCCTCGTCGAGGGATCGCCGCACATAGTCGGCAAGGTCGAAGCGCGGCAGGCTGAACGGCACGGCGTCGGTCATCGTGGGGGCGTCCTTTTCGCGCGAAAACATCGCCGCCGCCTTGGCCGAAGCGGGACGAGGCGACAAGCTCAGGCGGCGTCCTGCTCGCTCGCCGCGACGACCGGCGCGCCGCTCGACAGGTGCCACTGCCCGTCCTCGCGGGTGAAGGTCTCGGTGTCGGCGGGGCGGAACGCGTCGCCCGCCCATTCGAGCACGGTCACCGCGACCGAGTCGCGGTCGATCTCGATCCGGTTGAAGCTCTGTGGCTCGCCGCGCAACCGGACCGAAGTCGCGGTTCCTGCCTGGACCACCAGCGCGCTTCCCGCGCCGGTGGCGAGGTCGCTCGCCCGTGCGACCATGCCGCGATGGTTGTGCCCGGCGAGGAGCAGGTCGACCCCCGCTTCGGCGATCGCATCGAGCGCGCGGCGCTGGTCCTTCATCCCCTTTTCATGCTCGCCCTCGACCGTTTGGGCGAACAGCGGGTGGTGGGTGACGAGCACGCGCGGCTTGGCCGCGTCGGTGGTCGCGAAGCAATCGCGGATATGGTCGATCTGCTCGTGGCTGATATGCCCGTCCTTGAAGGTCAGCGAGCGCGCGGTGTTGATCCCCAGCACGGTGACGTCGGGCAGGTCGACGAACGGGCAGAGCGTGTCGTCGATGAACCTCTTGTAGCGGTTGAGCGGCGACAGGAAGCGGCGGAGGACGTCGTAGAGCGGGACGTCGTGATTGCCCGGCACGCCGAGCACCTCGTGCCCCGCGTCGCGCAGCCGGGCGAGGAAGCGGCACGCCTCCTCGAACTGTTCGGTCTTCGCGCGCTGGGTGAAGTCGCCCGACACGACGACGAGTTCGGGTCGTTCCTCGTCGACCTTGCGCTCGACCGCCTCGACGATGGTGGGATCGTGCGCGCCGAAGTGAAGGTCGGACAGGTGGATGAGCTTGGCCATGCGCCCGACAACCCTTGTCACCCCGATTGAGTTTCCGCATGACCCGCCGATGGACCGGACCGAAGCCAATAGCGGGACGCGCGAGGTCGCCGACCGGCTGCGCTTCGACGAGGCGGCGCTGGCGGCGTGGATGGCGGGACACGTCGAGGGGTTCGAGGGGCCGCTGGCGGTGCGCCAGTTCAAGGGCGGCCAGTCGAACCCGACCTACCGGCTCGATACCCCCGCCCGTTCCTACGTCCTTCGCCGCAAGCCGCCCGGCGCGACCCTGCCCGGGGCGCACGCGGTCGACCGCGAGGCGCGGGTGATGGCCGCGCTCGGGCCGACCGGCTTCCCGGTACCGCGCGTGTTCGCGACCTGCGACGACGAGGGCGTGATCGGCACGCCCTTCTTCGTGATGGACATGGTCGAGGGGCGGATCGTGTGGGAAGCGACCTTTCCCGGCCTGGCCCCGGCCGATCGCGCCGCCCATTTCGACGCGATGAACCGGACGATCGCCCGGCTTCACGCGATCGACCCGGCGGCGGTCGGGCTCGCCGACTATGGCGCGCCTGCCGCCTTCGTCGAACGGCAGGTGCGGCGCTGGTCGAAGCAATATCTGGGCGATGTCGAGGGCGGGCGGGTGCCGGCGATGGACGCGCTGGTCGACTGGCTCGGCACCCACCTTCCGCCCGACAGCGGCGAGGCGCGGATCGTCCACGGCGACTTTCGCTGCGACAACATGATCTTCGCCGCCGACGCGCCCGAGGTGAAGGCGGTGCTCGACTGGGAATTGTCGACCATCGGCGACCCGGCGGCGGACTTCGTCTACCACCTGATGATGTACCGCATGCCCGCGGGAATGTTCACCGGGCTGAAGGGGCTCGACTTCGCCGCGCTCGGAATCCCGACCGAGGAAGACTATGTCGCCGCCTACTGCCGGCGGACCGGGCGCGAGCGGATCGCCAACCTCGATTATCTGTCGGTGTTCGTGATGTTCCGTCTCGCCGCGATCACCCACGGCATCCGCGGCCGGCTGCGGCGCGGAAGCGCGAGCTCGGCGCATGCCGAGGCGACCGCCGCCTATACCGAGCCGCTCGCCGAGCTGGCGCTGGCGCAGGCCAGGGCGGCGCGGCTCGACTAGCGGCGACCCTCGCGCGCGGCGCGGCGACGCGCTAAAGCGGTAGCGATGGGGAGTTCGGCGATCCTGTTCGGCGCGGCGTTCGGCGTCCTGCTGTGCGCGCTGCTGGTTCGCGGCGAGCGCCGGGCGCGGCTCGGATTCGCGCTCGCCGCGAGCCTCGGCGGCGCTTACGGCTGGAATGCTTTTGGGGCGCTCGGCGCGGCGCTCCCCGCGTTGGCCGCGACGGTCGCGCTGGCGCAGGCGCTCGGCGCGGCGGTCGCCGACCGCGGCGCGGCACTGAGCGCCGACGAAGCCGCGCTTCGCGACGGGCCGCTCGCCGGACTGTCGCCGGGCCAGCTCCGCCGCTTCCTCGACCAGGGCGTATGGCTCAACGGCACCGCGGGCGACGTTCTCACGCGCGAGGGCGAGAGCACCGCCCACCTCTATTGGCTCGCCAGCGGCGAGGCGGCGGTCAGCGTCGACGGGCGGACCGTGGCGACCTGCGGGCCGGGCCAGCTGGTCGGCGAGGCGACGGTGCTGACCGACGGCAGCGCGACCGCGACGGTGGTGCTGACCCGTGCCTCGCGGTTCTGGGCGGCCCCGGCCCCGGCGCTCAACGCCTTTCTCGCCGCCAACCCGCCGATCGCCGCCGCGCTCGAACATGGCTTCAACCTCAGCCTGCGCGACAAGCTGGTGGCGATGAACCGCGCGCGCTAGCCCCCCGCGACCCCGAGCAGCGCGAGCAGCTTGACGTCGATCGCCACGTCCCGCGCGCGCGCCGCGGCGACGAACGCCGCGATTCCCTCCCGCTCGACCAGCCGGACGGTCATTCCCTCTTCGGGCGCGGTCCCGGTCGGGCGGACGCCGTGGACTCGCACGAGCGTGAAGCCCTCGCTGACCATGCCCGGCGAGCTGTAATAGTCGCCGAGCCGCTCGACCCTCTCGCCGGTAAAGCCCGTCTCTTCCTCCAGCTCCTTGATCGCGGTCGTCTCGACCGTCGCGTCGGGATCCTCGTCCCCGACCAGCCCGGCGGGCAGTTCGAGGCACGGCCGCCCGAGCGGGACGCGATGCTGCTCGACGAGGATGATCCTGCCGTCATGCCCGGCGAGGATCACTACCGCGCTGACCCCGCCGACGCGGCTGACATATTCCCACTTGCCGTCGGTCTTCACCGACAGCCATTTGCCCTGCCAGGCGGTCCTTGCGGTCACAGCTCGATCAGCTTGTCGGGGATTTCGTTGCTGTCGGTCGCGGTCTTGGGAAAATGGCTCGCGAGCACGCCCCCGACCCGCTCGATCGCGCCGACCAGCCCGTCGCCCGGGCGCCCGGCGCGGACCTCGGCAAGCAGCACCGCCATCGCCTCGGCCCAGCAATCGCCGTCGGCGACCTTCGTCACCGCCTCGTCGCCAATGATCTCGGCACGGCGCTCGCCCGCCGACAGGTAGATCAGCACCCCGGTTCGGCCGATCGTCCGCTTTTGCGCCGCCGCCTTGAACAGCGCGACCGCGCGCCGCCGAACCCGCCGCTCCTTGGTCGCGCCCGGCGTGAGCGCGAGCCGCAGCGGCCGCCACTTCATCAGGAACAGCGTGCCGAGGAACTTCGCCAGCAGCACGCCGAGGACGATCGTGAACAGGGCGCGTTCGCTCGGCTCGGTCCAGCCGCCCGACAGCCGCTCGACCCACCAGTGGAGATAGGCGGGCCAGGCGGCGATCACCGCCATCGCGAGAAACATCACCCCGACCGCATAATGCAGCCCGACGTCGTGATAGCTGTCGCTGACCTCGGTCGCGATGGCAAGGATCTCGCCATCGCTCCGCGCCTCGGCCGCGGCGATCGCGGCGCTGACCCGGTCGCGGTCGGCCTCGGAAAAGACGAGCGTCACCATCCCCCCGATGCGCCCCCGCCGCCGAAACTGCCGCCGCCTCCCGAAAAGCCGCCGCCGCCGCCGCCCCAGTCCGAACCGCCGCCGCTGCTCCAGCCCGAGCCGCCGCCCCCGCCCCAGCCGCCGCCGCCCCAGCCCGGCCCCCAGAGGATGACCGGGCCCCGGCGACGACCGCCGCCGCCGCGCATCGCGCGGAGGAAGGGGATGACGACGAAGAACAGGAAGATGACGATGAACACGATCGCGCCCGGGTCGAATCCGCCGCCGTCGCGGCGCGCCTGCTGCTTTGCCTCGGCCTGCTTGGCATAGGCGGCGGCCTGGTCGGGCGGGAGCGCGGCGACCTTGACGATCTCGTCGACCCCGGCGGTGATCCCGCCGCCGAAATCGCCCGCGCGAAATTTCGGCAGGATCGCGTCCTGCACGATCAGCCCGCTGATCGCGTCGGTGAGGAACACCCGCGCGCCATAGCCCGCCTCGATCCGCACCTTTCTCTCGTTGGGGGCGACGATCAGCAGCATCCCGTCGTCCTTGCCCTTCTGCCCGATCGCCCAGGTCCGCCCTAGACGATAGCCGAAATCCTCGATCGTATCGCCCTGGAGACTTGGCAGCGTCACCACCACTAGCTTCCGCCCGCTCCGCGCCTCGAGGTTTTCGAGCTTCGAGTTGATGTCGACCTGCTGCTCGGGACGGAGCAGGTGCGCATCGTCGACCACCCGGCCGGTGAGCTTGGGAAAGGTCAGCGGCGGCGACTGGGCGATCGCGGGCGTGACGAGCGCGAACAGCGCCAGCCACATTACGGCGAGGAAATGCCGCACCCTATCCGGCGGTATTGAAGTCGACCTTGGGCGCGACGTCGGCGCCCGCCGCGGCCGTGAACGGTACCTTGGGCTTGGCGCCGTAGAAAATCTTGGCGCCGATCGCGTCGGGGAAGGTGCGGATGCGGGTGTTATAGGACTGCACCGCCTCGTTGTAATCCTTGCGCGCGACGAGGATCGAGTTTTCGGTCCCCTCGATCTGGCTCTGCAGCGCGAGGAAGTTCTGGTTCGACTTGAGGTCGGGGTAGGCTTCCTGCAGCCGCTGGAACGGGACGATCGCCTGCGTCAGCCGGTTCTGCGCGTCGTTATATTGCTGGACCTTGGCCGGGTCGCTCAGGTCGGCGGCGCTGAGCTTGACGCTGTTCGCCGCGGCGCGGGCCTCGGTCACTTCGACCAGCACCGACTTTTCCTGCTGGGCATAGCCCTTCACCGTCGCGACGAGGTTGGGGATGAGGTCGCTGCGGCGCTGGTACTCGCTCTGGACGTTGGCCCATTTGGCGTTGACGTTTTCCTCGGCGGTCGGGATCGCGTTGATCCCGCACGCCGACAGGCTGAGCGCGGCGAGCGGCACGAGGATGAGCGAACGAAACTTGCGCATGGCAATGGTCCCCCTGGAATGATGTGATGAATCTAGGGGCCGCGATTGCCGCTTTCAATCACATTGCGTTCGGCGCATCCTCGTCGACGATCAGGGCAAGAGGAGGCAACGCGATGCTTTCGGAATTCAAGGCATTCATCGCCAAGGGAAATGTGCTCGACCTCGCGGTCGCGGTGATCATCGGCGCGGCGTTCGGCAAGATCGTCACCAGCCTGACCGAGGACGTCATCATGCCAGTGGTCGGCGCGATCTTCGGCGGGCTCGACTTTTCGAGCCACTTCACCATGCTCGGCCCGGTCCCGGCCGGTTATCACGGATCGATGACCGATTACGCCGCGCTCAAGAAGGCGGGCGCGCCGGTGCTCGGCTGGGGCGAGTTCGTGACCCAAGTGGTGAGCTTCCTGATCCTTGCCTGGATCATCTTCCTGATGGTCAAGGCGGCGAGCCGGGCGATGCCCAGGGCGCCCGAAGCGCCGAAGGGACCGACCGAAACCGAGCTGCTGACCGAGATCAGGGACGAACTCCGGAGCCGCCGAGCGTAAAGCCGCCGCCGCGCGGAACGCGCGGCGCCCGACATATGTCGAGAGACGGCGACACCGGACGGCCTGCCGCGAAGCAGACAAGACCGACGATCAACGAGGTGCGGCATGCCCCCGGCACGCCGCACCTCGTTGATGGCTTCACTCCGTGACCGCTCCCGGCTTTCTCATTCCGGCATCCCGGTCAGCCCGCTCGCCTTGCGCAGCGCGTCGGCGTCGAGGCGGTAGCCGTCCTCGAACACGGTGCGCACGTGCCTGAGGTTGCCGAGGTCCTTCGACACGTCGCCCTCGACCAGGATCACGTTGGCGGTCTTGCCCGGCGCGATCGAGCCGAAACGGTCGTCCATCCCGACCATCCGCGCGGGGACGATCGTCGCGGTCTGGAGCGCCTGCGCATTGGTCAGCCCCGCCTGCCGGTAGAGTTCGAGCTCGCGCACCAGTTCGAGCCCGTAGCCGTCGGTCCCGGCGACGATCCGCACCCCCGCCTGGTGGAGCCGCCCGACCAGCCCGACCATCTTGGCGAAACTCTTGCGGAAATCGTCGCGGGTCAGCCCGCCGAACAGCGGGTAGCCGCTCGACCGCCAGCCGCGCACGACGCTCGGCGGGGCGACCTTCGCATAGGCGGCGTAATCGGCCGAGATCGCCGAGCCGTCCGAGGTCATCATCGGCTCGAACACGCTC
The DNA here is from genome assembly GCF_040203355.1 of Sphingomonas sp. ASV193. Classification (NCBI taxonomy): domain Bacteria; kingdom Pseudomonadati; phylum Pseudomonadota; class Alphaproteobacteria; order Sphingomonadales; family Sphingomonadaceae; genus Sphingomonas; species Sphingomonas sp. ASV193. The sequence goes on from NZ_JBEHBW010000002.1 coordinate 17,866, forward strand.
AGCGTCGGGTCGACGATCGTGCCGCGCTTCGCCAGCTCGGCGTAGAACGCCTTCATCGCCGGCGAATCGAGGTCGACGTCCTTGGCGTAGCGCGCCGGGCCTTCGAGTCGCGCGGCGGTATTGGCCTTGTCGACCACCTCCTGCGGCATCGCCTGCATCATGATGAAGTTGATGTGGGTGACCTCGTCATAGCCCGCGCGCACCGCGTCGAGCGGACGCATCCCGGCGGGGACGTGGCCGTGGACGTGGAGCCCAAGCCGGTGCGCCTCGGCCGCGGCGGGGGCGATCCACTCGGGGTTCATCGAGGTGTAGAATTTCGCGCCCCACAGCCCCGCCGCCTTGATCCTGCGCACCGCCGCGATCGCCTCGTCGGCGCTGCTGACGGTAATCGCGACCTGCGCCGCGAGCGGGCCCTTGCGGTCGATGATCACGCTATACTTGCCCTCAGGCGCGACGATGTCGCCCGCCGCGCGCTGGCGGTCGACCTCGTGCGCGTCATCGATGCTCGAACCGGGGCTGCGGAAATTGGTCATGCCGGTGGCGACGTTCTGGAGCAGGCCGTAGCCGTCGTTGCCGACGTGCTGGTGCGAATCCCACAAGCCGGGCAGCAGCGTCCGCCCCTTCCCGTCGATCACCGTGGTCGACTTCGTCGCCCTGATCGTCCCGCCCGGCGCGACCCGCGCGATCTTGCCGTCGGCGATTAGCACCGCGCGGTCCGGGACATATTTGCCCGCGACCGAATCGAACATCAGCACATGGTCGACCAGCGTCGGGGTGCGGTTGGCGGGGCTGAGGAAGGCGTGGGCGGTCGCCTTGACCATCTCGGCCGAGGTCGCTTCCTGAATCTTCTTGAGCACCGGCCCCGCAGCCTCATAGCCCGCGGGCATTAGCGAAATGACGCCGGCCGAGCCGAAATAGCGGTTGTTCTCGTCGAGCCACACCGCGTTGGGTGCGAAGCCATAGCCGTTCACATAGGCCAGCCGCACCGTCTTCGGCCCGCCGGGCCCCTCGATCACCGTGGTCTTGCCGAGCGACAGGCTGGCATGCCCAGCCGGAAGCAGGTCGACGCCCGCGGGCCCCGCCTTGACCAGCGCGGCGATGTCGTTCTCCATCGCCAGCCACGGCCCGCCATAGCTGGCGTAAAGCCTGGCCGCCGCGGGGGCTGAGCCTTCGTCGACCGTCGTCTTCCAGCGCGCGAGCCCCGCGCCGTCGACCGAATAATCCTCGGTGGCCTCGCCCTGGTCGGTATAGCCGCGCACCTCGACCTTCGCCGGACGGCCGTCGGGTCCGGGGGTGACGATCGACTGTTCCTCGGTGATCCAGCCCCTGAGGTTGATCGATTCGCGATAGGCGATACGCCCGTCGGGCAGCGTCCAGCTCCAGATGTCGCCGCTCTTCGCCGCGGTCGAGCTGATCGTATAGTGTCGCGCGCCCGGCGGAGGGACGAGCATCTCCTCCTTCTTCATTGGCGCGGCGAGCGCGAGCGACGAGGTGGCGAGCAGCGTTACCGCAAGGCAAAGATTGCGAATGGTCATCGATTTCCCCCAAATTGACGAGGGGAAAGGTGCGCCAGCGCGGGGGTCGGCGCAACCGTCTTTTCAGTTCGCCGGGATAGGAGATTTCCGGCAGCCACGCGCCAGCGCGTACTGAAAACAGTCCAGGGGATTCTGTTGCCCGGCTCCCCTGGCGGCCGCTGGTATCCCCTTCTGTTGCCCGGTGGGGTCCGACCGCGCTTTTGTCTTTGTAACCTAGACCGTTAGGCCGTCAGTTACGCAGCAATCGCAAGAGCCTCGTTATCGTTGGCACTTGTGTGAATGGCCCGTTGCGGGGGGCCAATCCGATCGGCAACCTGGCCTTTATTGCACTCGTCGATCCTGTTTCGCCCCCATCAGCAGCAGCGTTTGGCCGCGGCTGGTGGTGGAGGCGCCGGGGTACTGCCCCCCGGGTCCGAAATGCCTATTCCACCAAATCGTCTACCGACGTAGCCGGTTGCCCGGCACGGCCAATGTAGGCGTGCGATCCGCAAAGCTCAAGGAAACGGCTCGTCGCACACGACCGGAACCGTAACGAAACAGCGCGCGTTGGGTGCCATCGCGTAGGCGACGGGATCGCCGCCGCTCGAATTCCAACAGAGGGACGATATCGATGAACAAGCTGACCATCGCCTTGATCGGCGCCACCGCGCTCGGCCTTGCCGCCTGCGGCAACAAGCATGATGCCGCCGACCAGGTTCAGAACAACTACGAGAACGCCGCCGACAACCTCGAGGCCGCCGCCGACAATACGGCGAACAGCGCCGAGGCCGACGCGCTCAAGAACCAGGCCGACCAGCTCGAGAATACCGGCGCGAACAAGGCCGACGCGGTCGATGCCAAGATGGACAATGGTGCCAGCGCCGCGCAGGCCAAGAAGGAAGTCAACGCGATGTAAGTCGCTCGTCCTTCCGCCGCCTGGCGGAAGGAGGGTCAAAGGGCCGGCAGCCTTCGGGCCGCCGGCCCTTTTCTTTTGCGCCGGCCCCGGTCAAGGCGGGCCGGTGAGCGACGACGACGCCATCCCCGCCGCGACGCTGGTCGTGATGACCGCCGACCCGGTCCCGCGCCTGCTGATGGTCGAACGGGCCGCGAAAATGGCCTTCGCCGCGGGCATGTGGGTGTTCCCGGGCGGGCGGGTCGATCCGGAGGACATGGCGATTGCCGACCGGCTCGGGCTTCCGGGCGAGGGCGCGAGGGTCGCCGCGCTTCGCGAAACGATCGAGGAAAGCGGGATCGCGCCCGGTCTCGGCCTCGCCGACGCGGACGCCCGTTCGCTGCAATCGGCGCTCCACCGGGGGACCTCGCTCGCCGACCAGGTCGATGTCGACCGGCTCCGCGCGGCGATCACCGCGCTCACCCCGTTCGCGCGGTGGAAGCCGTCGTTCGCCCAGCCGCGCAAGTTCGACACGATGTTCTACCTTGCCGCCTCCCCGTCCGGGCCGCCCGCCCCGCGTCCCCAGCCCGGCGAATGCGTCGCCGCCGAATGGGTTTCGGCGCGCGCGATGCTCGACCGCATCGCCGCCGGATCGGCGCGCGCGATCTTCCCGACCAAGCGCAACCTCGAGCGGCTCGCGTGCTTCGACGGCCTCGACGAGGCGGTCGCCGACGCGCGCGCCTTCCCGGTGGACACGATCGTCCCGTGGATCGAGCCGCGCGACGGCAAGGACCATGTCGTCATTCCCGCCGACCGCGGCTACCCGGTCACCTCCGAGCCGCTGGCGAGCGCCTTCCGCCGCTGAAGACCGCGCGATCACCGCCCCCGAGTCGCCCCGATACGAAAAGGGCCCCGGCTTTCGCCGGAGCCCCATCATCATCCTTGAGGATGGTCTCTTAGCTGAGGTGCTTCGAGAGGTGCTTGTTCATCTCGAACATCGTGCACTTGTCGGTGCCGAACACCTTCTTGAGCTTGTCGTCGGCAAGAATTTCCCGCTTATTCTCCGGGTTTTGCAGCTTGTTCTTGCGGATATGGTCCCACACCTTCGACACGACTTCGCTGCGCGGGAGCGGCGAGGAGCCGACCACGGCCGCCAGCTCGGGCGAGGGGGTTACCGGGCGGGCGAGCCCGCCACCTGCTTTACGACCAGTACCGCTTGAAGCTTTTGCCATGTGGCCCTCCTGTTGTTTTCGTGGACGTGGTAGAGCGAAAAACCCGGTGCCGCGCAAGTGAAGACGGAAGGATTATTGGGTTAACGAAATCAACCGCCGAACGGCACGACTTTATTGGCCGAATCGTGGCCGATATCGGCCGAGCCGCCGAATATGATGCCCGACCGCGCGCACCAGTCGCGGACGATCGCCTCTACGTCGCGCCCGAACGGCGGATCATTGGCGGGAATCTGGCTGAAACGCCCCATCCGCAACCGCGTCGCGCGGCGGATCGCGGGGCTGCCGGTGACGTGGAAAAGCGTGCGGTCGATCCGGTAGTCATGCTCGTCGACGTCCTCGACCAAGAGGTCGGCGCCCGCGAAGTCGGGCTCGATCGCGGTGCCGAGCAGGTTCGACAGGACGGTGAGGTTGAACGCCATCGCCCGCCCGCCCGGGACCAGTCCGCTCTCGAGGCTCGCCGAGTCGCGGCGCACCAGCCAGTCGAGCGCGCGCTGCGCCGCCGCTTCGCCGCCGTCGCGGACGACGTCCTGCACCAGCGGCCCGTGCGCGACCGACAGCCCGGCCCGGTCGAACGCGGCGAGCAGGAATCCCGCATCCGAATAGCCGAGGTAGCGCTTGCGCCGCGCCGCGCCCGGAAGGTCGCGCGCGGCGGCCTCCGCGATCCGGTTCGAGCCATAGCCGCCGCGAGCGAACCAGACCGCGTCGACGCCGTCGTCGGCCATCACCTCGCGAAGCGCCGCCAGCCGCGCCTCGTCGGGCCCGGCGAAATGGCCGTCGCTGAGGAAACATTGCGGGTGGACGACCAGCGTGCAGTCGCCCCGCGCGGCGACGATCGCGGCGACCTTCTCGGCCGCTTCGGGCTTCAACGGGCAACTCGGCGCGACGACGGCAATCTTCATCGCCTGGCTGAATTGCACAAGCCGCGCGCGCCGCATAGGGCGGGGCAATGAGTGAGACCGAAACCTATCATTTCTGCGGCGTCGGGGGCAGCGGGATGCTGCCGCTGGCGGCGATCGTGCGCGCCTCGGGGGCACGCGTCAGCGGGTCCGACCGCGCGCTCGACGCGGGTCGGCTGGCGGCCAAGTTCGACTATCTCCGGTCGCTCGGGATCGCGCTATTCCCGCAGGACGGAAGCGGCCTCGCCGAGGGCGCGACGCTGGTCACCTCAGCGGCGGTCGAGGACAGCATAACCGACGTGGTGCGCGCCCGCGAACTCGGCCTTGCCCATCTCACCCGCCCGCAATTGCTTGCCCGGCTGCTCAACGCCGCGGCGACCAGCGTCGCGGTCGGCGGCACCTCGGGCAAGTCGACCGTCACCGGGATGATCGGCTGGATGCTCGACGCGATGGGCAAGCGGCCGACGGTGATGAACGGCGCGGTGATGAAGAATTTCGTCAGCGACGACGCCCCCTTCGCCTCGGCACTGGTCGGCGATCCCGACCTGTTCGTCAGCGAGGTCGACGAGAGCGACGGGTCGATCGCGCTCTATCGCCCGACGGTCGCGGTGCTCGGCAACGTCAGCCTCGACCATCACAGCCTCGAGGACCTGCGCAGCCTGTTCGGCGCCTTCCTCGCCCGATCGAGGCGCGCCGCGGTCAATCTCGACGATCCCGAGGTGCGCGCGATCGCCGAGGCGCTTCCGGCCGCCCACGTCGTCGGCTTCGGCTTCGACAGCCCGGGCGCCGCGCTTCGCGGGCGCGACCTCAGGCTCGAGCCCGACTCGCTGCGTTTCACCCTTTCGTCTGGCGACGAATCCCACGCGGTCGCCCTCCCCCTGCCCGGCCGGCACAATGCGATGAACGCGCTCGCCGCGCTCGCCGCAATCCACGCGCTCGGGTTGCCGCTGGGCGAGGCGGCGGCGGCCCTCGGCCGTTTCGCGGGGCTTAAGCGGCGGCTCGAGACGGTCGGCGCGGCGGGCGGCGTGACGGTGATCGACGATTTCGGCCACAACCCCGACAAGATCGCCGCGACGCTGGCGACCCTCACCGCCCGGCCGGGACGACTGCTGCTGATGTTTCAGCCGCACGGCTATGGCCCGCTCGCCAAGATGGGCGAGGAACTCGCCGCGACCTTCGTCGGCGGACTCCGCGCCGACGACCGGCTCTACCTTCCCGACCCGGTCTACCAGGGCGGGACGGTCGATCGCTCGCGCGGGTCTGACTGGCTCGCGGCGCGAGTGCCCGGTGCGGTCCACCTGCCCGACCGCACGGCGATCGGCGAGGCGCTGATCGCCGAGGCACGGCCCGGCGACACCATCGCCATCCTCGGCGCGCGAGACGACACGCTGAGCGAGTTCGCCGCCGCGCTGGTCACCCGCCTCGGACAAGCCTGAACCCGTGGCGACGAGGCGCCTGTTCCTCGACCTCGACGGGGTCCTCGCCGACTTCGACGGCGGCGCGCGCCGGCTGCTGGGCATGGACGCGGCGATCTATCAGGAGAGACATGGCAAGGGCGGCTTCTGGAAAGCGCTCGCCACCGCCCCTGGCTTCTACGAGCAGCTCGACGAACTCCCCGACGCGCGGGAACTGGTCGAGGCGGTGCGTCCGCTTTCCCCGACGATCCTCACCGGGCTTCCGATCGGCAAATGGGCCGAGCCGCAGAAGCGCGCGTGGGTGGCGGCGCATTTCCCTGGGCTGCCAGTGATCGCGACGATGGCCCGCGACAAGCATCGCCACGGCGCGCCGGGCGACGTGCTGGTCGACGACAGCGCCCGTCTCGCCGAGGCGTGGGAGGCGATGGGCGGGATGTTCGTGATCCACGAAAATGCGGAGCGCAGCCTCGCCGCGCTCCGCATCATCTTTCCGGGACTTGCCTAGGCCTCAGGCGGCCTGGGCGATGTCGACCTTTTCGACCCACTCGGGCCAGAACACCGGCTCGCGGCTCGACCAGCCCGGGGCGGTCGCGGCATTTTCGCTGATCGACTGGAGCAGCGCGCGGCGACGGTCGGGGTGGAGGTGCGGAAGCGCGCTCGCGGCGCAGAAGGCGGCGGGCAGCCACGGACGAACCGCCGCGCCGAGCAGCCGTTCGTAGAGAAAGCGGAAGGCGGCGAAGCCCGGCAGCCGGTCCTGCCCGAGGTCGAACGCGGTGATCGTCACGAGGATGCCCATGAACGGCTCGATCATGTCGAGCCCGCTGTCGTCGGGAACCTGGAGACGAAGATGGTCGAGCTGCTTGTAGAAGCGGCCCTGCGCGGCGATCGAGGCGGCCTCGACGTCGTCGCGCGCCCAGGTCTCGAGCGGGTTGGCGCGGCCGAACGCGACGTCGAGCGAGCGGCGGATGTAACGCTGGGTCGCCTTGGGGAAGGCGGCGAATTCCTTCATCTCACTGATCAGCAGCGCGCCCCCGGCGGGCTGGCTGGTCTTGGTCGACATCGTCCCACACTCCTTTTGCCTCGTGTGGGATCATGCGCGCGTCACGGTTTCGAAACGCTTAACCAAGTTCCCACCCCGCGTTCACATTGAATCAGCAGGGCGGGGCGGGGCAAATCCAAATCTTCACCCCCGCGCCGCTTTTGACGGCGCTGTGACAATTCAAACACGATCGGAGAGAGTCGTTGCCAACCCGTCACTTATGATCGGGAAATCCCGACGAGGGCACCGGCTCGGAGTCGCCCGGCACGGTCGCCGCCACCGGATCCGACGCGTCCATCGACTCGTCCGAGCCGACGTCGACCTTGGCATCCTTGTCCTCGGGGTTCTGCCGAAGCTTCAGCTCGAGCGCGCGGCTCGGGTCGTCGGGCAGCGTAATGCCCTCTTTCGGGGCGGTGTCGTCGGTCATCTCTGGGCTCCTCTTGCTCGATGCCACGAACGAGCGGCCAGCGGCGCGCGTTCCCACGCGGCCGCCAATCGACGGGCGGGCGATCCGGCTCTGCCAAGCGCGTGTCGGCGGATTGCCCCTTGGGCCCGGCGCTCGCTAGAGAAGAGTCAATGGAGCACCGCGTCCTTTCGCCGTCGATCGCCGCGCGCCCGCCGCGCCCGGGCCTGCTGGCCGACTGGCGGCTGGCGCTGCGCTCGATCGCGGGCTTCTGGTTGTTCTACCTCGCCACTGTGCTGCTCCGCGCGCTGCTCGGACCCGAGGCGGCGTCGGCGATGAAATATCGCGCGATCTTCGCGGTCATCGGGGTCGCGCTAAGCGCCGCCATCTACCTGTCGATCCGGCTGTTCGCGCGCGACCGCAGCGCGCAGCGGATGGCGCTGGTCGCGACCGGGGTGGCGATCCCTGCTTCGCTGCTGCTTGCCGGCATCTCGCTCCACATGATCGCCGACAGCGCCTCGCCGATCGGCCCGCAGTCGTCGATCACGACTCAGGAAGGCGTCGCGATCGTCCAGCACGGGCGAAACGTGCGCATCGTCCAGGGCAACGGCAAGGAAATCGAGATTAACCTGCCGCCGATGGAGCAGGTCATCCGCGACAAGCTGCCGCGCCTGCTCGCCGACGGGATGGTCACCTGGTTCTTCCTGTTCGCGGCCTGGACCGCGATCTACATCGCGATGACCCAGCAGCAGCTCGCCCGACGGACCGAGCTTCGGCTCGCCGAGGCCGAGGGCGCCGCTCACGCCGCGCAGGTCCGCGCGCTGCGCTACCAGATCAACCCGCACTTCCTGTTCAATACGCTCAACAGCCTGTCGTCGCTGGTGATGACCGGGCGCGCCGAACAGGCCGAAGCGATGCTGCTGGCGCTATCGAACTTCTTCCGCACCAGCCTGAGCATCGATCCCAGCGCCGACGTCAGCCTCGCCGAGGAAATCGCGCTCCAGCGGCAATATCTCGACATCGAGCGGGTGCGCTTCCCCGACCGGCTCGAGGTCGCGATCGACGTGCCCGACGAACTGACCCGTGCGCGCGTTCCCGCGCTCTTGCTTCAGCCGCTGGTCGAGAATGCGATCAAATATGGCGTGTCGCAGACCCGCGACCTGGTGAAGCTGGCGATCACCGCGCGCTGGCTCGACGGCGGGCGGATGCAGCTCGACGTCACCAACACGCTCGCCGGCAGCCGCCGCGGCAAGAAGCCGCTGCCCGCCCATTCGGGCACCGGGCTCGGCCTCCGCAACGTCTGCCAGCGGCTCCAGGCGCACTACGGCCAGCGCGCCGATTGCCGCTACGGGCCGATCGAAGGCGGCTACCAGGTCTCGCTCGCGATCCCGGTCGACCTCGATGACTGAACCGCTGCGAGTCCTCGTCGCCGACGACGAACCGCTCGCCGCCGAGCGGGTGGCGCTGCTGCTTGACCGGATCGACGGGGTGAACCTCGTCGGCACCGCGGGCGATGGCGAGGCGGCGGTGCGGATGACCGAGGCGCTGTCGCCCGATCTCGTTATGCTCGACATTGCCATGCCGGGGCTCGACGGGATCGAGGTCGCGCGCGCCCTATCGTCGATCGCGCAGCCGCCCGCGGTGATCTTCGTCACCGCCTTCGACCAGTTCGCGGTGGCCGCGTTCGAGGTGGCGGCGGTCGATTATCTGATGAAGCCGGTCGACCCGGCGCGGCTCGCCCTCGCGATCGATCGCGCGCGCGCTTACCTGCGCCAGCGCGCCGACGAGGACGCGTCGCCGACGGTCGAGGCCGAGGGGCGCTACCTCGAGGAATTCTGGGCCTCGGACCTCAGCGGGCTGGTCCGGGTCGCGGCGCGCGACATCGACCGCGTGTCGGCCGAGCGCGACTATATGCGGCTCCACGTCGGCGCGCGAAGCTGGCTGATCCACCACTCGATGGCGGCGCTCGAAGAAGGGCTCGACCCGAAGCTGTTCGTCCGGCTGCATCGCTCGGCGATCGTCCGGCGCGACTTCATCACCGGCTTTTCGCGCAACCCGTCGGGCCGCTGGATCGCGCGGCTCGCCGATGGTGAGGAACAGCCGGTCGGCCGCCTCTACGCCGACCAGGTGCGGGCAATGGCCGGCCGCTGAGGGCCTTCCGTCGAGCCCCTAATCGGCGGCCGGCGTGTGCCGCGCCACCGCCCCGGTCACCGCGACGTCCATCACCACATTGCCGAGCGTGCGAATGATGTCGGGCAGCACCTCGACCGCGATCAGGATGGCGAGCGGGGCGATCGGCACCCCCATCGCCAGCGCGATCGGGGCGATCGAGGTGACGTAGCTGAGCGCCCCGGGAAGGCTGACCGCCCAGTAACTCGCGACCGAAGCGACCGCGATCCCCGCGATCAGCGTCGGGACGCCGAGCGGGGTCCCGGTCCAGTAGGCGACGTAGATCGCGACCGCGAGATTCATCGCCGGCCCGGTCGCGCGGAACAGCGCCACCGCGAGCGGCAGCGAAACATCGGCGTTGCGGTCGGGCACCCCGAGCGAGCGCGCGGCGGTGAGCATGGTCGGCAAGGCGGCGAGGCTCGACTGGGTCGAAATCGCCACCGCCTGCGGCCCGGCCATCGCGCGGAAGAAGTCGCCGAGCTTCCATCCCGCGCCGAACACCGCGATGGCGTAGCCGGCGAGCACCACGATCACCCCGACGCTCGCGACCAGCACGATGTAGTGAGCGAGCGCCGCGAACGCCGCTCCGCCCGCCCCCGCGCCGACTGCGAAGGCGAGCGCGCCGACCCCGAACGGGGCGAGCCACAGCACCCAGCCGACCATCACCAGCATCGCCTGTTCGACCGCCTTGAAGAAACGCGTCACCGAAGCGCGCGAATCGTCCTCGATCCGGGTCAGCGCGAAGGCGAACAGCGCGGTGAAGATGACCAGCGCGAGCACCTTGTCGTTGGCGGCGGCGGCGATCGGGTTGGTCGGCAGCAACCCGGCGACGAAATCTTCGAGCTTGGGCACCGAGGCGGCGGCATCGGCCTGGTTGATCGTCGCCAGCCCGGCGCGAAGCGCGTCGGTCGCGCTCGAGGGCAGCGGGAACAGCTTGAGCAGCAGCGGCATCGTCACCCCGCCGATCGTCGCCGACAGGGTCAGCACGACGACGAACCAGATGAAGCTCCGCCCGGCGATACCGCCCGCCCGCGCCGCATCGGCCCCGCCGGTGATCCCGGTCACCAGCAGCGCGACGATCAGCGGGATGACGGTCATCTTGAGCCCGTCGAGCCACAGCCCGCCGATCGCCCCGGCGATCCGCACCAGCGGCTCGCGCACTCCGTCCCCCAGCCGCGCCGACAGCGCCCCGATCAGCAGCCCGCCGACCAGCGCGCCTAGCACCAGCCAGGTCCGGGCGTGGTCGCCGCCGGACTTTGCGCTTTCCTCCTCGATCAACCCCGGTTCCTTCGAAACGCCGCGCCAGCGATCATCCAAAGATGGTGTTCCAGTCGATTGTCAACGGAAACACCGATCGCATCGGCTTGCCCGCCGGGTCGTGCGGCGGGGTGAAACGGATCCGTTCCGCCGCCGCGCAGGCCTGGCCGTCGAGCGCGGCGAAGCCGGTGGTCGACTCATTAAAGCAACCGCGGACCTTGCCGCTCTCGTCGACCAGCAGCAGGATTTCGCTCGTCCCCTCGTTGAGGTTGTGGGTCGCAATGTCGGGGTAGTCGGACGACGAGATGTAATTGCCGATCTTTCCGACCAGCGTCGGCCGGATCGTGGCGCCGCTTTGCTCGTCCATGTTCCAATATTCCCGCAGGTCGGCGATGCATTCGCTCATCGCCTTGGTCAGTGGAGCCATGTTGGCAAGCGTAAACTCACGGCGCTCGCCACTCCAGGCGAGCGTCAGCGAGCGCGCAGCCGGCAACTGGGCGATCTCGGCGTCGCCGAGCAGGGTGCTGCGCATTTTCGATGAGCCGGTCGCCGTCTTGACGCCATAGACGAGGAATCGCTTGATCACCGACTTGCCGCCGTCGATCTGGATGAAGCCAGTCGATTGTTCGGCCTGGTGCGAGTCGTTGCCCGGCTCGACCACCAGCGCCTGCACCACATGGCCGCCGGGCGAATATTTCAGCGCGAGCGTCTCGCTGTCCGTTCCGCCCTGATATTTGTGCGAGGCGAAGCAGCCGACCTCGTTGTAATCGACGATCCATTGTCCGACCGGCGTGAGCGGCGCAGTCGCCCCCGCCGCCGTCGGTGCCGCGCCGATCAATCCGGCGACGGCGAGCCCCGCCAACGCATTACGCCACAAACCCGCCATCGTGTCCCCCGGTGCAATCTCCGCGGCACGATGCAGCAGCAGTGACCAAAAGCAAGAGCGGCCTATCGTCGCGGCTTGACGAACTTGAACATGGCGCGGTCGGTGTGGCCGCGGACGGCGGGGTCGAACACTTCCTTGCCGTGGTCGTCGGCCGGGTTGCGCAGCAGGTCGCTGGTTGCGGCGAGGCGGAAGCCGGCGGCGAGGAAGTCGGCCCTGAGCACCGCCGGGTCGATCCGGTGCATCGCCTCGACGCTCTGCCGCGGGTCGCTGCCCGCCTTGGCGACATGGTCGATCACCACCAGCGTCCCGCCCGGTCGAATCGCGGCAAAGACCTTGCGCGCCCATGCACGGGGGTCCTGCCGGACGACGCCATATTTGGCGTTCTGCCAGTAGGTGTCGTGATAGTCGGTGTTGATCAGCATCGCGTCGAACGCGTTCGAAGGCAGGCGCGGATCCTCGAACGGGCTGGTGATCAGCGACACGTTGGGATGGGTCCTGGCGAAAGCGTCGAACGCGGCCCGGCTCTTGTCGTTGAGGAACTGGGTCGGCTCCCACACCGTGACATGGCCGCGTGGCCCGACGATCGGCGAGGTCAGCTCGGCCCAATATTTGTTGATCCCGACCATGTCGCCGACGCGCATCCCGGGCCGCAGCCCCATGAAGGCGAGCACCGCGGCGGGCTTTCGTCCGTCGTCGAGCTTGACGTTGTCGGGCGTGCGGTGCGCGGCGTCCGCGGCCGCGATCGGTGTCGGGTGCGGGACCTTCGCGACGATCGATGCCGGCAGCAAGGCCGCGCCTAGCGCCAGTCCGAGGGTGAATTTGTTCATCGCCGCTTCTCCTCCTGTGTCGCGCCCCGGCCTAGCGCGGTTCGACGCGCGCGTCTCCGTCGGATCGGCGACAGAGGAACCGGCTTCGACGAACGCTCGTTACCCGTCTCATGCAAGGCTTCGTCCAGCTCGACCCGCCGATACCGCTCCACGTCCTCGATCGCGGCAACGGCTTCGCCATCGCGGTTATCGACTATGGGCAGGAATTCGACCTGCTGTGGGTGGTCGGCATGGACGATGGCGGCGAGATATGGTGCGTCCCCAACCCGCAGGTCCGGCTACAGACCAACTGGTCGATGGGTCGCGGCAAGGCGCGCCAGCCGTTCGCCTCGCCCAAGATCAAGGCGGTCTAGCCTCGGGTCGCCGACGCCATCCGGTGAAGCAGGGCAACCGCTTCTTCCGCCGACGCCGCCGCCCCCTCCTGCCACAGCCCCATGTAGCTGAGATGCTCGCCGGCGAAGAGGATCGGACCCTCGGGGCGTAGCAGTTCGCGATAACTCGCGTCGCGCGGCGCATCGCCGAAATTGGGACCGCCGGCGCCGACGCCTTCCGAGTAGCGCACGCTTCCCCAGTTCACCGCGAGCGGCTTTTCGAGCAGCCGCGACTTGCCCGGATGGAGCGCCTCGATGCTGTCGCGCGCGATCTGGAACTGCTCGGCGAACGGCTTTGCGGTGAACGCGTCCGGCGTGTCGCGGTGGGTCCAGCCGGCGACATAACCGCCGACCAGCACCCCGCGGGCCGAGCCGACCGCGGCCGAGGGATACATCACGTTCTCGTTCAGCCGGTCGGTCCAGCTGTTGCCTCCGTAGATCCCCTCCTCTTCCCAGAAACGCGGCGCCTCGAACGCGATCTTGGCGCTGCGCAGGTACGGCACCGCCTTGATCGCCGCCTGCTTGGCGGGCGCGAAATCGTTGGGGATGCGCGCCAGGATCGGCGGCGGGATGGTGACCACGGCATAATCGGCGCGGGTGACCCCGCCCTCATGTTCGATCCTCACGCCCGCGCCTTCGCGCCGGATCGCGGTGACCGGCGTGCCGAGCCGGACCAGCGGGCGGACATGGTCGAACAGCGCATGCTGGATCCGGTCCATCCCGCCGACCGGCTGGAGCATCGTCGCTTCCATGTCGCTGATGCCCTCGAAGAAATAGGGCAGCGCGATCGCCTGGCTGGGGATCAGCTCGCGCAGCGTCAGCGGCGGGTTGGCGAGCCCCGGCTTGTCGTAGCCGCCGGGAAGCCGCGCGAACCCCGCCGACATCGACCCGGGATATTTGCCCTCGTCGGTCAGCCCGGCGAAGAACTGGACGAAGCGGCGGAAGGGCTCGACGTTGGCCTTGTCGAGCGGGACGTCGACCGCGCCCTTCTTCAGCGCCTCGAACAGCATTTCGCCCATTCGCCCGCGAAGGTCGTAGACCATCTGCTTTTCGCGGTGGACCTTGCCGCTGAAGTCCCAGCCCCCGGCACGATTGGTGTTGACGAACGGTTGGAGCGCGACCCCGAAGCGGCGCGCGAGCCCGAGGATGCGATAATGCCAGTGCGGTAGCCGCGCCGGCCCGGCGTTGAGGTAGAGGCCGGGCGAAAAGGCGGCGCGCTGGAACGGGCGGTCGACCTGCTCGACCGCGTCGCCGCCGCGGATGGTCCACACCCGCCCTCCGGTGCGGCCCCGCGCTTCGAGCACGGTCACCTTGTAGCCCGCGTCGCGCAGCTGCATCGCCGACACCAGCCCGGCGATCCCCGCGCCGAGCACGACCACCGACTTGCCGTTGGCAGGCCCGCGCGGGAGCGGCGGGGCGGCGGCGCGCGCCGCGCCCGGCGCACCCATCGTCAGCATCTGCATTGCGGCGAAGCTAGCCCCGCCCGCACCCCACAGCCCGAGCCCCTCGAGCAGATGCCGCCTCGTGAGTGTCATGTCGCCCCCCTGCGTCTGTCTTGCGCACGATGACATATTGCGCCCGACGCCGCCACGGCTTCAATCGCGGTAGTAGACCATCATGTAGCTGACCGCGCGCCGCTCGCCGAGACCGGCGGCGATCGGCTTGAACGTCGCCCGCCTGGCCGCCGCGCAGACGCCCGCCGTCGCGGTTTCCGGAAGGCTCGCATCAAACGGCGAGCAGCTGTCGACGTGCCCCGACGGGTCGATGGTGACGGTAACCGCCTGCGGCCGCCCGCCGACGGCGTCGTCGGGCACCGCAGGGAGGTCGAGCCCCGCGGCTTGGGTCAGAAATCCCTCGCGGACGAAGAAGCGGCGCCCTTCCTTGAGTATCGCGGCGGGAGCGCCGGCAATGAAGCGCGCATAGTTGGCGACGACTGGCGGCGGACAGGTCACCCGGTCCATCGGCGGCATCTGTGGCCCGCCCTGCGAGAAATGGCATTCGCCGACCGCGCCCTTCGCGTCGACCCTGAGCTCGGCGAGCGACCAGTGCGGCTCGAACGGGGTCGGCCCCATCGTCGGGAGGACCCAGCGAACGGTGGTGTGGGTGAGGTAGCGCGTCGCCTTTCCCGACGATCCCTTGACCACCGGATAGCGACCCTTGGCCATCAGCCGGTCGCAGGTCACCTTGTCGAGGCTCGAATCGCCCGACGATTGATCGATCGCGCAGTCGATCGGCCGACCGTCCGGACCGATGTTAAGTATAGCGTGCGTCGCGCCCTGCTTGCCCGACCTTATCGCCTCGGGCGGATAGTCGCTGTCGCTAAAGGTTTCCTGAAGGTTGGTCAGCCCGGGACCGGAATCGCGCTTCTTCGTCGCCCGTACGTCGCCTGGCTGCGCCGCGGACGGGTCGGGCGCGGGCGGCGGCGCAGGCACCGGCTGGGCCGCGGCCAGGGCCGCGCCGATCCATGGCAAGAACATCACAACACCGCCCCTTCGATCGAGCCTGCCGAGCGAAGCGACCATGCGCGCTGGCGCTTTCCCCGGCAAGCCGGTGTCGACGGTGTAGTCTGTCGAGAAGGGGCTCGCCTTGCCGCTAGCCCGCTTTAAGAAAAGCGGCCTCGCCTTGCCGCAAGCCCGCTTAAAGAAAAGCGGCTCGCCTTGCGGCAAGCCCGCGCAAAGAAAAGGGGGCTCGCCTTGCGGCAAGCCCCCTCTGCGCCGAGCGCGGATCCGCCGGTGTTTGCGTTTCTCGGGTTCCGAGGAACCTTCGTCTCGCAATCCTTGCTCACCTGCTCAGGCGTCGCTTCCGACCGGACGCTTTCCTCTAAGAGGAGCCCGACGCGACTTTCGGGAATTCCGCGCTGTCCGAAGACCCGCTTGCTCCCTTCCGCCTTGCCCGACCTGACCGAAGCCATGGCCGTCCGATGTTCAGCGGCCCTTCTTGGGCTGGACCCCCGTCGCGCTGCCTTGTCCCGAAGGACCGGCCTTTCGCATCGGGAAGAACCAACTCTTCCGGCGCCTCTGACCGGCTGGTCCGACTTGAGATCCGAAGATCTCGCCTCATCGCCTGCCGGCGGAGATCGGTTCTCTGGAACCCTTCCTCCCGAAGGAGGCCGGGTCCGTTGCCCCGATCACCCTTGGAGACTGACTCCGATTTCCGAGTCGCGCAAAGGGGAATCTGCAGGTTCGGCCCTGTGGATAACGGGGATATCGCGGATAAGCCGCGGTTGCCGTTTCGTTCCGCCCGCCCTACCTCCGACCCGTGCCCGAATCCCCTGCTCTCACCGACGAACCCGGCTACCTGCGCGGCCTCAACCCGCCGCAGCGCGAGGCCGTACTGACCACCGAGGGTCCGGTGCTGATGCTCGCCGGGGCGGGCACGGGAAAGACCGCCGCGCTGACCGCCCGCCTCGCCCACCTGATCGCCACCCGCCGGGCATGGCCGAGCCAGATCCTCGCGGTGACCTTCACCAACAAGGCCGCGCGCGAAATGCGCGAGCGGGTCGCGCGGCTGTCGGGCGGCGCGCTCGAATCGCTGCCGTGGCTTGGCACCTTCCACTCGGTCGCGGCGCGGATGCTGCGCAGCCATGCCGAGCTGGTCGGGCTGCAATCCAACTTCACCATCCTCGATACCGACGACCAGTTGCGGCTTTTGAAGCAGCTGATCGCCGCCGCCGAGATCGACGAGAAGCGCTGGCCCGCGCGACAGCTGGCGGCGCTGATCGACCGGTGGAAGAACTGCGGCTGGACCCCCAAGCACATCGACGCGGCCGAAAGCGAGGCGTTCGCCAACGGCAAGGGGCAGCAACTCTACGCCGCCTACCAGGCGCGGCTGGCGGCGGTGAACGCGTGCGATTTCGGCGACCTGCTGCTGCACATGCTGACGATCTTCCGCGCGCACGCGGACGTGCTCGAAAGCTACCGCGAGCGGTTCCGCTACATCCTGGTCGACGAGTATCAGGACACCAACGCCTCGCAGTACGACTGGCTTCGGCTGCTCGCCGAGCCGCGGCGCAACATCTGCGTGGTCGGTGATGACGACCAGTCGATCTATTCGTGGCGCGGGGCCGAGGTCGCGAACATCCTCCGGTTCGAAAAGGATTTCCCCGGCGCGGCGGTGATTCGGCTCGAGCAGAATTATCGATCGACCCCGCACATCCTTGGCGCTGCCGGCGGCCTCATCGCCAACAACAGCGGGCGGCTCGGCAAGACGCTGTGGACCGAGCTCGACGCGGGCGAAAAGGTGCGCGTGATCGGGGTGTGGGACGGGCCCGAGGAAGCGCGGCGGGTCGGCGACGAGATCGAAAGCCACCTCCGTCGCGGCGGCAAGCTCGCCGATTGCGCGATCCTCGTGCGCGCCCAGTTCCAGACCCGCGAGTTCGAGGAACGCTTCATCTCGATCGGGCTGGCCTACCAGATCGTCGGCGGCTTCCGCTTCTACGAGCGCGCCGAGATCCGCGACGCGCTGGCCTACCTCCGCCTCGTCTCGCAGCCGAATGACGACCTCGCCTTCGAACGGATCGTCAACCAGCCCAAGCGCGGGCTCGGCGACAAGGCAATCGCCACCATCCACCAGTTTGCGCGCGCCGCCGGCCAGCCGCTGCTGATGGCGGCGGCGCAGATGCTCGACAGCGACGAGCTGCAGGCGCGCGCGCGCAATTCGCTTGGCCGGTTCGTGGGCGACGTCGCGCGCTGGCGGCAGATGTCGGGAAGCCTGCCCCACCCCGAGCTGGCGCGACAGATCCTCGACGAGAGCGGTTACACCGCGATGCTCCAGGCCGAGCGGAGCGCCGAGGCGGCGGGGCGACTCGAGAACCTGACCGAGCTCACGCGCGCGATGGAGGAGTATGACAGTCTCGGCGCCTTCCTCGAGCATGTCAGCCTGGTGATGGACAATGACAGCAACAAGGGCGGCGACCAGGTCACGATCATGACCATCCACGCCGCCAAGGGGCTCGAGTTCCCGATCGTCTTCCTCGCCGGGTGGGAGGAAGGCGTCTTCCCATCGCAGCGCGCGATCGACGAGGGCGGGCTCGCCAGCCTCGAGGAGGAGCGCCGCCTCGCCTATGTCGCGCTGACCCGCGCGCGCGAAAAGGCGACCGTGATCCACGCCGCCAATCGTCGCATCTACGGCCAGTGGACCAGCTCGATCCCCTCGCGCTTTGTCGGCGAGCTGCCCAAGGAGCATATCGACGAGGAAACCACCATGTCGGGTGGCGAGAGCCTGTGGCGCGCGCAGTGGAGCGAACGCGGCGACCCCTTCGCTCACCTCGCCGCCGCCAATTCCGGGCGCGCGGCGACGCGCGGCGCGGGCTGGCAGCGCGCGCAGGGCCGCTTCACGACCGAGCCGCAGCGCGTGGTCGAGGCTAAGGCCAGCGCGGTCAGCATCGGCAACAAGGGGCGCGACGACGTCGAGGTCGGTATGCGCGTGTTCCACGGCAAGTTCGGCTACGGCATCATCGAGGCGGTCGAGGGCAACAAGCTCGAGATCGAGTTCGAGAAAGCGGGCCGCAAGCGAGTGCTCGACTCGTTCGTCTCGCTGTCCTGATCATGCTCGATGGCGACCTTGAGCAAGGTCGCGCAACTTCCCAGGGGTGGCCAGCGCGAGAGATACCGAACGGGGAAGCTCGGTCTCGCGCCCGCTGGCCCTCGCGCTGGCCGCGACGATCGATCGATCTAAAGGGTGAAAGATCGATCGAACGCCGCATTCAACGAATTGTGTCAAACTCTACGCGACTTACGGACACTCACGCACATAATTCTGGAGATCACAAGAGGTTTGCTTGATTACACGATAAAAGAATGTATTTTCGACCAATTGACGTTACGAACGACAGCTTTTCGAGACAAAAGATGCCAGAAAATCCGACGTTCGACGTATCGTCCGCCGACCTGAATCGGCGGTTCGGAGAAATCCGCCGCCGGGTGCTCGAAGCCCCGGTCGGGATCACCTATCATGGGCGCCGCGCGCTGATCATCGCCAGCCTCGCCCATTATGAGGAACTCGTTCAGGCGCCGAGTGCCGAGACCGCGTCGGTATGGAAACGAAAGCTGCAGATCGTGCTCGACCATGTCCGCGAGGGCTATCTGTCGATCGACGCCGACTTCAGGGTCCAGACCGCGAACCGGATGGCCGAGCTGTTCATCGGCCGGACCCGCGACGAGATCGTCGGCAAGCCGATCCTCGAGGCGGTGCCGACCATCCGCGACCAGATGCCGACGCTGCGCAGCGTGCTCGAGACCGGCGAGATCGCGCGCTACGAGGGGAATTCGGCGACCCATCCCGACCGCCGCGTCGCGGTGACGATGATTCCCCTCCCCTCCCCGATGGGCGGCGTCGGGATCCTGTTCGACAATGTCACCGAACAGGCGCGGATGCAGGCGTCGCTGTCCGAAAAGGAAGCCGCGCTGAAGACGCTGCTCGATTTCTGCGGCGATCGGGTGATCTTCTCGGTCGATTCGCGCGAACGGATCGACCAGTGGGGGCGCGGGGCCGAGGCGCTGCTCGGCTGGGAAGCGGCGGAGGTAAAGGGCGGCCCCGCCTCGCTGGTGTTCGGCGCGTCCGATCCGCTCCCGGTCGCCGGCGAGCGGCACGCCTTCGAGCTTCGCCACCGCGACGGTCGCACCCTGTCTTTTGTCGGGCCGGCCAAGCCGCTGTCGCAGCAGTCGGCCGCGCGCATCTATATCCTCGAACGCGACGGCTGAGGGAACCCGCCCCGCCGCCCGCGCGTCGAGGGGGCATGACGACAGCAACCCTCACCCGCATGGTCCTTCCCGACCACACCTGCCCGTTCGGCGTCCGCGCCAAGCAATTGCTCGAAGGCGCCGGCTACACGGTCGACGACCATGTCCTCACCACGCGCGAAGAAGTGGACAAGTTCGAGGCCGAGCGCGGGGTCGCGACCACCCCGCTGGTCGAAATCGACGGCGAGACGATCGGCGGCGCGAGCGAGCTCGAACGCTGGCTCGAAGAAAAGGGTCAGCCGGTCGGCTAACCGCGCGCCTGCGTCCGTATCCACGGCATCAGCGATGACCAGCGCAATTCTTCCATCAGCTCGATCCCGGCAAGCCGGCCCTGTTTCCACACGACCTCGCCCGAAGGGATTACGAGCCCGTCGATGAAGATCGAAACGAAGGTGTCGGTGGCTGGAAGCCCATCGCCTTCGACCTGGATCCCCGTGGCGCTGATGTTGCGTAGCGTCGCGGCCGCAAGGCTACCGCCCCAGCGCAGTCCGACGTGGCAGCGAAGCTCGACCCGCGGCATTCGGCGGCGCTCGGCCGTCTGCGCGACCAGCTTGCGGTTCAGCAGCGCGACCATGTCGATCGGCTGTCGGAAGCGGATCGCCGCCTCCTCCCCGCGCGCCCATTCGACCGTCGCCGCCGCGCGTTGCCCGGTGGCGAGCTCGAGCGCGACCTCGGCCCCGCTCAGCGGCGCGTCACGCAGGCGGATCATCGCCCCGCCCGAGGCGATCCGCCGAATCGCGCAGGGTCGCGGCTCGCCCTGCTGGTAGAGCGCGACGTCGTCGAGCGCGCCGAGCGTGTCCGATGCGTGCGCGTCGTGCGGCCACGGCAGCCCGGCGGACATCACGAAAATGGTTTGCGAAGCGCGGTCGGCCATGACGGATCCGAGGATGCGCCGCGGCTTGCTAGCAAAGGCTTAACGGGGATTCGCGCGTTGCGTATTGGCAACGCCGCTCGGTTTTCGACCCCCGCCCTTGAACCCTTGGGATTCAATTGCGTTATTAAGCCCATGCAAGGACGCACTTTTCTGATCGGCGGCATCGCCGCGCTCGGCCTGGTCACCGGCTCCGTTCCCGCTTGGGCGCGCAAGAAGCCGCCGCCCGCCCCGGTCGCCCCGGCGCCGCTTCCCCCGATCGCCGGGATCGATCCCGCCACGCTGGCGGCAGTCGACCGGTTCGAACAGTCGCGCCCCGGCCAGCGGCTGTGGTTCAACGGCGCGGCGCTCTCGCCCGCCGGCTCGGCGCTGCTGGGCCGGCTGCGTTCGGCGAACTTCGACGGCTTTCCGGCCGGCCCGATTCTCGCCGCGCGGGTTTCGTCCGATCTTGCCCAGCAGAATATCGCCGACGCCGATCGCGCGCTGTCGGGCGGCTATGCGATGCTCGTCCGGCTGATGAACACCCCGCCTGCCGGCCTTCGTTATAACGAGCCCGAGGCGATGCCGCGGGTCGCCGGGCCGGACATGCTGCTGATCACCGCGGCGCAGTCGCCCAATCTCCAGTCGCAGGTCGACATGACGCTGCGCCGGTCGCAGATTTATTACGACCTTCGCGCCGCAGCGATCGCTGACGCCGCCTCGCGCGGCGGCACCCCCGACCCACGGCTGATGGCCAACCTCGAACGCGCACGGGCGATTCCCCCCGTCGGCAAGGTGGTCGTCGTCAACCCGGCGACGCAGGAACTGCTGATGGTTCAGGACGGGCAAATCGCCGACCGGATGAAGGTGGTGGTCGGCAAGGTCGAGACCCCGACCCACCCGATGGTCAGCATGCTCCACTACATCACGGTCAATCCCTATTGGAACGTGCCGAGCGACCTCGTGCAGAAAATCCTCGCTCCGCGTGCGGCGCGCGGCGGCGTCGCCTATCTCAATCGCGGGCATTACCAGATCGTCGACGGATTCGGCGCGAAGGCGACGGTGGTGTCGCCGGCCTCGGTCGACTGGAAAAAGGTGCTGTCGGGCGAACAGACGATCCAGATGCGTCAGCTTCCCGGGCCGTTCAACTCGATGGGGCGGATGAAGTTCGGCTTTGCCAATAATTACGGCATCTATCTCCACGACAGCCCGAGCAAGAAACTGTTCGCCGACGACGTCCGCGTCGAAAGCAATGGCTGCGTCCGGCTCGAGGATGCCGCGCGGCTGGCGACCTTCCTTAACGGCAGCGTTCCCAAGGCCGACGGCACCGAGGGTGACCAGCTCGTCCAGCTGCCGCAGGCGGTGCCGGTCTATATCAGCTATCTGACCGCGCAGCCGACCGGCGACGCGGTCCGCTGGGCGAACGACATCTACAGCCTCGACCCGGCCGGCGCCTCGACGCTGGCGACCGGCCAGCCATCGGTGCCCGCCACCCCCGCCGGGCTCTCTTCGCCCACGGTCGCGAGCGAGGCGATGAAGCCGGTGCCGACCAGCGCGACCAACTGATTAGCGGTCGCCGTTGCCGTCGGATTCGTCGGTCGATTGCCCGCCGTGGCCGAGTTCCATCCAGTCGCGAAACGGCAGCTTGTAGAGCATGTCCATCACCTCGAACTCGAGCCCGCCCGGCTGGTTGGTGTTCGAATTCCATAGCGCCACCACCCCGCTCTTGAGCGCGGGGTCGAACAGGATCAGCGAGCGATAGCCGTTGATACCGCCGCGATGCCCGACGATGTGGTGGCCCTCGTAATCGTAGCTTCGCCAGCCGAGCCCGTACATCGGGTCGTGAAGCCGCTCGAGGAACTTGCGCAGATGCTGCCGTTCGAGCGGGGTCGCGACTAGCGGCGCGTGGATCGTGTCGAGCAGCTTGGGGTCGAGCACCAGCGGCATCTCGCCCATCTGCGCCAGCATCCACATCGCCATGTCGCGGATGTTGCTGTTCATCCCCCCCGCCGCGGGAACGCGGTAATAGGCGTCGCTCATCGGCAGCGGTCGCCGCCCAACGCTGTGCGGCCGCGCCCAGCTCTTCGCGCTTTCAAGCCCCGCCATGGTGGTCGAGGCCGAGGTCATGCCGATCGGGTTGAACAGCAGCTGCCGCGCGGCCTGGTCGTAGCTTAGCCCGGTCTTCTTGATGACGATCTCGCTCGCCGCGTCATAGGCGACGTTCTGGTAGTTCCAGCAGGTCCCCGGCTTGCACACCGGGTTGAGCCCGCCGAGCTCGCCGCGCAGCGCGTGCGGGTCGGCGCCTTCCTCCAGCTTGTTGTCGAGCGCGTTGCGATAAAGGCCGAGCCGGTGGCTGAGCAGGTCGGTCACCGTCGCCCACCGCTCGGCCGCCATCGGCAGGCGAAGCGAGGTGCCGAGGTCGGCGATCGGCTCGTCGAGCGAGAGCTTGCCCTGCTCGGCGAGCTTGGCGACAAGCGTCCCCGCGACCCCCTTCGAGCAGCTCGCCCAGCGGAATACCGTGTCGGTGGTGACCTTGTCGCCCGATCCCTCGATCGTGTCGCCATAGCCCTTGAGGAAGGTGATCCGCCCGTTCTCGACGACCCCGACCGCCATGCCGACCATCGCCGGCCGCGTGATCATCTGCTGCAGCCGGGCGTCGAGCGCGGCATAGTCGATGGCGTGGCGTGCGTTGGGATCGACCTGGACCAGCCGGACGCGGACCGCTTCCTGCGCCTTGGCGCGGCGGTCGGCGGGCGCGACCGAGTGCGAGCCGTGCGAGGCGACGACCGCGACAAGTCCGGCGACCGCGGCGAACGCGGCCAGCCCGTATTTGAGTTGGCGTTCCAAGCAGATCCTCCCCGGCCCGCCTTGGCGGGCGCGCGCGGCCCGCTCAATCCGGGCGGGGAAGCGGCTGCGTCCAAGCGAGTGCGACAGGCGGTGAATCGAGTCGGCTGGCGCTCGACCTTGCCGGGGGTTAAGGCGCGTCGATGCGTTTCCTGAAAACCCTGCTGTGGCTCAGCGCGGCGATGATCGTGCTGCTGTTCGCGATGCGCAACTGGCAGAACGTCACCGTCGCGCTGTGGGGCCCGGTCGAGCTCGACATCAAGCTGCCGCTCCTGCTGCTGCTGGTCGGCCTCGTCGGGATGCTGGTCGGCTGGGCCTTCAGCACCACGCGCCAGCGGCGGCGAACGCGTGCCTTGGCCGTCCCGCCGCCGAATCGCCCCGCCCCGATCGCCAGTGAGGAAGAGATATTTTGACCAGTCCCGTGTTCGTGGCGATCGACACCCCGGACCTCGCGCGCGCCGAAACGCTGTCGCAAACGCTCGCCGGGTCGGTCGGCGGGCTCAAGCTCGGCCTCGAATTCTTCGCCGCCAACGGCCCGACCGGGGTGGCGCGACTGGCCGAGGCGGGCCTGCCGGTGTTCCTTGACCTCAAGCTCCACGACATCCCCAACACCGTCGCCAAGGCGGTCGAGGCGCTGCGCCCGCTCGCGCCCGCCGTGCTGACGGTCCACGCCGCTGGCGGCCGGGCGATGCTCGAAGCGGCGAAGGCCGCCGCGCCCGACGGGTGCAAGGTCGTCGCGGTCACCGTGCTGACCAGCCTCGACGCCACCGACCTCGGCAGCATCGGCGTCGCGGGCTC
This sequence comes from Sphingomonas sp. ASV193, assembly GCF_040203355.1. Taxonomy (NCBI): domain Bacteria; kingdom Pseudomonadati; phylum Pseudomonadota; class Alphaproteobacteria; order Sphingomonadales; family Sphingomonadaceae; genus Sphingomonas; species Sphingomonas sp. ASV193. The sequence continues at coordinate 41,999 of NZ_JBEHBW010000002.1, forward strand.
GCCCGCCGACCAGGTCGCGCGGCTCGCCGACCTCGCCCGCGCTTCCGGGCTCGACGGAATCGTCTGTTCGGGGGCCGAAGTCGGCGCGGCGCGGGATCGCTGGCCGCAGGGCTATTTCGTCGTCCCGGGCATTCGCCCGCCCGGCGCCGACGTCGGCGACCAGAAGCGGGTGATGACCCCGCGCGAAGCGCTGGATGCCGGGGCGTCGATGCTGGTCGTCGGCCGCCCGATCACCGCCGCCCCCGATCCCGCCGAAGCGGCGCGCGCGATCGCGGCCGCGCTCTAGACTCGGCCCGGCACAGCGCCTACCTCGCGCGCCCGGTATTGGAGAGTGTTCGAATGAGCTGGCTGAGCAGCGTCCGCAAGGGCATCACCTCGCTGACCACCAAGCGCCAGAGCGAGGAAAACCTCTGGCACAAGTGCGGCAAGTGCGGGTCGATGGTCTTCACCAAGGAATGGGAAGACAATCAGAAGGTTTGCCCGCGCTGCGACCATCACGACCGGATCGGGCCGACCGACCGCTTCGACCATCTGTTCGACCGCGGCCAGTATGACGTGCTGGCGACCCCCTCGGTCGCGCAGGACCCGCTCAAGTTCAAGGACAGCAAGCGCTACGCCGAACGCATCAAGGCGGCGCGCGCCAAGACCGGCGAGGACGACGCGCTGATCAACGCGCGCGGCAAGATCGACGGGCGGATCGCGGTGATCGGGGTGCAGGATTTCGCCTTCATGGGCGGGTCGATGGGCATTGGCGTCGGCGCGGCGTTCGTCGCCGGGGTCCAGGCGGCGATCAAGGCCAAGGCTCCCTACATCCTGTTCACCGCCGCCGGCGGCGCGCGGATGCAGGAGGGCATTCTCTCGCTGATGCAGATGCCCAAGGCGACCGTCGCGCTGGCCGAGCTGCGCGAGGCGGGGTTGCCCTATATCGTCGTGCTGACCGACCCGACCACCGGCGGGGTCACCGCCAGTTACGCGATGCTCGGCGACGTCCAGCTCGCCGAGCCGGGGGCGCTGATCGGTTTCGCCGGGCAGCGGGTAATCGAACAGACGATCCGCGAGAAACTGCCCGAGGGATTCCAGCGCGCCGAATATCTGCTGGAGCACGGGATGATTGACATGGTCGTCCACCGGCACGCGCTGAAGGACCGGCTCGGCCGGCTCATCGGCTACCTCGCGCCGGGGAAGAAGAAAGCCGCCTGATGAAGGAGGTGATCCGCTCGGCGGATCCCCGCGTCGCCGCGCTGATCGCCCGGCAGGCGACCCAGTCTAAGGATCGCGACCAGATCGGGCTCGAACGCATTACGGCGCTGCTCGACTCGCTCGGCCGCCCGCAGGACGCGCTGCCGCCGGTTTTCCACGTCGCCGGGACCAACGGCAAGGGCTCGACCGTCGCCTTCCTCCGCGCCGCGCTGGAGGCGGCGGGGCATCGCGTCCACGTTTTCACCAGCCCGCACCTCGTCCGCTACAACGAGCGCATCCGGCTGGCCGGGCGGCTGATCGACGACGAGCGGCTGGCACGACTGATGGGGACGGTGCTCGACGCCAACGAGGCGATCGGCGCGAGCCTGTTCGAGGTGAACACGGCGGCCGCCTTCCTCGCGTTCGGGGAGGTCGCGGCGGACGCGGCGATCCTCGAGGTCGGGCTCGGCGGGCGGCTCGACGCGACCAACGTGATCGAGGCGCCGCTGGTCACCGGCATCGCCAGCATCGGGCTCGACCACCAGCAGTTCCTCGGCGACACGATCGGCGCGGTGGCAGTGGAGAAGGCGGGGATCGCCAAGCCCGGCGTGCCGCTGGTCGCGCTCGCCAACCTGCCCGAGGCCGAGGCCGCGTTCGCGCGGGTCGCGGCCGAGGTCGGCGCGCCGCTCCGGCTCGAAGGGCGCGACTGGGCGATCGACCCGTCCCTCAAGCCCGCGCTTCCCGGCGCGCACCAGGTCCGCAACGCCAATCTCGCGCGGCAGATGCTGGACGCGCAGGACCGGTTCGCGGTCGGCGAGGCGAGTTTCGCCGCGGCGCTGACCGCGACCGACTGGCCGGCGCGGTTCCAGCGGCTCGCCGACGGCCCGCTCGGTGCGGTCGAGACCTGGCTCGACGGCGCGCATAACGAGGATGCCGCCTGCGCGCTCGCCGCGCTGCTCGCCGATGTGGGCCCAATGCACCTTGTCCTCGGTGTCCTCGCCAACAAGGACGCCGGGGCGATCGTCGGCGCGCTGAAGCCGCACGCGCTCAGCCTGAGCTTCGTGCCGGTGCCCGACCATGAGCATCACGATCCCGATGCGCTCGCGGCCCGGTTCGGCGGACGCGCGGCGGCCTCGGTCGAGGAGGCGCTCGCCCCCCTCCCCGCGCCTAGGCTGGTTGCCGGTTCGCTGTATCTGGCTGGTCGGGTGCTTTCGCTAAATCGGCAGCTTCCCGACTAGCCCGCCGCTCGGCGCGCGACGAGCGGATCCACTCGAGCAGCACGAACAGCGCCGAAAGGAAGCCGAACGCCGCGGTCCAGCGGAAGGTGGTGGCATAGCCGTACTTATCGAACGCCTCGCCCACCGCGCCCTTGCCGAGCGTACCGACGAGGAAGGTCAGCGACGACAGCAGCGCATATTGAACCGCGGTAAACTTCTTCGAGACGATCCCCGACAGATACGCGACGAACGCGGTCAAGGCGATGCCGGTGGCGATGTTTTCGTAGCTGATCGCCAGCAGCAGCCGGACCATCCGCTCGTCAAACCCGAATACGCCCACCAAGCGGTCGAGCATGAGCGCGTGACTTACCGCGTCAATCCGCGGCCCACCGTCGGCAAGGTCGGCGTAGACGAGGTTGCCGGTTGGCGGCAGCAACGACCCGAGCAGCACCGTCGGGAACTTGCCGATCCGCGCGAGCAGGTAGCCGGCGAAGCTGATCCCGATCATCGTCATGATGATCCCGAAAACCTTCGACGCGAAGGCGACCTCGTCCTTCGTGTACTTGAGATAGTCGAGATAGAAGGGAAAGGCGAAGCTAGACCACAAGTTATAGCAGAGCGCGTAGGTCAGGATGAAGCCGATGATGACCAGCACGCCCCAGCCAAGCCGCCGCGACAGCTCGGCCAACGGGGCGACGAGCGCGCCGTAGGTGAAATCCGCCGCCGCGCGCACGCCGCGCGCCGGTTCGGCGGCCTCGTGCTGGGTCGCTGCCCCACGCGCCTGCAGCCAGTTGAGCGTCGCCGCGACGACTAGCGGCACGAACACGGTGGCGACGATGATCCACGGACCCCACGCCTTGGTGAAATCGCCGACCGAGGGCGGCTTCACGCCAGCCGGCCGCTCGGCGAGCATCGAGACCATGAAGATGACGATCTTGCTGATCGCCCAGGCCCAGGCGGCCGCGACGATGGCCATGGCGATTGTCCGGCTCCGGCGATCGATCTCGCCCTTGGCGGCGATGCCTTCGAGCATCTCGCGGCCCGGCGGGCGCGGCGTGTCGGGCGCGACGGTGACCGCGATTACGAGGATCACCGCCATCGCCCCGGCCATCAGCTGGAATACGTTGGGCCAGCTCATCCGCGCGGCAAGGAACAGCGCGATCGCGCCGCCAACGATCGAGGCGATGCGATAGCCGAACTGGTAGACCGCCGAGAGCAGCTCGACGCTGGTCACTTCGTCGGCGACGTCGATCCGCCACGCGTCGACCGCGACGTCCTGCGTCGCCGAGGCGAAGGCGGCGACGAAGGCGATCAGCGCGAAGGTGCCGATATTGGTCAGCGGGTCGGTCACCGACAGGCCGAGCAGCGCGAGCACCAGCACCGCCTGGCAGAAGGTGATCCAGCTCTTTCGCCGCCCCAGCCGCGACAGGCCCGGAAGCGCGAGCCGGTCGACCGCGGGCGACCACAGGAACTTGAACGAATAGGCCAGCCCGATCCAGCTGAGCACGCCGATGGTGGCGAGGTTGACCTTCAATTCGCCGAGCCACGCGTTGAGCGTCCCGATCAGCAGCGCGAACGGCAGGCCCGAGGAAAAGCCGAACGCCAGCATCGAGCCCGACTTGCGCGTGCTGAGCGCCGTTCTGAGCAGCTTGAATCCCTTCGGCCGCGCCGCCTGTCCCGCCATTCGCTATTTCCCTCCGCTTCGCACCCTTAGCCTAGCGCGCGCGACGCGATTGGCCAGCCCCGCTTGCGCGGCGACCGTTTCGGGCGCACCGTTCGCCGCGATGGATTTTCCGCTCCAGCCCCGCCGCCCGACCCCCGGCCAGCGCGCGCTCGCCGAGGCGCTGGCGCGCGGCGAGGCGATGATGGGCGAGGGCATCGAGCAGCTTCCCGCCGCGACCTATACCGACCCCGACCGCTTCGCCGCCGAGATGCGGCTGTTCCGCACGCTTCCGCAGCTGGTCGCCCCCTCGGCGCTCCTGCCCGAGGCGGTCAGCGCGGTCGCACACGACGGCTATGGTTCGCCGCTGCTGCTGACCCGCGGCGCCGACGGACGCGCGCACGTGCTCGCCAACGCCTGCCGCCATCGCGGCACCCGGCTGGTCGACGGCGACGAGGTGGTCGGGGCGAAGCGGATCGTCTGCCCCTATCACGCCTGGGCCTACAAGCCCGACGGCGAATTGAGCGGGATGCCTCGCGCCGAATGCTTCCCGGGGTTTGACCGAAGCGCCAACGGACTACGCGCCTACCCCAGCGCCGAGATCGGCGGGCTGCTGTTCTACGCCGAGGACGAACAGGCCGACTTCTCCGACCTGCGCGCGCTCGAACCCGACTTCGACGCCTTCGGCATGGCCGGGCTTCACCTTTACGAGCGCCGGGTCCACGACGTCGCCGCCAACTGGAAGCTGATCGTCGACGCGTTCCTCGAAAGCTATCACGTCCAGCGGCTCCACGCGCAGACCATCGCCCATTTCTTCGCCGACGGGATCACCGTCGCCGACCGGGTCGGCCCGCACCAGCGCGCGGCGGTCGGGCGCGCGGCGCTGCTCGAACGCGCCGACCTCGACGACATGGCCTCGCTGCGCCGCGCGGTGACCTTCACCTACGCACTGTTCCCCGCCTCGATCGTCGTGGTGAGCCCCGACTATATCAATCTGCTGGTATGCATGCCGCAGTCGGTCGGGCGAACGCTGGTCGAGGATTATATGCTGATCCCCGAGCCGCCGCAGACCAACGAGGCCGCGGCGCATTGGCAGAAGAGTTGGGCGCTGCTCGACGGTGGCGCGTTCGGGACCGAGGATTTCGGCGCGGCGGCGCGCTGCTATCGCGGGCTGGCGAGCGGGACGATCGAGACGGTGACGCTAGGCACGCTCGAAAACGGGATCGCCGACTTTCACCGCCGGATCGACGCCGCTCTCGCGCGCTGACGCCGCGACCGGTCAGGCCGGGTCGACCGCCGTCTCGTAGAGTTCCATCCCCTTCGGCGGGCGCGCCTTTTCGCCGCCGAGCTTCGCCTCTACCGCTTTCAGCGCCGCGCGCAGCGTCCGGTCGGTATAGGGCTTGAGCAGCGACCCGATCGCCAGCTCGCGCGCCTGCGGCGGCGGACTGCCGGTCACGAACAGCACGGGAATCGACCGGCGCCTGGCTTCCTCGGCCAGCTCGACCCCGCCGCGCTTGCCCGCCAGCCGCACGTCGCTGAGGATCAGGTCGACCTTTTCCGAATCGAGCGCCTCGACCGCAGCGGCATAGGTGTCGAGCGTCGCCACCACCTCGTATCCTGCCGCGTCGAGCATCGATTCATTATCGAACGCGGTCAGCGGCTCGTCCTCGACAACAAGGATCCGCTTGACGATACGCTTGCGCCTGCCGAACAGCATCTGCACATCCTATGACGAAGACTACACCCCCGCAACGAACGAGACGCCCGCCGGTGCCACGCCGCGGCCCACGCCCCGGCCCGCCGCGCGAGGACGGGCCGCAACGCATCGCCAAGCTGCTCGCGCGCGCCGGAATCGCGAGCCGCCGCGACATCGAGCGGATGATCGCCGACGGCCGGATCGCGCTCAACGGCGAGGTGCTGACGACCCCGGCGACGCTGCTCGAATCGCTCAAGGGCGTGACCGTCGACGGCAAGGAAGTGAAGCCCGCCGGCGCGGCGCGGCTGTTCCTGTTCTACAAGCCCGCCGGGACGCTGACCGCCGCGCGCGATCCGGCCGGACGCCCGACGATTTACGACAAGCTCCCCGCGGGCCTGCCGCGGCTGATGCCGGTCGGGCGGCTCGACTATCATACCGAAGGGCTGCTGCTGCTGACCAACGACGGCGAACTGAAGCGCCAGCTCGAATTGCCGAGCAGCGGCGTCGTGCGCACCTATCGCGCGCGCGCCTTCGGCGACGTCAGCCAGGCGCAGCTCGAAACGCTTGCCGAGGGAGTCGAGGTCGACGGCGTCCGCTACGGCTCGATCGACGCCAACCTCGAGCGGCGGACCGGGCGGAACGGATGGATCCAGCTCAGCCTGACCGAGGGCAAGAATCGCGAGGTGCGGCGCGTGTTCGCTCATCTCGGGCTGCAGGTATCGCGGCTGATCCGCGTCGCTTACGGCCCGTTCACCGCCGAGGGGATGCGCAGCGGCCAAATCGGCGAGATCGACCGCGAGACGCTGTTCCGCTTCCGACATTCCCTCAAGAGCCAGGCGCCGAAGCGCGAGGCACCGGAAGCGTGAGGATCATCGCCGGCGAGTGGCGCGGGCGGAAGCTGGTCGCGCCCGCCGGGATCGCCACCCGCCCGACCGCCGACCGCACCCGCGAGACGCTCTTCTCGATGCTCGCCAGCCGGCTTGGCACGTTCGACGGGCTGGCGGTCGCCGACCTCTACGCGGGCAGCGGCGCGCTCGGGTTCGAAGCACTGTCGCGCGGCGCGGCGAAGGTGACGGTGGTCGAAACCGACCGGGCCGCGCTCAAGGCGATCGAGACCAATGCCGCCACGCTCGGCGCGAGCGCGAGGATCATAGTCCGCGCGACGTCGGCCGCGCGGCTCGCCCCCGGCGGCCCGTTCGACCTCGTGCTCGCCGACCCCCCTTACGCACCCGGATCGGGCAGCGCGGCAGTCGCGGCGGTGGCGGCGGCGAACTGGCTTGCGCCCGGCGGCTGGCTGGCGGTCGAGACGATGCGCGGCGAGACGGTCGAGCCCGGTCCCTACACGGTCGAGGCCGGGCGCGACGTCGGCCGCGCCCGGCTCACGCTGCTGCGCAACTAGCGCGCACTATTTCTTTTTCGCGGCGTCCTTCAGCGCGCTGAACTCGTTCATCAACCGGGTGCCGATCGCGGTCGCGGCGGCCTTGCCGGCGTTCTTGACCGACGATTTCTTGTGCTTGCCGTCCTTGTCGGTGATCGCCTCGGCGAGCGCGGCGACCGCGGCGGTCGCGCCGACCGCGATGAGGTCGGCGACCAAGGGCGAATCGGCCAGCTTGCTCAGCGAATCGAACGCGCCCGACGCCTTGGCCTTGGCCTGGTCCTTCACCTTGACCTTGGCCTTCGTGCCGTCCTTGGCCTTTTTCGGCTTGGCGGTCTTCACCCGGATCTTGACCCCGCCGAGGTCGGCGGTGACTCCGCGCTTGGTCTTTTTCTTCGGCTCGTCCGACTTCGCCATCGTCCCGATTCCTTCCCTGTTCAATCCAGTTCGATACGCCGCATGTCGGCATCGGGAAAGGGAACCGCAAGGGCGCATGCCTGTTCGCGCTCGTGCCGAAGCCAATCGAGCGCGTCGCCCGCGCGAAGCATCACCGGCATCGCCTTGGGATGGACGGTGCCGACCGTATCGTTCGGGGCGCAAGTCAGGAACGCCATGAAAGGCCCGTCGCTTCCGTCCTTCGCCCCCGGCCGCCACAGCCCCGCGAAGGCGAACAGCGGCTCGTGCTCGTGAAGGCCGAACCAGACCTTGGCCTTGCGCTTCGTCACCGGGTCGGGCTCGGCGGTCCATTCGCAAAAGCGCGTGACCGGGACGATGCAGCGCCGCGTGCGCTCGCTCAGCGCCGAGCGCCAGAAGGGGCTGTCGAGGTTGCGCACGTTGGTCACCGGGCGCCCCTTCGCCGCCGCGGGACCGGGGAAACCCCAGGTCATCGTCTCGAGCTTCAGCCGCCCCTCACCGGTCTCGCGAAGCACCGGGGCGGCGCGACCCGGATAGATTTCGTCAAACGGCGGCAGGTTGGCGGTATCGCCCTCGAACGGCCCGAACAGCCGCTTCAATTCGTCGACCGTCGCGGTCATCGTGTAAAGATTGCACATACCCGCCTGAGCCTTACCACGCCGCGACGAACCGTTCGCCGTTAATATCGACGTCGCATGGTTAACGCGGGTTGCCGGGGCGAGGTGAAGCGCGAACAGTCGCAACCAGAGGCCGGGGAGGCCGCCGGGCGGGCTTCGGTCCGCCCGGCCTCACCGAGCTTCGCTCGAACCCTCGAGTACGAGTTTCGAGACCGGCCGGCGCCAACCCCCACCCCCTGATCCGGCGCCGGCCACCCTCGTTTCCGCCCCTCCTCACCCGGCTCGAGCCTGGCACTGTGTTGACAGCCTAACACACCCATGTCATCCCGTCCCGCATCAGGGAGGTTTCGACATGTACACACAACAGGATCTCGACGACGCGGTCGCGGCCGGCGCGCTGAGCGCCGACAGCGCGACCGCGCTTCGCGACTTTATGGACCGGCAGCGGCGCAGCCCGAGCGTCGACGAAGAGCAGTTCCGCCTCATCACCAGCTTCAACGACATCTTCGTCTCGATCGCCGCGGCGATCCTGCTGTTCGCGGTTGGCTGGATCGCCCAGTCGATCGGTCAGGCGATCGGCTTCGCCATCCATGACCAGGGTGGCAGCGACTCATACGGGCCGAGCCCGCTGATCGGCTTCGCCATCGCCGTCACCTCGTGGTTCCTCGCCGAGGTGTTCACGGCGCGTCGCCGGATGGCGCTTCCCTCGATCCTCCTCCTGCTGACGTTCGTCGGCGGTGTTCTCGCGGGGACCGGCTTTCTCGGCGTTATCGTCAGCGGGATCGATCGAGTCCGCGAGGATTCGCCGACGACGATGGCAATGCTCGGTGCAATCTCGGCGGCAGTCGCGGCGGCGGCGGCTTATCTTCACTGGCGCCGCTTCCACGTCCCGATCACCGTCGCCGCCGGTGCGGCCTCGATCGCTATGGTCGTCCTCGCGCTCATAGCATCGACGCTCAACCTCGAAGCCGTTCAAAGCCGCGACATTCTCCTCGGCTTCACGCTGCTGCTGGGCGTCGGCATGTTCCTGTTCGCGATGTGGTGGGACGGGACCGATCCGTCGCGCACGACCCGGCGCAGCGACGTCGCCTTCTGGCTCCACCTGCTCGCCGCGCCGATGATCGTCCACCCGGTGTTTACCCTGCTCGGGTTGACCGCGGGCAGCATCTCGATCGCCGGCGGGCTCGCGGTCGTCGCGCTTTACGTCGTGCTGGGCATCACCGCGCTGGCGATCGACCGCCGCGCGCTGCTGGTGTCGGCGCTCGCCTATGTGCTCTACGCGCTCACCGAGCTGTTCAAGAGCCTTGGCGCGGTCCAGCTCAACGTCGCGCTCACCGCGCTGGTGATCGGCTCGGCGCTGTTGATGCTGTCGGCCTACTGGCATTCGGCGCGGACGCTGGTGGTCAAGGCGTTGCCCGCCGCGCTCCAGGCACGGCTGCCCGACCTCAACCGGGTCAGTCTTCCCCAACCAGCCGCATGAGCCGCCGCTCGAGCGGGGCGAGCACGTTCGCGAGATCGTGCCCCCGCTTGAGCACCGCGCCATGTTCGGACACGAGCGCATACGCCCCCTGCTTCAGCCGAAGCCGGGGGCGTTTCTCGATCCGCACCTCGGGCCGCTCGGCGGTGCGGCGAAACGCCGCGAACACCGCCACCTCGGGCGAAAAGCTCATGCCGTAATCGCGCCAGTGGCCCGCCGCGACCATCCTGCCGTAGAGGTCGAGGATGCGCTGCAGCTCGATCCGGTCGAAGGCGGCGACCTCCTGCCGGTCCCGTGGCCCCGGGAACGGCGTCACGACGCTCAAGCGCTCTTGGCCTTCGGCTTGCCCGCGTGGCGCGCGCGCAGCGCCCGGATTTCGGTCTCGAGCTCGCACAATCGCGCCAGCAGCGGATCGGCGATCTCGTTGCACGGCGTGCCGTAGGGGACGAAGCCCTCGGCTCGCTCGGCCGCGTCCATCAGCACCGGCTTGGCGGGGATGCCGACCATCGTCGCGCCCGGCACGACGTCCTTGGTCACCACCGAATTGGCCCCGATCCGCGCGCCCTTGCCGACCCTGATCGGGCCGAGCACCTGCGCGCCCGAGCCGACCACCACATCGTCCTCGAGCGTCGGGTGGCGATGCCCGTCGACCCCGCCCGACGGGTTGGTCCCGCCCAGCGTGACGCACTGGTAGATGGTGACGTTGTCGCCGATCACCGCCGTCTCGCCGATCACCGTGAATCCATGGTCGATGAAGAAATTGCGCCCGATCACCGCGCCCGGGTGGATGTCGATCGCGGTCAGGCCACGCGAGATATGATTGACCAGCCGGGCGAGGAAGAACAGCCGGCCGCCGTACAGCCAGTGCGCCACGCGGTGGAACAGCAGTGCCCACGCCCCCGGGTAGATCAGCACTTCCCAGCGCGATCGCGCCGCCGGGTCGCGCGCCTTCACCGAGTCGAGATAATCCGTCAGCGCGTTGGTCATCGACCGGCAATCTAGGCACGTACCGGCGCAATATCCAGCCTCGCCGCGACGCAACATCTTGCGCACGGCGAGGCGGTTGGGCAGTCGTGGCGAAACGAAAAGGGGCGCGCGACCATCGACTTCAATCCGCTCTATTCGCTGGCCGGGCTGCTGGTCGGCCTGCTCGTCGGGCTGACCGGGGTCGGCGGGGGATCGCTGATGACCCCGCTGCTGGTGATCCTGTTCGGCTTCCACCCGGCGACCGCGGTCGGCACCGACCTGCTCTACGCCTCGGTGACCAAGACCGTCGGCACCGCGGTCCACGGCAAGCGCAAGACGGTCGACTGGCGGATTGTCGGGCGGCTCGCGTCGGGCAGCGTGCCCACCGCGGCGATCACCCTGTTCGTCCTTGCCCGCGCCGGAAGCCTCGGCCAGCACGCGGTCGGCGTGCTCAACATCATGCTTGGGGTGACGCTGCTCGCGACCAGTGCGGCGGTGATGTTCCAGCCGCGAATCGTCGCCTTCGCCCAGCCGCATTACGACAAGCTCGACGACGCGCATATCGCCCGCGCCACGGTCCTGCTCGGCGCGGTGCTGGGAATCCTCGTCTCGGTCACCTCGGTCGGGGCGGGCGCGATCGGGACGACCGCGCTGCTGATCCTCTATCCGCGCCTGCCGGTATCGCGGATCGTCGGCAGCGACATCGCCCACGCGGTGCCGCTGACCTTCGTCGCCGGGGTCGGTCACTGGCTCTACGGCGCGGTCGATTTCGGACTGATGGCGGCGCTCCTGGTCGGCTCGATCCCGGGGATCATCATCGGCAGCATGCTCGGCAGCCGCGCCTCGGACCGGCTGCTTCGCCCGGTCCTCGCCGCGACGCTGCTGCTGGTGGCGGTGAAGCTGCTGACCAGTTGATCGTCCACCTCCCCACCCTCAAGCAGCTGCAATATCTGGTGGCGCTCCGCCGCCATGGTCATTTCGGCAAGGCGGCCGAGGCCTGCTTCGTCACCCAGTCGACGCTGTCGGCCGGGATCCGCGAGCTCGAGACGCTGCTCGGCACGACGCTGGTCGAGCGCACGCGCCGCGTGGTCCGCTTCACCCCGCTAGGCACGCGGATCGCCGACAAGGCCGAGCGCGTGCTCCGCGAGGGCGAGGAACTGGCCGACATGGCGCGCGCCGAGCGCGCCCCGCTGACCGGCGAGCTGCGGATGGGGGTCATCCCGACCATCGCCCCCTTCCTCCTCCCGGCGATGCTTCCCCGGCTCCGCGCCGAATGGCCGCGGCTCAAGCTGTTCCTGCGCGAGGAAACGAGTGCCGCCGCCTGCTCGGCGCTCCACCGCGGCCAGCTCGACTGCGTGCTCCTGGCGATGCCGTTCGCGTGCGGCGACGTCGATGTCGCCGCGCTGTTCGAGGACGAGCTGCTGATCGCCTACCCGCGCGGCGAGGCCCCCGACGGCGGGGTCGAATCGGACGCGATCGACGAGCAGCGGCTGCTGCTGCTCGAGGACGGGCATTGCCTCAAGGACCATGCGCTCGCCGCCTGCAACCGACCCGAGATCCGCGCCGGGGCGGCGATGATGGGCACCTCGCTCCACACGCTGGTGCAGATGGTCGACAACGGGCTCGGCCTCACCTTCGTCCCGCGCATGGCGATCGAGGCGGGGCTGCTCGAGGGGACCGGGGTCGAGGCGCGGCCGCTCGCCGCGGCGGCGGGAAGCCGGACGATCGCGCTCGCCTGGCGCCGGTCGAGCCCGCGCGAGGAAGAGTTCAGGCTGCTGGCGAGCGCGCTAGCGCCGCGCACGCCCTAGTCCATGTGCTTGAGCCCGACCCGCAGGTAATCGTAGCCGGTGACCAGCGTCAGCGCCGCCGCCGCCCAGAGGAAGGCGAGCCCGGCGTCGTGGACCCAGGACTGCGCCGGGAACGCCCCGCCGAGAATCAGCGCGCCGAGCGCGACCAGCTGGAACGTCGTCTTCCATTTCGCCAGCCGGCTGACCGGGACCGACACGTTGAGCGGACCGAGAAACTCGCGCAGCCCCGACACGATGATCTCGCGCAGGAGGATGACCAGCGCGGCGATGATGTGCAGCCCGCCGATTTCGGGCACCGGGTTCGCCTTGCGGCTGGAAATCAGCATGATCAGCACCGCCGCGACCATGATCTTGTCGGCGATCGGGTCGAGGAACTGGCCGAGCCGGCTGATCCGCTGGGTCGCGCGGGCGAGATAGCCGTCGAAATAATCGGTGATCCCGACGATGCAGTAGAGAACGAAGGTGATGCCATAATCGAGCGGCATCGGCCGCCACAGCAGGAACACCAGGATCGGCACCGCGAGGATGCGCGAGAGGGTCAAAATGTTGGGCAGCGTCAGCATCGTGTCGACGAGTGTCGTTATAGTGTTTGTCGCTCCCCGCAAAGCTGGCTATGCCAATCGCTCCCCGGGGGCAGAGTACGGCGCTTAACGCCTTGATGCAGAATACGATTCACCTGCTCAAAGAGCGCCGCTTCGTGCCCCTGTTCGGCACCCAGTTCCTCGGCGCGTTCAACGACAGCCTGTTCAAGCAGGCGGTGGTGCTGTTCGTCACCTATCAGCTCTATTCGAATCCGGCGAAGGAAGCGCAGTTCAGCGCGATCGCGCAAGGGCTGTTCATCCTCCCCTTCTTCCTGCTCTCGGCCGCCGCGGGGCAGCTCGCCGATATCCGCGACAAGGCCTCGCTGATCCGCATCATCAAGACCGCCGAAATCGGCATCATGCTGTTCGGAGGGGCAGGACTTTATTTCCACAACGTCCCGCTGATGCTCGCCGCGGTGTTCGCGATGGGGGTCCACTCGACTTTTTTCGGGCCGATCAAATACGCCATCCTGCCGCAGCACCTGACCCGCGACGAAGTGCTCGGCGGGACCGGGCTGGTCGAGGCGGGGACCTATCTCGCGATCCTCGGCGGCACCATCGCCGCGGGCCTGCTGTCGACCGCGCCGAAGGTCGCGGCGATCGCGGTAGTGCTGGTCGCCTGCGTCGGACTGCTGATCGGGCGGAAGGTTCCCTCGGCCCCGCCGCACGCCGACATCCCGCCCCCCGACTGGCACATCCTGCGCGCCTCGACGACACTGGTCAGCGGGACGATGCACATCCGCCGGCTGTTCCTCGCCATCTGCTCGATCAGCTTCTTCTGGACGATCGGCGCGGTGCTGATCATCGCCTTCCCGCCGCTGGTGAAGAACATCCTCGGCGCGAACGAGCATGTCGCCAGCCTGTTCATCGGCATCTTCTCGATCGGCATCGCGATCGGCTCGGTGCTGATCAACCGGCTGCTCAAGAGCCAGGTGTCGGCGCGCTACGCCCCCGCCTCGGTGCTGGCGATGGGCGGGTTCGTGCTGCTGCTGCACTTCGTGGCGATGGGCTGGGCGCAACATCGCCACGGCGAGCTGATCACGCTCGGCAACTTCCTCCACCAGGCGAGCGCGCCGCTGCTGATCGCCGCGCTGCTCGGCATCTCGATCACCGGGGGAATGTTCGTCGTCCCGCTCTACGCCTTCCTCACCACGACGGTCGACCAGTCGGAAACCGCGCGGACGGTCGCCGCCAACAACATCGTCAATTCAGGCGCGATGGTGGTCGGCTCGGCGGGCGCTTTCCTGCTCACGCTCGCGGGGATCGGCCCGGGAGGCCAGCTGGTGCTGGTGGCGGCAATGTGCCTCGTCAGCGCATGGCTCGGCTGGAAACTCCACCTCGCCTGCGATTCGCCCGACTGTCAGGAAAAATAGACCGTCACGAATAGGAAGCCGGCGGCGAAGGTCCCGGCGAACAGCTTCAGCTCGTCGCCCAGCAGCGGCTGCGCGCGCACCGCTTGCACCGGGCCGCGCAGGTAGGTGCGGCCCTTGCCGAAGTGAAACAGGCGGCGGAGCCGGAGCGACGACATCGACTGCATGGAAAACTCGTTAAGACGTTCTTTACCATGCTGACAACGGGCATCCGCGCGCGATCGATCCGCGCGTCCCGCGGCGAGACAATTTTCGTCAAGCGCTTGCCGATCAGGCGCTGAGCGCCACCGCCTCCGGTCCGCCCTTTCGAAGGCGCAGCAGCTGGCGCGCGTCGTCGGCGCTCATCGGCTTGCCGAAATACCAGCCCTGGCCGGTGCGGCAGCCGAACTGGAGCACCGCCTCGTGCGAGACGGCATTCTCGATCCCCTCGACGACAACCGGGACGTCGAGCGCCTTGGCCAGCGTCGCGACCGCGCTGACGATCGCTGCGCTTTCGCGGTCCCTCGTGATCGCGGCGGTGAAGCTGCGGTCGATCTTGATCAGGTCGAACGGAAGCGCGCGCAGGTGCGAGAGCGAGGAGAAGCCCGAGCCGAAATCGTCGAGTGCGAGCCGGATCCCTTGCGCCTTGAGGCTGGTGACGATCGAGCGCGCGAGCTCGAGGTCGGCGAACAGCGAGCTTTCGGTGACCTCGACCACCAGCCGTTCGGCAGGAAAGCCGGTCTCGGTCAGCAGCCGGACGATCTTCTGCGCCAGCCAGCTGTCGGCGAGCTGGCTCGGCGAAATGTTGATCGACAGGCTGATCGACGGATCCCAGTCGACCGCCGCCAGCAGCGCCTTGCGCACGACCTGGTCGCTCAGCCGCCCGATCAGGCCGAGTTCCTCGGCGATCGGAATGAACCGGTCGGGACCGATCATCCCGCTCGACGGGTGGATCCAGCGCGCCAGCACTTCGAACCCGCGGATCTCGCCGCTGTCGAGGTCGACCTGCGGCTCGAAGAAGGGGACGAACTGGTCGTGCTCGATCCCCGCGCGCACCCCCTGTTCAAGCTCGCCCTGAAGGATCAGCGCCCGCTCCATCCCCGCGTCGAACCAGGACGGGCGCGCCGACCGGCTCGAACGGGCATGGTCCATCGCGATGTCGGCACGGCGCAGCAGGTCGTGAAGCGCGCATTCGCCCGGATCGGCCGCCGCGACTCCGACGAACGCGCCGATCTGCACGAACTTGCCCTGCTCCTCGAACGGCCGCGTGACGCTCTGCAGGAAGGCCGAGCCGAGCGTCATCAATTCCTCGCGCTTCTCGGTGCCGCGCAGCATCGCCACCGCGAACTCGTCGCCGCTGACCCGCGCGACGACCGATTCGTCGGGCGCGCACTCGAGGATCGCCTCGGCGATCTGACCGAGCACCGCGTCGCCGATATCGAAGCCGTGGCGATCGTTGACCGCCTTGAAGCGATGAAGCTGGATCGAGAAGATGACCAGTTGCGACTGTTCGGCGATCGCCGCTTCGCACATCCGGCCACCCTCGTCGCCGAACCCCTTGCGGTTGAGCAGCCCGGTCATCGTGTCGGTCGAGGCCATGCGTTTCTCGCGCTCCTCGCTTTCGACTTCGCGGATCGCGTCGTGCTGCAGGTCGACGTAGCGGCGCCAGCCGAACAGGATCAGCGCGACGTTGAGCGTGATCGCCGCCCAGGCGATCTTGAGGCCGGGGCCGAAGATGTCGCCCGCCGCCTCTAGCTCGCGGAACAGAGCGCTGCCGTTCCAGATCAGCAGCATAACCGCGGTGATCAACGTGACGATAACCGGCAGGTCGCGCCGCCGCGGCGCGGGGGCGTAAACGACGCTGAGCGCCTCCTCGCGGCGCGGATTGAGACCGATACGCACGGCCGACGGGCTAGCCGGATTAGCTTAAGAAATACTCAACCGTGACGAGCGATGCCCCCGGAGTCCTTGTGATCGAAGCGAAAAACCGCCCCCCGGACGGTTTTGACCTGATCGATCGTTGAGACCGTCCCCCGGACGGTCTCAACGATCGATGGTGCGGACGGCGGGACTTGAACCCGCACTCCTTGTCGGAAGCCGATTTTAAGTCGGCAGCGTCTACCATTCCGCCACGTCCGCTTGAGCCACCGAGCCTAACGCCGGTTCGCCAAGCGAACCAGCATTAGGCGAGGAGTTGGCGAAAGCCGGCCAGCCTTTGCGTAGCGACAGGACTTACGTCACGGGCGAAGTCGCCCAAAGACGACGTAGGGTTTATTCCCGTGACGGCGCGCGCGCCATCGATTGCGTGAAGGAGATCAAGGAACCCGGCCAGCCATTCAGGGCCGCACCGACGACGGAAGGTCCCCCTTCCAATCGGACCCCGCTCCCCTACTCGGCCGTGACCTCGCTCAGGTTTAACCGCTCGCGCATTTCCTTGCCCGGCTTGAAATAGGGCACGCGCTTGGCGTCGACCGCGACCGCCTCGCCGGTGCGCGGGTTGCGCCCGGTGCGCGCGTCGCGCTGGCGGGTCGAAAAGGCGCCGAAGCCCCGAAGCTCGACGCGGCCCCCACTGGCCAGCTGGTCGGTGATCGAATCGAACAAAGCGCCGACCACCGTCTCGATCTCACGCTGTGTGAGGTCGGGAAAATCGCCGCACAATTTCTGCACCAGTTCCGATCGGATCATGCCGCTCCCCGCTCTTTCTTCACTCGTTCGCGGCGCCCCCGCGCCGATTGAGCAAAATGCGTATCAGGCTGTGTTGCAAAGGAAAAGGGCGCAGATGCCGAAGCATCCACGCCCTTCGTCCCGCCTGGCGGTTTTAAGGCCGCCTTACTTCTTCTTCGACTTCGCCTTCGGCTCGGTCGTCGCGTCGGCCTTTTCCTTCAGCGCGGCGCCGAGGATGTCGCCGAGCGACGCGCCGCTGTCCGACGAGCCGTACTGCGCCACCGCCTGCTTCTCCTCGGCGATCTGCAGCGCCTTGATCGAGAAGGTCGGCTTCTTCGAGCGGTCGAGCCCGGTGACCTGCGCGTCGAACTTCTGCCCGACCTGGAAGCGCTCGGGGCGCTGCTCGTCGCGGTCGCGGCCGAGGTCGGTCCGCTTGATGAAGCCGGTCGCGCCGTCGTCGCCGACCTGCACTTCGAGCCCGCCGTCACGAACCTCGAGCACGGTGACGGTCACCGTCTCGCCCTTGTTCGCGCCGCTGCCCGCACCGCGGCCCGCGCCGCCGACCGCGACACCGCCGCGCTCGAGCTGCTTGATGCCGAGGCTGATGCGCTCCTTTTCGACGTCGACGTCGAGGACCTGCGCCTGGACGGTCTCGCCCTTGTGGTGAAGCGCCAGCGCTTCCTCGCCCGACACGCCCCACGCGATGTCCGACATGTGGACCATGCCGTCGACGTCGCCGGGAAGCCCGATGAACAGGCCGAACTCGGTCGCGTTCTTGACTTCGCCCTCGACGGTCGAGCCGACCGGGTGCTTCTCGGCGAAGTCGATCCACGGATTGGCCTGCGCCTGCTTGAGGCCGAGCGAGATGCGACGCTTCTCCTGGTCGACCTCGAGCACCTTCACTTCGACTTCCTGGCTGGTCGAGACGATCTTGCCCGGGTGGACGTTCTTCTTGGTCCAGCTCATCTCCGACACGTGGACGAGGCCCTCGATGCCCGGCTCGAGCTCGACGAACGCGCCATATTCGGTGATGTTGGTGACAGTGCCGGTAAAGGTCCCGCCGACCGGATACTTGGCCGCCGCGCCTTCCCACGGATCGCTCTCGAGCTGCTTCATGCCAAGGCTGATGCGCTGCGTGTCGCGATTAATGCGGACGATCTGCACCTTCACCGTGTCGCCGATGTTGAGCACTTCGCTCGGGTGCTGGACGCGCTTGTAGCTGATGTCGGTGACGTGCAGCAGCCCGTCGATCCCGCCGAGGTCGACGAACGCGCCGTAGTCGGTGATGTTCTTGACGACGCCGTCGATCACCTGGCCCTCGGCCAGCGACTGGATCAGGCCCGACCGTTGCTCGGCGCGGGTTTCCTCGAGGATCGCGCGGCGCGACACCACGATGTTGCCGCGGCGGCGGTCCATCTTGAGGATCTGGAACGGCTGGGCGATGTCCATCAGCGGCTGGACGTCGCGCACCGGGCGAATGTCGACCTGGCTGCCCGGAAGGAACGCGACCGCGCCGCCGAGGTCGACGGTGAACCCGCCCTTGACCCGGCCGAAGATGACGCCGTCGACGCGGTTGCCCGCCTCATATTCCTTTTCGAGCAGGTCCCACGCCGCCTCGCGGCGGGCGCGGTCGCGGCTGAGCATCGCTTCGCCGTTGGCATTCTCGACGCGGTCGACATAGACCTCGACCTCGTCGCCGACCTTGAGATCGGCCTTCTGACCCGGGGCGGCGAATTCGCGAAGCGCGACGCGGCCTTCGCTCTTGAGCCCGACGTCGATTACCGCGAGGTCGTTCTCGATCCCGGTGACGGTGCCCTTGACGACGCGGCCCTCGAAGGCCTCGTTCTCGCCGCCGAGCTGTTCGTTGAGGAGCGCCGCGAAATCGTCGCGGCTCGGAAATGCCGTGCTGGCCATCTATTTTTGTCTTTCGTCTCGAAAAGGTCTGGCCGCCGACCCGTCACCGTGACGGATTTATGAGGCGGGCTTGGTCAAACCCTTGTTCCGCCCCGCGCCGGCCCATCCGGACGGGACATCCTTGGGCGATGGCGAGCGGGCGGCTTCGACAGGACGAGGCGGCGCATCGGCGTGAGGGCCGAGCCGGGCGCATCCTGGAGACGGGCCGTCCGCGCGGCAAAGCCCGCTGGACTGCCGCGCCCCTAGAGGAAAAGCGCCTCGCGCGCAAGCAAGGCGGGCAATTGCAAGCATCGCCGCGCCCCCCTAGCCTTCGTGACAAGGGCACCACCAAACAGGAGCGTAGACAATGCGGTATCTTCCCATGGCCTTGGCCGGCTGCCTGCTGGCGAGCTCACCCGCCTTCGCGCAGGACATCGACAAGGTGCCGAGCATCCTCGTCAGCGGGCATGGCGAGGTGA
The DNA here is from genome assembly GCF_040203355.1 of Sphingomonas sp. ASV193. NCBI lineage: Bacteria > Pseudomonadati > Pseudomonadota > Alphaproteobacteria > Sphingomonadales > Sphingomonadaceae > Sphingomonas > Sphingomonas sp. ASV193. Next base: position 61,374 of record NZ_JBEHBW010000002.1, read on the forward strand.
AGACCGACCCTGACCAGGCGGTGATCGGCTACACGCTGCGCGGCGAAGGCGCGACCAGCGACGACGCCCTCCGGGCGATGGTCGTGCAGGGCAAGGCGATCGAGGGCGGGATCCGCGCACTCGACCGCAACGCGATCCCGCGCACCAACGACGTCAGTACGCAGCCGGTGCGAAGCGATGCGTGCAAGGAAAACAGCTATGGCGCAAAGCAGCTGTCGACCGGCGCGTGCGCGGTCCTCGGCTACGTTGCGACGCAGTCGATCACGGTGGAGACGAGCCACTTCAAGGATGCCGGCACGATGGTCGGGCTCGCCAGCCGCGGCGGGGCGAGCAATGCGTCGATAAACAGCTTCCAGTATAATGACCGCGAACGGGCGCGCACGGCCGCCCTCGCCGCCGCGGCGGCCGATGCGGCAGCCAAGGCGCGCGCCGTCGCCGCCGCCAACCGAGTCACGCTCGGCCAGGTTCTGTCGATCTCTTCGGGAAGCACTGGCCTCGAAGCGCAGGCGTTCGAACGGGATGCGCCCGCCCCGCCGCCGCCGCCTCCCCCGCCTCCGCCGCCGGTATTGGTCGATATCACCCCGGTGCAGCTGACCACCGCCGCCGACGTAACCGTCCGCTACGCGATCGTCCGCTAGCGCGCGCGCTGTGCCTCGACGAGTCGGATCGCCTCGGCGACGGCTTGCTCGGGAGTCAGGTCGCTGGTGTCGAGCCGGATCGCGTCGTCCGCCGCTTTTAGCGGCGCGGCGGCGCGGTCCCGGTCGCGCGCGTCGCGGGCACGGATGTCGGCGAGCACCTCGTCATGATGCGCGGGCATTCCCCGCGCCTCGAGCTCGGCCAGCCGCCGCGCGGCGCGCACCTCGTCGCTCGCGGTGACGAACAGCTTCACCGTCGCTCCGGGGGCGATCACCGTCCCCACGTCGCGCCCGTCGAGCACCGCCCCGCCCGCCTGCCCGGCGAACGCCCGCTGCCGGTCAAGCAGCGCGGCGCGCACCTCGGGATAGGCCGACACCCGGCTGGCGATCCCGCCGATCACCTCGCTCCGCAACTCGGGATCGGCCGGGTCGATCTTGTCGAGGTCGTGCGCCGCGCGCGCCGCCTCGAATTCGCTGCCCGGGTCGCCGCCGAAGCGGAACAGCGACAGTGCCAGCCGGCGATAGAGCAGCCCGGTATCCATGTGCGGCAGCCCGAAATGCGCCGCGAGCGCCTTGGCGATCGTGCCCTTGCCGCTGGCGGCGGGGCCGTCGACGGCGATGACGAGGGGGGCACTGTCGGTCACGGGACCGCGCTTTGACAGCCGCACCCGCCTATGGCAAGGCGCGCGCCGAATGCGCCGCCGTCTCTCGCGTGGTGCTCTACTCAACTGGAGACTCGACCCGATGGTCAATCCCGAATGGGGCACCAAGCGCACCTGCCCCAAATGCTCGACCCGCTTCTACGACCTGGGCAAGGAAGACCCGGTGACCTGCATCGCCTGCGGCACCGCGTGGATGCCCGAGCCGGTGCTCAAGTCGAAGCAGCCGATGCCGTTCGAAATGGCCGCGCCGAGCGCCGCGAAGGAGCCCGAGCAGGCCGACGACGACCTGGCGGCGGAAGAGCTGGTGCCCGACGAGGACGAGGAGCCGAGCGCCGACGACGAGGTCGACTTGCAGACCGGCGAGGACGATCTGGGCCTCGATACCGGCAGCGAAGACGACGAACATTAAAATTATGCTTGGCGGGCCCGGCGATTGTCGCCTAAAGGCCCGCCCGGACATGGGGCCGTAGCTCAGCTGGGAGAGCGTCGCAATGGCATTGCGAAGGTCAGGGGTTCGATCCCCCTCGGCTCCACCATCCCTCTCAAGACCCGCGGGAAACCGCGGGTTTTTTGTTGCGCCGCGCGGCCCCTGTCGCGCACGCGTCACGCGGGCTAGGTAGGGCGGTGCGACCGACCCCCGGGAGACCCGCCATGCGCCCTCACCTGCCCGCTGCCCTCCTTCTCCTCGCGTCGGCGGCCCCGCTTTCAGCCCAGCCGCTGCCGCCGATCGCGCTGCCGACCGGCCAGATGCTCACCCCGACAGCGGTCCCCGGGTCGCGTTTCGAGCCGCTCACCGTGCGCGACGGCCCGCGTCCCGACTATGTCGCCGACGGCGCGGCGGCGCTCGCGCTGTCGCCCGACGGCCGCGAGCTGCTCGTGCTCACCAGCGGCTACAACAAGGTCAACGGCGCCGACGGCAAGGAAATCGACGCCGCCTCCACCCAGTTCGTGCTTCGCTACGCGCTAGGGCCGGACGGCGCGCGCTGGGTGCAGACGCTGCCCGTGCCCAACAGCTTCGGCGGGATCGCATGGCGGCCCGACGGCACCGGCTTCGCGGTCGGCGGCGGGGTCGACGACAAGCTGCTGCTGTTCGCCCGCCGCGGCGACCGGTTCGATCCCGCGGGCGACGTCGCGCTCGGGCACAAGGCCGGCAACGGCGCCGACGTCCAGCCGCAGGCCGCCGGAGTGGCGTTCAGCCCCGATGGCCGCCGCGCGCTGGTCGCCAACTATTACAACGACAGCGTCAGCCTGGTCGACTTCGCCGCCCGTCGCGTGGTGGCCGAGCTCGACCTCAGGCCCGGCAAGATCGACCGCGCGAAACGCGGCGTTCCCGGCGGCAGCTCCCCCTTCGCGGTGGCGTGGGCCGCCGCCGGCACCGCGTTCGTTTCCGCCCCGCGCGACCGCGAGATCGTCCGCCTCGCCATCTCCGGGGACCGGCTGCGCGTCGCCGGTCGCACCCACACGCTCGCCGAGCCGACCGCGCTTCTCGCCGATCCCGCGCGCGGGCGGCTGGTCGCGACCGAAGACAATGGCGACCGGCTCGCGCTGCTCGACCTGGCGACCGGCCGCCTCCGGTCCGAGCCCCGGCTCGCCCTCCCCGCCAGCCTCGGCGCGCCGCTCGCCAAGGGGCTCAACCCCAATGGCCTCGCGCTCGGCAACGACGGCCGGCTGCTCGTCACGCTCGGCGGGATCAACGCGCTCGCCATCGTCGGCCGAAGCGGATCGATCGACGCGCTGCTCCCGACCGGCTGGTACCCGAGCGCGGTGGCGCGCGCGGGCAGCCGGCTGTTCGTCGCCAACCGCAAGAGCCCGCCCGGCCCCAACCCGCAGGGCTGCGCGCCAAGGCTGGCCATCGCCCGCGCCCAGCCCAACGCCTGCGGCGCCGCCAACCAATATATCTGGCAGCTCGAAAAGGCGGGGCTGCTGACGCTGCCCGAGCCGACCCCGGCGATCCTCGCGGCAGCAACGCGGCAGGTCGCCGCCAACCTCGGCCTCGCGGATCGCGCGACGCGGCGGCGCGCCGAGGCGGCGATCGCGCGGCTCCGCCCGCTGATCCGGCACGTGGTGTTCATCATCAAGGAGAACCGCACCTACGACCAGCTGCTCGGCGACCTTCCCGGCGCCGACGGCGACCCGCGGCTCGCGATCCTCGGCGGGGCGCTGTCCCCCAACCACCACCGGCTGGCGAGCCAGTTCGTCACGCTCGACCGATTCTTCGACAGCGGCGAGGTGTCGAGCAGCGGCTGGACCTGGTCGACCGCGGGACGCGAGACCGATCTGCTCGAAAAGACCGTGCCGGTGAATTACGCCGGGCGCGGCCTCGCCTACGAGGCCGAGGGGACCGACCGCAACATCGCCGCCAGCCAGTCGCTCGCCGGGCGCGTCGCGACCAACCCCAAGACCCCGGACGACCCCGACATCCTGCCCGGCCCGGCGCTGCTCACCGCGCCCGACGCCGACGACGACCGGCGGCCGAACGAGGGTTTCCTGTGGGACGCGGCAATCCGCGCGGGCCTCAGCGTTCGCAACTACGGCTTCGCCGATGCCTCGGTCTACGATTCGGGCGCGCCGGGCGACGTCCCGCCGATCCGCGACCCGTTCGCCGAAAAGCGGACGGTGTGGACCCCCGCCGACCGCCAGCTCGCGACCCGCAGCGACCCCTATTTTCGCGGCTTCGACCAGCGGCTCGCCGACTTTTGGCGGGTAAAGGAATGGCAGCGCGAGTTCGATGCCGCCGACGCCGCGGGAACGGTCCCCGCGCTGACCCTGCTGCGCTTGAGCCACGATCATTTCGGCTCGTTCGACAAGGCGATCGACGGGGTCGACACGGTCGAAGCGCAGATGGCCGACAACGACTATTCGCTCGGGCTGGTGATCGAGCGGCTGTCGAGGAGCCGCGACGCCGCCTCGACGGTCGTGTTCGTGATCGAGGACGATGCCCAGAACGGCGCCGACCATGTCGATGCGCGCCGCTCGATCGCGCTCGTCGTCGGCGCGCACGTCCGGCGCGGCGCGGTGATCTCGACCCGCTATACCACGGTCAGCGTGGTCCGCACGATCGGCGCGCTGCTCGGGCTGAAACCGCTCGGGCTCAACGACGCGCTGGCGATGCCGATGGCCGACCTGTTCGACCCCGACCCCGCGCTGGCGCACTGGCGTTTCGACGCCGTCGCCGCCGCCGCGCTGCGCTCGACCGCGCTGCCGATCCCGGCGAGCCGCTTCGCACCGGCGACGACCGCAAGCGCCTGTCCGCGACGCGATTCGGCCTGGTGGGCGTCGGCGATGGCGGGGCAGGATTTCAGCAGCGAGGACCGGCTCGACACCGCCCGGTTCAACGCCGCGCTGTGGGACGGGCTCGGCGATCCCGCCGCGGCGGCTGCGCCCTGCGCGCGGAGTGTCGCGAACCGCTGACGCGCAAACGAAGGCGGCGGCACCTTCCGGTACCGCCGCCCCGTTTCAACCGTGAGGCCGAGCTTACTTGAGGCTCGAACCGACGTTGTTGAAGGTCGTGCTGAGCTTCGAGCCGATGCCCGACATCGCGCCAATGGCGGCGACGGCGATCAGCGCGGCGATCAGGCCGTACTCGATCGCGGTGGCACCCTCGTTGTTGCGAATCAGCTTAAGAAACTTCGCCATGTCTGGTCTCCTTCAGGTTCCACTGGGGATCCACTCCCCCCGCCGAATGCCGCTCGATTTGGCACCCGGTTGAGAGGGAAATACCGCCCGAGGAGTTGAGAAAGTTTTAAAGCGCCATGGTATCGGCGCGTTAACCACGAAAAATTTTCGCGAGGGTTCGAACCGCCGTCAGCGACCCCTGCGCTCGTCGCCGAACAGCTGGTCGAGGAAGTCGCCGACCTTGCGCAGCACCTTGTCGGGATCGTCGAACCCCGGGGGCAGCGGCGACTGCCAGTCGCCCGGCGTCGGTTCGGACGGCTGGGGCTGGGGCGCGCGCCATGGAAGCGCGGGGTAGGCCTGCCGGTCGATGGCGATCGCCGGGGCCATGAACGCGCGCCAGATCTGCGCCGGGGCCGACCCGCCGGTGACCGCGCCGAGCGAGCTGTTGTCGTCGCGTCCGACCCACACCCCGACCACCAGGTCCCCCGCGAAGCCGACGAACAGCGCGTCGCGGTTGTCCTGCGTCGTGCCGGTCTTGCCGAAAGTCGCGATCGAAAGCGCGGCGCGCCGCCCGGTGCCCTGGTTGGCCGCGCTCCACAACAGGTCGAGCATCGGCGCCCAGTCGCGCCCGCGGTCGAGCGTTCCCCCGCGCCCAAGCCATTGCGTGAAGCCGGACTCCTCGGCCTTCGAATCGGGCGGAAGCCCGGTCGGCGCGACCGGGTAGTGGCCGCTGGCGAGCGCGGCATAGGCCCCGGTCAATTCGAGCAGGCTGACCCCCGAGGTGCCGAGCGCGAGGCTCGGCTTGTCGTCGAGCGGCGAGGCGATGCCGAGGTCGCGCGCGGCGCGGATGACGTTGCCCCGCCCGACCTTTTCCGCCAGCCGCACCGTCGCCGCGTTCGACGATCGCGCGAACGCCTCGCGCAGCGTGATCTGGCCACGATAGACGCCGTCGCTGTTCTTCGGGCTCCACCCGCCGATCGTCACCGGCCGGTCCTCGACCAGGCTGTCGGGGGTGTAACCGGCGCGCATCGCGGCGAGATAAACGAACAGCTTGAACGCGCTGCCCGGCTGGCGCCGCGCCTGCACCGCGCGGTTGAACGGCGAGGCGGCATAGTCGCGCCCGCCGACCATCGCCACCACCCGTCCGTCGGGCCGCATCGCCACCAGCGCCGCCTGCGACCCCGCCGGCGCGCCGGCGATGGCGCGGGTCGCCAGCCGCTGCAGGTCGGAATCGAGCGTGGTCCGGACCTTGACCTGCCCATAGTCGCTTTCGAACGCGCCCTGCGCCTGCGGCGCGACCCAGTCGGCGAAGTAGGTGCCCGAGGGGATGTGCGAGCGCTGCGGGATCGGCCGCGCCGACGGCGTCGCGCGCGCCCGCGCGAGGCTGATGACGCGGGTGTCGGCCATTTCCTGGAGCACCAGTCGCCCGCGCGCCTGCGCCGCGGCGAGATGGTCGTATGGGTCGAGCCGCGACGGCGCGTTGACGATTCCCGCCAGCATCGCCGACTGGGCGAGCGTCAGCTTCTCGGGCTCGCGCCCGAAATAATGATGCGCCGCCGCGCGCAGCCCGTAGACCCCGTCGCCGAAATAGACCGACGACAGGTAGCGCGAGAGGATCTCGTCCTTGCTCAGCCACGCCTCGAGCCAGAAGGCGATGATCACTTCCTGCGCCTTGCGCTTCATGCTCCGGTTCGACGACAGGAAGCTGGTCTTGGCGAGCTGCTGGGTGATCGTCGATCCGCCCTGCTTCACCCCGCCCGCGCGAAGGTTGGCGAGCGCCGCGCGCCCGATCGCGTGGACGTCGATCCCCCAGTGCGAGCGGAAGCGCCGGTCCTCGATCGCGATGAACGCCGCCGGGGTCTGCGGGTTGAGCTTCGCCGCGTCGACCGGGGCTTCCTTGATCGCCCCGCGAAGCGCGATAGGCCGCCCCTCCTCGGACACCAGCAGCATCGCCGGGTTGCGCAGCGGCTCGAGCGCGCGACCGAGCGGCGCGGTAATGACGAGCCACAGGATGGTGACGAGGAACAGCGCGCCGATCGCCGAGCCGACGATCTGCCACCGCTTCCACCGCCGGCGCGGCTTCGCCTCCTCGGCCGGCGGCGGCGGAGGCGGCGGCGCGAACGGGTCGGGAAGCTGCTCGATGTCGAGCCCGCCACGCCGCCACGGTCCGTCGGTCTCGAAGGGGTGTTCCGCTTCCACTGCCTTATTCGAATAATACAGCCCGGCTGGAATATCCAGTGGTTGCTGAACCGACCATTACGGCTACCATCGCGCCGATGCCATCGCCTCGTCGCAACCGCTGCCGCTGGCCCGCCGCGCTCCTCCTCGCCGCCGCGCTCGCAGGCTGTTCGCGCGGCGAGGACGGCGCGACCCGGGTGCTGGTGATCGGCGACCAGCCACCGGTGCTCGGCACGGCGGGGAGCGAGCCCGCGAACGAGGCCTCGGCGGTGCTTCGCGGGGCGATCGCGCAGGGGCTGGTCCGGTTTGACGAGGCCGGGCAGATCGACCCGGGCCTCGCCGAGCGGTGGAACGTCAGCGACGACGGGTCGAGCTTCATTTTCCGGCTGGCGACCCAGAACTGGCCGACCGGCGAGAAGATCACCGCGCGCGACGTCGCGCGGATGCTCAACGCGATGCGCCAGGCACGCCCGGGGCAGGCCACCCGCGACGCGATCGGCGCGATCGACGAGGTCGTGCCGATGACCGACCGGGTGATCGAGATTCGCCTCACCGCGCCGCGTCCCAACCTGCTCGCGCTGCTCGCCGAACCCGACTTCGCGCTGATCCGCGACGGTGAGGGCACCGGCCCCTTCGCCCTCGTTCCCGCCCGCAGCAAGCCGGGCGGCCCGCTTCTGCTCCGCCATACCGAGCCCGGCCGCGACGGAGACGACAGCGCGGCGGAGGAGGTCTCGCTCGGCGTCGCCCCGGCCGCCCCCGCAATCGCGCGCTTCGCGGCGGGCGAGGTCGATCTCGTGCTCGGCGGGACGGTCGACGACCTGCCGCTTGCCACCGCCGCCAAGCTCGCGCGCGGAACGCTGCGATTCGATCCCGTCGCCGGGCTGTTCGGGCTCGTCCCGGGGCGCCGCGACGGCCCCGCCGCCGACCCGCGGCTGCGGCGGATCCTCAGCCAGGCGATCGACCGCGACGCGCTGGTCAGGTCGCTCGGCGTCCCCGGGCTGAGCGGCCGCGCGACGCTGCTCCAAGGCGGGCTCTACGCGATGCCCGACCCGACCCAGCCGCCATGGCTCGCCCAGCCGCTGGACCAGCGCCGCGCCGCGCTGATCGCCGCCGCGCACGCGGTCCGCCCCGCCCCCAAGCCCGGGCCCAAGACAAAGCCCACCGCGGGCAACGCGCCGCTGATCGCGCCCGAGCCGCTGACGCTCGCGCTTCCCGCCACTCCCGGCGGCGACCTGCTGCTCGCCCGGCTGCGCGCCGACTGGGGACCGCTCGGTTTCGCCGTCGATCGCGCCGCGCCGGGCCGGCCCGCCGACTTCACCCTCGTCGACAAGGTCGCCCCGTCGGATTCGGCCGCCTGGTTCCTGCGCCAGTTCCGCTGCGACTGGACCCCGGTGTGCGAACCGAAGGCCGACCCGCTGCTCGACGCCGCGCGCGGCACGCAGGTCCCGCTCCAGCGCACGCTGCTGCTCGTTCAGGCCGCGCAGATGATGGACGAGGCGCAGCTGTTCATCCCGCTCGCCGCCCCGGTGCGCTGGTCGCTGGTCGCCAGGACGCTTCCCGGATTCCAGGAGAACCGATACGCGCGCCATCCGTTGGCAGGGTTGAAGGACCGACCCGGAGCAAGCAACTGATGCCGATCACCAGCCCCATCCCGCTCGACCGCGATCCCGCCTCGGTCCGCCAGCGGGTCGAAGCGATGGAAAAGCTGCTCGAGCGGCTGTTCGTCATTCCCGGCACCAGGCAGCAGGTCGGGCTCGACGCGCTGCTCGACCTCATCCCGGTGGTCGGCGACCTCGCCGCGACCGCGCTCGGCAGCTACATCATCTGGGAAGCGCGCAACCTCGGCATGTCGAAATGGCAGATGAGCCGGATGGCGGGCAATGTCGGGGTCAACTGGGCGCTCGGCCTGCTGTCGGTGATCCCGGTGGTCGGCGCGATCCCCAACATGCTCTACCGGTCGAACAGTTACAATCTGAAGATCATCAAGAAGCATCTCGACAAATATCACCCGGAAACGGGGATCGTCGAAGGCCGCGCCGAACGCCTTCGCTAGCGCGGGGCGATCCAGTCCTGTTCGCCGTCGACCTCGTCGGCGATCGGCCGTCCGTAGCGATCGGTCGAAGGCCGGTAGCGGAACCGCGACTGGACCAGCCGGCAGGTCAGGCTGTCGAGTTCGGCCACCCCGCTCGAGCGGGTCACGCGGCAACCGTGGACTCGTCCGTCGGCCCCGACCTGGATGGTGAAGAACACTCGCCCGCTAATCCCGCTCCGCCCGAGGTCGCGCGGATAGTCGCGCGCGTCGATGTCGCCGGCGATCTGCTCGAGGTCGCCCCCGCCCTCCCCGTCGCCGTCGCCATTGCCGTCCCCGCCGGTCCCGCCCCCGGCGCCGGCGCCGAGCGCGGTGCCGCTGCCCTGCCCTCCGCCCGCCGGCGCGACCGGGCGCGGCACCGGGTAGGGAACGCGGGTAACGTCGGGCTGAACCTGCTTGACCTTCGCCGGCCCCTTCGGTCCGCCCTTGGGCGCGGGAAGCGCGGGGGCGGCAGCGGCGGGCTTTGACTTGGCGATTTCGCGCGGCTTGACCTCGACGACCGGCGGCGGGGGCGGCGGAATGCTGATGTCGACGATCCGAGTCACCACCTCGGCCGGGCGGGTCACGTCGACCCCAAGCCCGCGCAGCAACAGCAGCGCGAGCCCGAGGTGGACGAGCCCAACGAGAAAGAGCGCGGGGCCTCGGCGAGGCTCCGCGCTCCATCCTCTATGCGCCGGTCGGCGCACGCCGGTCTCGCTTAGCGGTAGTAGCAGCGCTGGCGGGCGGTCAGCGTCCGGTCGATCGCCTTGCCTGCGACCACGCCCGCGACGGCGCCCGCGCCGATCCCGAGCAAGCCGTGACCAAGCACCTGGCTGCCGACCACCGCACCGCCGACGCCGCCGGCAACCGCACCGGTCGTGGCCGGCGAATGGCGGCAATATTTATAGTGATAGCGCGACGAGCCGTAATAGCGGTGACGCTTGCGCGCGTCGGCGACGCCGGCGAAGCTGGTGGCGGTGACCGCGGCGAGCGTGGCGACGCTGACGGCCTTGGTGAAACTGCGGTTCATGGGTCGTTTCCTCTGTTTTGTTTTCGATGTCTGCCTGGGGCAACGCCTGACCTTGGCATGGGTTTCTGAACCCCGCCCGAGGTTAACGTTCATCATAACCCCGGTTCACGGCGAATCGTTCCGGGACGGAGACGAAAGGACCTAATCGCCCGCCAGCTTCGGGCGACCGACGTCGCCCTGCCCCACGGTTCCGCCCGCCATGTCGAGCATCCGTTCGAGCGGCACCCGCGCGGCGGCCATCGTCTCGGGGTCGAGCTCGATTCGCGGCTCGAGGTCGCGCAGCGCGACGTAGAGCTTCTCGAGCGTGTTGAGCGCCATGTAGGGGCACATGTTGCAGTTGCAGTTGCCGTCGCCCCCGGGCACCCCGATGAAGCGCTTGTGCGGCGCCGCCTTTTCCATCTGATGGATGATGTGCGGCTCGGTCGCGACGAGGGTCGTCTCGGCGGGCGAGGCCAGCGCGAAGTCGAGGATCGCGCGGGTCGAGCCGACGAGGTCGGCATGGTCGACGATGTGCGGCGGGCACTCGGGATGCGCCGCGACCGGCGCGTCGGGATATTCGGCCTTGAGCTTCAGCAGCTCGGTTTCCGAAAAGGCCTGGTGGACGATGCAGATGCCCGGCCACAGCAACATCTCGCGCCCGGTCTTGCGCGCCAGATAGCCGCCGAGGTGCCGGTCGGGGCCGAAGATGATTTTCTGCTCGGCCGGGATCTGCGACAGGATCTGCTCGGCGCTCGACGAGGTCACGATCACGTCGCTGAGCGCCTTCACCGCCGCCGAGCAGTTGATGTAGGTCAGCGCGATATGGTCGGGGTGCGCGGCGCGAAAGGCGGCGAACTGGTCGGGCGGGCAGCTGTCCTCGAGACTGCACCCCGCGTCCATGTCGGGCAGGATCACGGTCTTGTCGGGCGACAATATCTTCGCCGTCTCGGCCATGAACCGAACCCCGCAGAAGGCGATCACCTCGGCGTCGGTGGCCGCCGCCTTGCGCGACAGGTCGAGGCTGTCGCCGACGAAATCGGCGAGGTCCTGGATCTCGGGCTTCTGGTAATAATGGGCGAGGATGACCGCGTTTCGCTCCCGCTTCAGCCGGTCGATCTCGGCGAGGAGGTCGAGGCCCTTCAGGCTGGCCGGCTGTTCGGTCACGTCATTCTCCCGGGCGGCGGAACGCTGCCGCCGCCCGAGATATGGTGAGGCTTACGCCCCGGCAAGCGCCGCGGCACTTTGTACCGCGGGGACCATCGCTGCCAGCGTCACCAGCACGTGGCTGGCGACCAGCACGCCGGCCCCAGCCAGCGTCGCGGGATGGACGTGGCCGAGCTGCTTGCGGTCGTGCCGCGTGAGCACCGCGACGAACAGCAGCTGGACCGCCAGGATTACCCACTCTCCCCAGCCGCCGAGCAGCGGGATCGGCAGCAGCCGCCCGAGCGCGGGCTCGGCGATCAGGATGGTCGAGGCGAGCATCAGGCGCCGGTGCCACTGGGTGTCGCGGCGCTTGGCGATCGCCCAGGCGACGGTCAGCGCGAACAGCAGCGGCTCGACGTGCGTGAGCGAAAGGAAATAGGCGTTGGTGAAAAAGGGCGGCACGCTGTGATAGCCGAGCGCCGCGCGCCCCGCCGCCATGCCGACCGCGACCACCGCGACCGCCAGCGCCGCGCCGATCCAGCCGACCGTGCGGTGAGTCTTCACCTGCATCTTCGAAATCAGCAGATTCTGGACGACGCCGAGCGCCAGCCAGCTGACCATCACCGCGCCGTGCAGGTGGAAGATCGGCGGCACGGTGCGGATGTCGACGAAGCCGCGAAGCTCGAACTGGATGAAGCCGAACAGGATGAAGGCGGCCAGGAAAATCGCGTAGCGCGTGAAAAAGGCCTGGTCGGCCATGTAGCCGCGACCGCCCGGACGATTGCCGGCGATCGCGTCGATCGTGGTTGCCATGTGAGTCCCCCCTTTACGAGACTCGGGTGCTTTACCAGACTAACACAGCCGAGTCACCCCCGGTTCGACGTCATGACCTCGTTATAGCTGCGACTATGGTCGAGCACTTCGCCGTTCAGCGGCTCGCCGTCGCCCGGGAAGCGCGCGACCACCTTGGCGTCCTTGAACCCCGCCGCCTGCAGAGGCATCGCGAAGCTTCGCTCGATCGCCTGCCGCCCCGCCTCGCGCGCAAGCCCCATCGGCACCGGTGCCGAAGCCTGCTTGCGAAGGTCGGCGACCGCGCGGTCGCGATTCGCCTGGTCGGGGCTCGCCCCCGCCGGGGTCCCCCCCCCGCGCCGCCCGCCCGCGCCATATTCGCGCGCATTGTGGAGGTCGACCTCGGGCCCCGCGATCTCGATCTCGGGAAGGTTCACGCTCAACGTGTTGGTCGCCCCGTTCCACTTGACGTCGCCGGGGCCGAGCTTCGACAAGTCGAGCTCGTAGCGCACGTCGCCGGGCAGGATCAGCGTCCGCTGCGCCGACAGCAGCCCGCCGAGCCGGCTCTCGCTGCTGGTCACCACCGATACGTAGCGCGCGACGAACGGCACCAGCCGGTTCTGCGCGCGCATCGACTGGAGCGCCGAGGTCGCCACCGTCTCGGGGTTCGATCCGCCCATCAGCCACTTGCCGACGCCCAGCACGGGGCCGATCACCAGCCCGAGCAGCAGCGCGAGTACGATCAGCCCGATCGCGACGGGGCGTTCGATCCTCGGCGTTCGCGTCAGGCGTTGCTGGGGCTCGGCGTCCATGTCTCTCCCTCGCCCTCCTCAACGAGCCCGCGCGCGCGAAGGTCCAGCAAATGCGCCGCGACCGTCCCGCCCGCCGCCCCGACCAGCCGCCCGTCGAGCCCGGGATAGGCGGCGGCGACGATCGCGGGAATGGTCGTCACCCCTTCGGCGAGCAGCCCGAGGATCTGCCGCTCGCGCTGCATCCGGTGGCCGATCAGCCCGCGCAGATACTGGTCGGGTCGAGTCACCGGGGCGCCGTGCGCGGGGTAGAAGATGCGGTCCTCGCGCGCGCGCAGCTTGCGCAGGCTGTCCATGTACGCGCCCATGTCGCCGTCGGGCGGCACCACCACCGTGGTCGACCAGCCCATCACATGGTCGCCGGTGAACAGCGCACCGTTGCCGTCCATGAAGAAGCAGAGGTGGTTCGACGTATGCCCCGGGGTCGCCACCGCGGTCAGCCGCCAGCCGCCGTCGAACAGGATCGACTGCCCGTCGTCCAGCACCTCGTCGGGCGCATAGTCGGGGTCGAACGCGGCGTCGGCGCGCGGGCCGTCGCTATCGAGCGCGAGCGGGGCGCAGCCGATAATCGGCGCGCCGGTGGCCTCCTTCAGCGCGCGGCTGGCGGGCGAATGGTCGTTGTGCGTGTGGGTGCAGGCGATCGCCTTGACCGGACGCCCGCCGATTGCCGCGATTACCGCCGCGACATGGTCGGGCCGGTCGGGGCCGGGGTCGATAACCACCAGCTCGTGGCTGCCGACAAGGTAGGTCTGGGTGCCGGTGTAGGTGTAGGGCGACGGGTTGCGCGCCAGCACCCGCCCGATCGCGACCTCCAGCGTCTCCAGCTTTTCGAACGGCGCCTCCACGCGCGCCGTTGTGACAGCAAACGCGCGTCAGGTGAAGCGCGGCGGCGGGAGCTCAGGCCTCGGCGAGCGGCGCGCCGCCACGCACCGGGGCTCGCCCGGCACTCGCCGCGGCGCGAGCGCGGGCGAGCGGATAGAGCTCGCCCACCAGCCGGTCCATCGTCGCGGTCCAGCTATAGCGCTCGGCATGGGCGCGCGCCGCGCCGCGAAGCGCGACGAGGTCGGTGCCCAGCATCGCGCGGATATTGTCGGCCATTGCCGCGCCGTCGCCGACCGGGCCGAGCCGCCCGAGCGCGGCGGGCACCCGGTCGATCATCGCCCCCGCGGCGACCCCGACGATTCCCAGCCCCGACGCCTGCGCCTCGACGATCGACAGGCCGAAGGTCTCGTCGGCCATCCCCGACACGTAGAGGTCGGCGCTCGCCAGCGCGGTCGCCAGCCGGGCGCGTTCGCCGACGAACCCAAGCGCGTGCAGCCGCCGCCCCGCGCCCTGCGCGACGAATTTTTCGCGCAGCGGCCCGTCGCCCAGCAGCAGCAGGTGCGCGCCCAGTTCCTCGGGTAGCGCGAGAAAGGCGTCGACCACCGTCTGCGCGCGCTTCTCGGCGTCCATCCGCCCGGCATAGACCAGCAGCGCCTGCCCCGGCGCGACCCCGAGCGCGGCGCGAAACCCCTCGTCGCGCAGGTCCGGCGAAAAGGCGTCGATGTCCGCGCCGAGCGGCACCACCTCGACCCCGGTCACGCCCGCGCGCTCGAGCTTGTCGGCGCCGCCGTGACGGCTCAGCGCGTAAGCGAGGTCGAACCGGCGGTAGAGCTGGCCGACATAGGCATAGGCGAGCCGCGCCAGCGCCCCGCCGACCGCGGCCCCCGCGACCTTGCCGATCGGCCGCGACACATAGGCGGTGGGAAAATCGGTCATATAGGCGCCGACCACCGCGGTCCCCGGGTTCCGCCGCGCATGGCGAAGCGCCGCCCACGGCAAATTATAGGCGTCCTGGCACTCGATCACGTCGGGCCGGTGCGCGGCGAGCGCGGCGCGCACCGCGCGGTTGTCGAGCATCAGCCGGTAGTTGGGGCTGAACGGCACCGGGGGCGACTTCACGAAACAGGATATCGCGCGTCCGCCCGCCTCGACCAGCGTCTCGGTGCGCGGTCCGGGGAGCACCATCACATGGGTCGCCTCCGTCCGCTCGAGCAGATAGCGGCGCTTGGCGCGCAAATAGGTGCCGACCCCCCCGCCGACCGCCGACCAGCTCTGGGTGACGTCGGCGACGATCATCGAACCGCGGCCACGAAACGTCGGGATTTTTGACAGGAGGCGAAGGAGCGCACTCGGGCCACAGGAATATTTTCCCCGTTTTCCGCCATTCCTTCAATTTGGCACGGCGGGTGCATCATGTCATTCGTCCACTTGGTTCCACAAACCAATCGAAGGGACGGTGAGGGTGGTTTTCTGGTCCCCCCTCACCGTCCCTTCCTTGATTCCGGGAAGGCGGCGCGGGGCGACCGGATCGCCCCGGCTCAGGCGTCGGTCCCGTCGACCAGCGCTTTCAGCTCACCGCTTTCGAACATTTCCATCATGATGTCGCTGCCGCCGACGAACTCGCCGCGAACGTAAAGCTGCGGAATGGTCGGCCAGTCGCTATATTCCTTGATTCCCGCGCGGACCTCGGGGTCCTGCAATACGTCGAACGTCTCGAACGGCGCGCCGAGATGGTCGAGGATCGCCACCGCGCGGCTCGAAAAGCCGCACTGCGGGAACAGCGCGGTGCCCTTCATGAACAGCAATATGTCGTTGGATCGGACGATCTGGTCGATCCGCTGGCGGGTGTCGTCGCTCATTGATGGTCTCCGGAAGGAATGGCGGTCTCGAGCTGCAACGCGTGAAGCTCGCCGCCCATTCGCCCGCCGAGCGCCTGGTAGACCAGCTGGTGCTGGCGAACCCGGCTCAAACCGGCGAAGGACGGGCTGATCACCTTCGCCGCATAATGGTCGCCGTCGCCGGCGAGGTCGCGGATCTCGACCGCCGCGTCGGGCATCGCGGCGAGGATCAGCGCCTCGATCTCGTCGGCACGCATCGGCATCAGTTGATCTGCTCGATGATCTGGCGGCGCGCCTCGACCGACTTGTGGCCCATCGCCTCGCGGATCTTCGCCTCGTCGACGTCAACCCCGGCCTGGGTCAGGTCGCCCAGCAGCTTGCGGACCACGTCCTCGTCGCCGGCATTCTCGAAATCGGCGCGGACCACGTCCTTGGCATAGGCCTCGGCCTCGACCTCGGTCAGCCCCATCAGCCGCGCCGCCCATTCGCCGAGCAGCCGGTTGCGGCGCGCGGTGATACGGAACTGCATTTCCTCGTCATGGGCGAACTTCGCCTCGAAGGCGCGCTCGCGGTCGTCGAACTGGGTCATCGGCGGTCCTTGGTCTGTTCCTCCTCCATCTAGGCGGGGGCAGGCGTTTGGGCAACGGGCGTCGGGGCGGCCAGTCGCGCCTTCGCCCAGCCCAGCATTCCGGCGATCAGACGGTCGCCGCGCGGGGTCAGGATCGACTCGGGGTGGAACTGGAGTCCGATCGCCAGCCCCGCCTCGTCGCGGATCGCCATCGCCATCCCCTCGAGCTCCGCGTCGGCGACGATCCCCGGGGGCAGGCTCGCCGCCGGGGTGCACAGGCTGTGGTAGCGGCCGATGGTGAGCGGGCTCGGCAGCCCGTCGAACGCGCCCTCGCCATTGTGCACCAGCGACGAGCAGCGCCCGTGGACCGGTTCTTTCGCGCGCTCGACCGTCCCGCCCGCCGCCTCGACGATCGCCTGGTGGCCGAGGCAGATGCCGATCAGCGGCACCCGGCCCTTCGCCAGCGCGATGAGTTGGAGGCAGCAGCCCGCGTCGGCGGGCGCGCCCGGCCCGGGCGACAGCAGAATCGCCGCCCCGCTCGCCTCGGCGCGCGCCAGCGCCGTCGCCGGGTCGATGCTGTTGCGCACCACCTCGACGCGCGCCCCCGCCGAGCGGAACGCCTCGGCGAGGTTGAACGTAAAGCTGTCGCGGTTGTCGACCAGCAGGATGTTCATGCCACCGCACCGATCGCCGCCAGCACCGCGCTCGCCTTCGCCCGCGTCTCCGCCGCCTCGGCCAGCGGAACGCTGTCGGCGACCACTCCCGCCCCGGCGCGAACCTCGGCGACCCCGCCGCGCACCAATGCCGAGCGGATCACCACCGCCGTGTCCATCGCCCCGTCCCCGGTGAGGTAGCCGATCGCCCCGCCATAGGGCCCGCGCGGGCTCGCCTCGACCCGGCGGATGAGGTCGATCGCGCTGAGCTTGGGCGCCCCCGACAGCGTGCCGACGTTGAGGCAGGTGCGGATCACGTCGATCGCGTCGGCGTCGCCGGGAAGCTCGCCCTCGACCGTCGATTCGAGGTGCATCACCCGGCGAAAGCGAAGCGTGTCGAGCAGCCGGGTGACCCGCCGGGTCCCCGGTATCGCCACCCGCGCGACATCGTTGCGCGCCAGGTCGACCAGCATCATGTGCTCGGCATTCTCTTTCTGGTCGAGCCTCAGGTCGGCCTCGAGCCGGTCGTCCTCGTCCCCGGTCGCCCCGCGCGGACGGGTGCCCGCGATCGGGCGGACAATGACCTTGCGCGCCTCGCCTTCGCGGCGGATCTCGACCGCGGTCTCGGGCGAAGCGCCGAACAGCGTCCCGTGCCCGGTGTCGAAGCGATACTGGTAGGCGCTCGGGTCCGCGGCGACGAGGCGGCGGAACGCCGCCGCCGGATCGTCGCACGGCGCGCGAAAGGCGCGGCTCGGCACCGCCTGGAAGATGTCGCCCGCCGCGACATGCTCCTTCAAGCGCGCGACCACCCCCGCGAACGCCGCATCGTCGAGGTCGGGGACCGCCTCGCTGCGCGGCGGCGGCGCCTCCTCGCGCGGCGGCGCGGGAAGCTCGCACCGCGCGACGGTCTTCACCAGCCGCTCGGTCGCGAGATGGTAGAGCCGCCGCGCGCGCGCCTCGTCGGAGTCGCCGGCGGCAAGGCTCAGCACCCGGCTCGCCCCGCCCGGCTCGACCACCACCAGCGTCTCGGGAACGACGAACACCAGGTCGGGAAAATCGCCCGGCGCGGCGGGGGGCAGCGCCTCGACCATGTCGACATGATCGAACCCGACCAGCCCCATCGCGACCAGCGCGAAGCGTTCGTCGCGGTCGGCGGGGCGGATCGCCGAAACCAGCGCGCGGAGCGGGTCGAGCGCGCTCGGCGCGGCGGCGCGCACCGCCTCGTCGGGGTCGTCGCAGCGATCGTAGCGAAGCGCCAACCGCCGCGGCTCGCGCGCGACGAGGTTCGCCGCCAGCCGCGCGGCGAGCGGGGCGAGCAGCGCCTCGCCGCCGTCGGACAGCGCGGTCAGCACCGCCTCGCCCCCCTTCGCCTCGAGCCGCAGCGCGGCATCGACGAGGATCAGCGCCGCCCCGCCGGTGCGCCGGAACAGGAAGGCCGCGCCCAGCCGGTCGGCGAGCTCGACCGAGTCGAACCGCTCGGCCAGCCGCCGCGCCAGCAGCGCGGTCTCGCCCTCGCCCGCGATTTTCAACGCCCTTGCCTCACAGCGAGCGCCCGAGCACCGGCAGCATCGCCTCGAGCTGCTTGCCGAGCGCGAGCAGCTGCTCGGGATAGAGCGACTGCGGCCCGTCGCTAAGCGCGGTGGCGGGATCGACATGGACCTCGATCATCAGCCCGTCGGCCCCCGCCGCCGCCCCGGCCAGCGCCATCGGCGTGACGAGGTCGCGGATGCCGGTGCCGTGGCTCGGGTCGACGACGACCGGCAAATGGCTTTTCTTCTTGAGGATCGGCACCGCCGCGAGGTCGAGCGTATTGCGCGTCGCGGTCTCGAAGGTGCGGATTCCGCGCTCGCACAGGATCACCTGGTCGTTGCCCGCGGCAAGGATATATTCGGCCGCCAGCAGCAGGTCCTCGACCTTGGCCGACATGCCGCGCTTCAGCACCACTGGCTTGGCGACCGACCCGACCGCCTTCAGCAGCGCGAAATTCTGCATGTTGCGCGCCCCGACCTGGAGCGCGTCGGCATGGGTCGCGACCAGCTCGACGTCGGCGGTCTCGATCACCTCGGTGACCACCGGCAGCCCGACCTCGCGCCCGACCTCGGCCAGCAGCGTCAGCCCCTCGGGCCCATGCCCCTGGAAACTGTAGGGGCTGGTGCGCGGCTTGTACGCCCCGGCGCGAAGCACCCGCGCGCCGGCCGCCTTGGCCGCCTTCGCGCTGGCGAGCAGCTGGCTCTCGCTCTCGACCGCGCACGGCCCCGCGATCAGCCCAAATCGCCCGCCGCCGAAGCTGGCGTCGCCGATCTTCACGATCGTGTCGTGGGGGTGAAGGTCGCGCGCGACCAGCTTGTAGGGCGACAGGATCGGCTTGACCGATTCGACATAGGGATCGGCCTCGAGCGAAAGCTCGGCCAGGACCCGCTCGTCGCCGAGTGCGCCGAGCACGACCCGCTCGCTCCCCGGCATGTGCAGCGGCTTCAGCCCCTTCGCCTCGATCTGGGCGAGCAGGCGGTCGACTTCGGCCTGGTCGGCCTCGGGCTTCATCACGATGATCATGGGAAAAATGTCACTTTCGAAAGATGGGGAGCAAGAAAAAACCCGCCGGGTGAGGGCGGGTCACACATTCGATGAACCTTGAAAGAGGTCCGTCAGCCGCGCGCGCGCCATCGTTTGGGCAAGCGCCACCACCAGCCGCGCGAAGCGGTCGACAGGTCGGCAAGGCGGATCGAGTCACGCATCGCGGGCACCATGGCCGCGCCCCGCCGCCCCTGTCAATGCCAAGGCGTCAATGCCGAGGCGTCAAAGCCAAGCCGTCAAAGCCAAGCCGTCAATGCCGAGCCGTCGGCGGCCGTCCCCTTCCGCCTAAAGCTCGACCACCAGCTTGCCGATCACCGACCGTCCCGCCAGCGCCGCGATCGCCTCGCCCCCGCGTGCCAGCGGATAGGTCGCGCTGACCTTCGGCGCGATCTTCCCCGCGTCCCACAGCGCGAACAGCTCGGCGACATGCGCGGCGTTCGCGGCCGGCTCGCGAGCGGCGAACGCGCCCCAGA
Organism: Sphingomonas sp. ASV193; assembly: GCF_040203355.1. Lineage (NCBI taxonomy): Bacteria > Pseudomonadati > Pseudomonadota > Alphaproteobacteria > Sphingomonadales > Sphingomonadaceae > Sphingomonas > Sphingomonas sp. ASV193. The sequence goes on from NZ_JBEHBW010000002.1 coordinate 81,210, forward strand.
ACACCCCGCACACGTCGCAGCTCTTGAGCAACGTAAGGTTGAGCGGCAGCCGGGGGATCCCCGCCGGGAATCCGACCACCAGGTAGCGCCCTTCCCAGCCGATCGCGCGAAGCGCCGGCTCGGCATAGTCGCCCCCGACGGGGTCGTAGACGACGTCCGCCCCGCCCTTGCCGACCGCCGCCTTGAACGCCTCGGCCAGCGCCTTCGACGCCTCCCTGTCGAGGTCCCCTCGCGGATAGACCAGCGTCTCGTCGGCCCCCGCCGCGCGCGCCGCCGCCGCCTTGTCCTCGCTCGACACCGCCGCGACCACCCGCGCCCCGCGCGCCTTGCCGAGCTCGACCGCGGCGAGCCCGACGCCCCCCGCCGCGCCGAGCACCAGCAGCGTCTCGCCCGCCTCGAGCCGCCCCCTGTCCCAAAGCGCGTGGATCGAGGTTGCATAGGTCAGCAGCAGCGCCGCCCCGTCGACGAAGCTGCGCCCCGCGGGCAACCGGTAGGCCGAGGCCGCCGCGATGACGATCTCCTCGGCCATTCCGCCCCAGCCGGGGACGGCGATCGCGCGGTCGCCGACCGCCCAGCCGGTCACCCCCTCGCCGACCTCGACCACCTCGCCCGCGACCTCGCCTCCCGGGCTGAACGGGCGCGGCGGCTTGAACTGATACTTGTCCTCGATGATCAGCACGTCGGGATAGTTGACCGCCGCCGCGCGCACGCGGAGCTTCAGTTGCCCCGGCCCCACGACGGGCGCGGCGACCTCCTCGACGACCAGCGAATCGGGGCCGCCGGGGGCCTTACTGAGCAGCGCTTTCATGCGGACATTCCTCGCTTTCGGGGTCGATCGAACAGATGAGGCCGGCGCGCCACTCGCCGTCGCCGGGAAGCGCGAGCTCGTGCCGCGCGAAGCCCCACTCGACGCGCACCGTGTCGCCGTCGAGCCGGAACAGCGGCGCCCCGCCATCGGCGCTGTTGGCGACGACGACATGGCGCACCGCGCGCGCCCTCGCCGGGTCGAGCGCACCGTCGGCGCACGCCTGGTCGGCGCTGTCGGCGGCGCGCTCGCCGACCGCCTCGCCGAGCGCGTCGAGCCGGTCGGCGGACAGCGAGGCCGACGCGAAGCTCGCCTCGTCGAGACTCACCCGCCATCCCTCGGCGCAGCTTTCGTCGGCCACCGGCGCCGCCGCGTTGGCCGCCGGTCCCGCCTTCGCCTCGCGCTTCTTCGCCAGCTTGTCGAGCGCGTCGCAGCCGCCGAGCGCGAACAGCGCCGCGACGGCGAGCGCGAGGCGCGCCCGGCTCACCCCTCGTAGGCCGCGGTGGTCTTCGCGCGCACCTCGTCAGCGCTCACCCCGGGCGCCAGCTCGACCAGCCGGAACGCGCTGTCGTGGTCGGGCCGCTGGAACACGGCGAGGTCGGTGACGATCATGTCGATCACGTTCTTGCCGGTCAGCGGCAGCGTGCAGGCGGGGATGAACTTGGCACTGCCGTCCTTGGCGTTGTGCTCCATCACGACGATGATCTTCTTGACCCCGGCGACGAGGTCCATCGCCCCGCCCATGCCCTTGATCATCTTGCCGGGGATCATCCAGTTGGCGATGTCGCCGCGCTGGCTGACCTCCATCGCGCCAAGCACGGCAAGGTCGATGTGCCCGCCGCGGATCATCGCGAAGCTGTCGGCGGACGAGAAATAGCTGGTCTTGTCGAGCTCGCTGACGGTCTGCTTGCCCGCGTTGATGAGGTCGGGGTCGACCTCGTCGGGATAGGGGAACGGCCCGATGCCGAGCATCCCGTTCTCGGACTGCAGCGTCACTTCCATGCCCTCGGGCACATGGTTCGCCACCAGCGTCGGGATGCCGATGCCCAGGTTGACGTAGTAACCGTCGCGCAGCTCTTTCGACGCGCGCGCCGCCATCTGGTCGCGGGTCCAGGCCATCAGCGGCCGACCTTCCGGCCCAGGTTGGGCAGCGGATACACCGGCGGCGAGCCCTCTTCCTGCCACAGGATCGAGGCGACCTTCCACTGGCCGTCGATCTTCACCAGCTGGAAGCTGTTGATCCCGCGCTCGTGGAACGAGCCGCTCGCGGTATGCCCGTCGTACGACGACCAGGCATGGGCGAGGTTGCCGTAGACTTCGGTCCGCCGTCCCAACTCGCGCTCGTAGAAGCCTTCCTTCTCGAGGATCGGCCCGCTCTTCGAAATATAGTCGTCGAGGCTGCCGCCGCGAATGCCCTTGGGCGTGATGACGCGAAGCAGCGCGTTGGGCGCGAACAGCGACCGCATCCGGTCGAAATCGCGCTTCTGCCCGGCGGGACCCGAGATAACGGAGTAGGTCGCCTTGATCGTCGCGTCGATCGCGACGAGGTCGGCGGCGCGGGTCGACGGCGCGGGCGCGGCAGCGGCGGCCAGCGCGGCGAGGAAGACGATCATGCGGCGGTCCTTTCGCGGGTGGTCGTGAACTCGATCTTCTTGTCGTAGGGCGCGCCGTCGATCAGTCGCTTGACGTAGATCGACGGCAAATGGATCGCGTCGGGGTCGAGCGCGCCGACGGCCACGACCTCCTCGACCTCGGCGACGCAGATCCTGCCGCAGGTCGCGGCCGGTGCGTTGAAGTTGCGCGCGGTCTTGCGGAACAGGAGGTTGCCGCTCTCGTCGGCCTTCCACCCCTTGATGATCGCGAGGTCAGCGCGGATGCCGCGTTCGAGGATATAGTCTTCAGGTCCATTTGGGCCGTCGAAGCTCTTCACTTCCTTGCCCTCGGCGACCTGCGTGCCGACCCCGGTCTTCGTGTAAAAGCCCGGGATTCCCGCCCCGCCCGCGCGCATCCGTTCGGCGAGCGTCCCCTGCGGACAGAATTCGACCTCGAGCTCGCCCGCGAGAAACTGCCGCTCGAACTCCTTGTTCTCGCCGACGTAGGACGAGATCATCTTTTTCACCTGCCGCGTGCGCAGCAGCTTGCCGAGCCCCTCGTTGTCGATCCCGGCATTGTTCGAGGCGATGGTGAGGTCCTTCACCCCGCTCGCCACGATCGCGTCGATCAGCCGCTCGGGGATCCCGCACAGCCCGAACCCGCCCGCGGCGATCGTCATCCCGTCGAACAACAACCCGTCGAGCGCCGCGGCGGCATCGGGGTAGATCTTGTTGGCCAAGGCGCGTCTCCTCTTAGACCGATGGCCCTAGGGCGAGCGGCGGCGGCGGGTCAACCGGCGCGGCCGCTAGCCGCCAAGCGGGACGAGGTGGTCGTGATCGTCGGGCAAGATCCGCCGCGCGCCTTCGGGCAGGCGATTGAGGATCGGCTCGACCGACGGATTGTCAGGGTAGCGCCCGTTGGCGAAGCGGAGCAGCGCGATGCCGGCCTTGCCGCCCCCGCCGCCGATCGCCACGGCGAGGTCGTTCCAGCCGTCCTTCCTCGTCAACAGCCGATTGACCGGAAGCTGGGTCACGCTGGTCTGCGCCAGGGTCTTCCACCCCTTGCCCGACGGCGTCAGCACGATCAGCGAGCAACCGCCCGTCCCACAATGGTTGGAATCGACCAGGTAGGCGATCGCTTCCTCGCGCGCGTCGCCACCAATGTCGGCGAACGCCAGCGCGACGCGCGCGTCGGGGGCGGTCTCGCCCGCCGCGGCCTTTACCGCGGTAAGGGCGCTATGCCTCCGGTCGTCCGGCGCCACCGTGACCGCGTTGGCCGGCCCGACCGGCGCCGATGTCGCCTCGGCCGTGCGATCGACCTTATCGGCGGACGGCGGATCGTGCCGTCCGCACGCCGCGAGCAGGCCGGCGACCAGCAACGTCGCGGCGCGGCGCACGACTCAGCCCCGCAGCTTCGACAGCACGCCCTGAAGCTGCATCGCGTTCGACATGTCGCCCTCGACCTTGAGCTTGCCGGTCATGAACGCGGTCATCCCGTCGAGCTGGCCCTGGGTCATCGCTTCCCAGTCGGCCCACGACACCTTGATCGTCGTGTCCGCCGGCCCGTCGTCCTCGGTCACCGCGCTCGCCTTGCCGTCGAGCATCACCGCCCCGTCAGGGCCGAAATCGAGCTTCACCGTCTTGCCCGGCAGCCACGCCTGCGCGTCGTTCATCTTGTGGGCGAGTTCGGACTTGGTCATGCGCTTGGCTCCTCTTCGCCGCCCGGCCTAGCGAGCCGTTGCGGCGCGTTCAAGGCGCGCCTATCTGCCCGTCCATGAGCTACGACACCGACCTCCAGCATTTCATCGACGGCGCCTGGCGCAGCGGCGAGGGCCGCGAAACCTTTACCGTCGTCAACCCGGTCACCGCGGGCGGCATCGCCGACCTCCCCAACGCGACCAGGGCCGACCTCGACGAGGCGCTCGCCGCGTCCGAACGCGCGTGGCCCGAATGGAAGGCGATGGACGTCGACAAGCGGGCTACGATCCTGCGCAAGGCCGCGCAGCTGCTGCGCGAGCGCGCCGACCACATCGGCGCGATCCTGACTCAGGAACAGGGCAAGCCGCTGCCCGAGGCCAAGGCCGAGGTGATGGGCAGCGCGCAGCTGTTCGACTGGTATGCCGAGGAGGCGAAGCGCGACTATGGCCGCACCCTCGTCCGCCCGGCGGGCCAGCTCAGCCGCGTGATCCGCCAGCCGGTCGGCCCGGTCGCCACCTTCACCCCGTGGAATTTCCCGGTCTACCTGCTCGCCAAGAAGCTCGCCGCCGCGCTCGCCGCCGGCTGCACCGTCATCTCGCGCCCGCCGCAGGAGACCCCGGGCTGCGTCACCGAGATGTTCCGCGCGCTGGCCGACGCGGGCCTGCCCAGGGGCGTCGCCCAGCTCGTCCACGGCGAGGCCGACCTCATCAGCCGCACGCTGATCGGCAGCCGGCAGATCCGCAAGGTCAGCTTCACCGGCTCGACCGCGGTCGGCAAGCACCTGATGCGCCTCGCCGCCGACAGCATGACCCGGATCACGATGGAACTCGGCGGCCACGCGCCGGTGATGATCTTCGACGATTGCGACCTCGACAAGACGCTCGACATGGTCGTGCCGCAGAAATTCCGGAACGCCGGGCAGGTGTGCGTCTCGCCCACCCGCTTCTACGTCCAGGAATCGATCTACGACGCCTTCTTGAAGGGCTTCGCCGAGCGGACCGCGAAGGTGAAGGTCGGCGACGGCCTCGACGCCGACACCAAGATGGGCCCGCTCGCCAACGACCGCCGGCCCGAGGCGATCGAGAAGCTGGTCGGCGACGCCAGGGCCAAGGGCGCGCGCGTTCTCGCCGGCGGCGAGCGCGGAGGCGCTTTCGATAAGAATGGGGGCTTCTTCTTCCAGCCGACCCTGCTCGCCGACGTCCCCAACGAGGCGAGCATCATGAACGAGGAGCCGTTCGGCCCGGTCGCGGTGACGCGTTCGTTCGCGACCTTCGACGAGGTGATCGGTGAGGCCAACCGCCTTCCCTTCGGCCTCGCCGCCTTCGCCTTCACCGAAAACGGCCGCCGCGCCAACCTGATCGGAGACCTCGTCGAAAGCGGCATGGTCGGGATCAACAGCTTCGCCATCTCGGTCGCCGACGCCCCCTTCGGCGGGGTCAAGGACTCGGGCTTCGGCAGCGAAGGCGGCAAGGAAGGCATGGAAAGCTACCAGGTGGTGAAAGCGATCCACCAGGCATGACCACACGCACCGGCGGCCAGATCCTCGTCGACCAGCTTCGCATCCAGGGCTGCGACCGCGTCTTCACCGTTCCCGGCGAAAGCTTCCTCGCCGCGCTCGACGCGCTCCACGACGCGCCCGCGATCGACGTCGTCGTCTGCCGGCAGGAAGGCGGGGTCGCCTACATGGCCGACGCCGACGGCAAGCTCACCGGGCGCCCCGGCGTGGCCTTCGTCACCCGCGGACCCGGCGCGACCAACGCCAGCGCGGGCGTCCACGTCGCCTTCCAGGATTCGACCCCCATGATCCTGTTCGTCGGCGACCTCGACCGCGCCGACAAGGACCGCGAGGGCTTCCAGGAAGTCGATTTCCCCGCTTTTTTCGCCCCCATCGCCAAGTGGGCGGCGCGGATCGACGATGCCCGGCGGATCCCGGAATATATCGCGCGCGCCTATCGCGTCGCCACCTCGGGCCGCCCCGGCCCGGTCGTCCTCGCCATCCCCGAGGACATGCTGCGCGACGAGGTGGAGGCGCTCGACCGTCCGCCGGTCCCGCCGATCAACCAGCCGCCCTGCGCGGGCGCGGTCGAGGCGCTGTTCGGCCTATTGAAGGACGCCACCAACCCGGTCGCGATCGTCGGCGGGGCAGGCTGGAATCCCGCCGCCGCGCACCATTTCGCGAACTTCGCCGCGCGCCACGGAATCCCCGTCGCCGCCGCCTTCCGCCGCCAGGACGCGATTGCCAACGACTGCCGCGTCTATGCCGGCCAGCTCGGCTACGGCCCCAATCCGAAGCTCCAGCAGCGGGTGCGCGAGGCCGACCTGCTGCTCGTCGTCGGCGCGCGCCTCGGCGAGTCGACCACCGACGGCTACAGGCTGGTCACCCCCGACCACCCCGGCCAGACGCTGGTCCATGTCCACCCCGATCCCAACGAGCTCGGCCGCGTCTATCACGCCGACCTGCCGATCTGCGCCGAGATGGACGAATTCGCCGAGGTCGTCGCCGACTGGCACGAACCCGACCTCCTGCCCTTCCGCGCGGGCGAGGAAGCCCACCGCGAATGGCTCGACTGGTCCGACCCGAAGCCGCGCGAGGGCGTGACGCTCGACCTCGGCCCGTGCGTCGCGGCGATGCGCGCCGCGCTTCCCGCCGACACGATCGTCTGCAACGGCGCGGGGAATTTCAGCGGCTGGTGGCACCGTTACTGGCACTATGGACCGATGCCGACCCAGCTCGCCCCAACCAGCGGCACGATGGGCTACGGTCTTCCCGCCGCGGTCGCCGCGAGCCTTCGCTTCAGCGAACGCACCGTGGTCTGCGTCGCGGGCGACGGCGATTTCCTGATGAACGGACAGGAACTCGCCACCGCCGCCCAATATGGCGCGAACCTCATCGTCATCCTCGTCGACAACGGCGCCTACGGCACGATCCGGATGCACCAGGAACGCGAATATCCGGGCCGGGTCGAGGCGACCGTGCTCGCCAACCCCGACTTCGTGAAACTCGCCGAGGCGTTCGGCGGCTGGGGCGTGCGGGTCGAAAAGACCGAGGACTTCGCCCTGGCGCTGGAGGCAGCCAAGGCGCGCACCGGCATCCGCCTGCTCCACTGCGTCACCGACGTCGAGGTGATCAGCAACGCCACCACCATCACCCGCCTGCGCGAGCGCTAAGCGGAATCACGCACGAAAAAGGCCGCCTCCTCGCGGAGACGGCCCTAATATTACCGAAGGTATCGTTTAGATACGATCGCCCATGGCGCCTTCGACCTCGCCCTTGGTTTTCTGCATCTCGCCGTGAATCTCCTGGCGCTTGCCCTCGGCCTGCGTGTCGGGATTGTCCGACTTCTGCTTCAGTTCGCCGATCGCGTCGTTGACATGACCCTTGAGCTTGTCGGTGAACTCACCCATGACTTATACTCCTCTCGATGTGTTGTTGGGAGGATGACGCCGCGACTTGCCCATTGTTTCACCATTCGTCGCATCGCGACTCGGCTCGCCGCGTCAGGCGAGACCCAGCTCGATCGCCCTGAGCGCGATCTCGTCGAACGAATTTCCGGGCCGGCGGTCCATCGTGCCCGCTTTCATCCGCGCCATCGCCTCGCCGAACGCGGGCACTTTTTGCGACACCTCGACGAGATGCGCGCGCATTTCCCGCTCGAGCCCGTTCGCCAGCGCATAGTGGAGCAGCCTCGTCCCGGCGAACGGGCCCGGGATCTGGCGAACGACCGCCAGCGGATCGCGCATCGCGGCGAACCACGGCAGGATCTGGGTGCGGATGTTTCCCGTCGCTTCTTCGGCGATCGCGGCCCGGTCGCCCGGCAAGATCGCGTCCCAGCGACAAGTCAGGTTCGTCCCCGGCTTCTTCAGCTGGCGCGAGGTGACGAAGCGGTCATGGCGGCTGACGTTCGCCGGGCGATCGGGCCAGCGCGCCTTGAGAAAACGGCCGAAGCGTCCGCTCTCGATCACCGCCGTCAGCGTGAACCAGGCCTGGGTGTCGGTCCGGTTCCACACGCTCGTCTGGGTGCGGATGACATCGGTATAATCGCCGTCTACGCGCTTGATCTTGAGGCCCGGCTTCAGCGCGAACCCCTCGCCCGCAAGCGCCGCCGCGATCATCGCCAGCGTCGCCTCGACCGCGTCGCGCGGCGTCTCCATCCCACTAGATCAGCCCGGCCAGCGGGCTCGAAGGATCGGCATATTTGCGGGTCGCCATCCGTCCCGACAGATAGGCTTCGCGCCCCGCCTCGACCGCCAGCTTCATCGCCCGCGCCATCCGCACCGGGTCCTTCGCCTCGGCGATCGCGGTGTTCATCAGCACCCCGTCGCAGCCGAGCTCCATCGCCACCGCCGCGTCGCTCGCCGTGCCGACCCCGGCATCGACCAGCACCGGCACCTTCGCGCCTTCGACGATCAGCCGGATCGTCACCCGGTTCTGTATTCCGAGCCCCGATCCGATCGGCGCGCCGAGCGGCATGATCGCCACCGCGCCCTCCTCCTCGAGCTGCTTCGCCGCGATCGGGTCGTCGGCGCAGTAGACCATCGGCTGGAAGCCTTCCTTGGCCAGCGTCGCACACGCCTTCAGCGTCTCGCGCATGTCAGGATAGAGCGTCCGCGCCTCGCCGAGCACCTCGAGCTTGACCAGCTCCCAGCCCCCCGCCTCGCGCGCCAGCCGGAGCGTCCGCACCGCCTCGTCGGCGGTGAAGCAGCCCGCGGTATTGGGCAGGTAGGTGACCTTCTTCGGGTCGATATAATCCATCAGCACCGGCTGCGACGGATCGGAGATGTTGACCCGCCGCACCGCGACGGTGACGATCTCCGCGCCGCTGGCCTCCACCGCCGCCGCGTTCTGCGCGAAATCCTTGTACTTGCCGGTCCCGACAATCAGCCGCGAGCCGAACGTCCGCCCGGCAACCTGCCACGTATCGCTCACTCAACCACCCCCGACGAAATGGACGATCTCATAGGTGTCGCCGTCCTCGACGATCACCTTGTCGAAGGTCGATCGCGGCACGATCTCGAGGTTGCGCTCGACCGCGACCCGCGCCGGGTCGAGCCCGATCTCGGCGATCAGCTGCGCGAGGCTGGTATTCGCGCCGACGCGGCGATGCTCGCCGTTGATGACGACCCCCGCGGTGCCGTCCACGCTCATTCGACTATCGCTCCGGTCATGACGCCCATATAGGGGCTGTCGATGCCTTCGCCACCGCTGATTTACGTGCTCAACGGCCCCAACCTCAACCGGCTCGGCAAGCGCGAGCCGGGGATTTACGGGACCCAGAGCCTCGACGATATCGCCGCCTCGCTCCACGCCCGCGCCGCGGCGCTCGGAGTCACGCTCGACCAGCGCCAGTCGAACCACGAGGGTCACCTGATCGACTGGCTGCACGAGGCCGAGGACCGGGGCGCGAAGGCGGTGATCTTCAACCCCGGCGGCTATTCGCACACCTCGGTCGCGCTTCGCGACGCGGTCGCCGCGATCGCCACCCCGGTGATCGAGGTCCATCTCAGTGACCCGGCGACGCGCGAGGCGTTCCGCCACGTCGACTATGTCGGCGAGGTCGCCGCCCGCGTGATCAAGGGCCAGGGCGCGGCGGGTTACCTTACGGCACTGGACGCGGCCGCCGCGCTCTGACAGGAGGCGCGGCTCGAATTCGAAGGGTTTTTCAGATGGCGCAGGACAAGACAGACAAGGGCGCGATGCAGGTCGACTCGGCGCTGGTGCGCGAGCTCGCCGAGCTGCTCGCCGCCAACGAGTTGACCGAGATCGAGGTCGAGGACGGCAGCCGCAAGATCCGCGTCCGCCGCGAGGCCGCCGCGGTGATGGCCTACGCCCCCGCGCCGATGCACCACGCCGCGCCGGCCGCGCCCGCCCCGGCGCCCGCCGCCGCGCCCGCCCCCGCGGCCGACGCCGCGCCCGCGCCCGCGCCCGCCGCCGACGCGCTCAAGTCGCCGATGGTGGGCACCGTCTATCTCTCGCCCGAACCCGGCGCCGCGCCGTTCGTCAGCGTCGGCCAGAAGGTCGCCGCGGGCGACACGCTGATGATCATCGAGGCGATGAAGGTGATGAACCCGATCACCGCCAACAAGGGCGGCACGATCAAGGAAATATTGATCGGCGATTCGCAGCCGGTCGAGTTCGACCAGCCGCTGGTGGTGATCGCTTGACCAGGCGCATCGAGAAGCTGCTCATCGCCAATCGCGGCGAGATCGCGCTTCGAATCCTCCGCGCCTGTCACGAAATGGGGATCAAGACGGTCGCGGTCCATTCGACCGCCGACGCCGACGCGATGCACGTCCGCCTCGCCGACGAGGCGGTCTGCATCGGCCCCCCGGCGGCGCGCGACAGCTACCTCAACATCGCCAACATCATCTCGGCCGCCGAGGTCACCCACGCCGACGCGGTCCACCCCGGCTACGGCTTCCTCAGCGAGAACGCCCAGTTCGCCGAGATCGTCGAATCGCACAATCTCATCTGGGTCGGCCCCAAGCCCGAACATATCCGGGTGATGGGCGACAAGATCGAGGCCAAGCGCACCGCCGAGACGCTCGGCCTGCCGCTGGTCCCCGGCTCGCCCGGCCCGCTCGACAGCGTCGAGGAGGCCAAGCGCCTCGCCGCCGACATCGGCTACCCGGTGCTGATCAAGGCCGCGTCGGGCGGCGGCGGGCGCGGGATGAAGGTCGTGCCGTCCGAAGACCAGCTCGAAAGCCTGATGGGGCAGGCCTCGTCGGAGGCCAACGCGGCGTTCGGCGACCCCACCGTCTACATGGAAAAATACCTCGGCGACCCGAAGCACATCGAGTTCCAGGTGTTCGGCGACGGCGACGGCAACGCGATCCACCTCGGCGAGCGCGACTGCTCGGTCCAGCGCCGCCACCAGAAGGTGATCGAGGAGGCCCCTTCCCCGGTCATCACCCCCGAACAGCGCGCGACGATGGGCGAACGCGTCCGCCAGGCGATGGCCGACATGGGCTATCGCGGCGCGGGCACCGTCGAGTTCCTCTACGAGAACGGCGAATTCTACTTCATCGAGATGAACACCCGGCTCCAGGTCGAGCATCCGGTGACCGAGATGATCAGCGGGATGGACCTCGTGCGCGAACAGATCCGCGTCGCGCAGGGCGACGGGCTGTCGGTGAGCCAGGACGAGGTCCACCTCACCGGCCACGCGATCGAGTGCCGAATCAACGCCGAAGACCCGGTCACCTTCGCCCCCTCGCCCGGGCTGGTGAAAAATTACGTCGCCCCCGGGGGCATGCACGTACGGGTCGATAGCGGGCTCTACGCCGGCTACCGCGTTCCGCCCTATTACGACAGCATGATCGCCAAGCTGATCGTCTACGGCCGCGACCGCGACGAATGCATCATGCGGTTGAAGCGCGCGCTCCGCGAATTCGTCGTCGAGGGGATGAAGACCACCGTCCCGCTCCAGCAGCGGATCATCGACGAGCCCGCCTTCGTCGATGGTGACTATACCATCAAATGGTTGGAACGCTGGCTTGAGGAAGGCGGAAAATAGTACCATCCGGGGGATGGTGCGGCCGCATTCCGAAATTCAGCGCCCCAACCATCTGGAGCGCTGGCTCGACGAGCAATCGGGCGAGGCCTGAACGCTTTGTTCACGCGCCCGCGCTAGGCCGGACGCATGACCTGGTACTGGCGCGCGCAGATCCTGTTCGTCACCGCCTCGGCGCTGGTCGGCGGCTGGACGTGGTGGAAGCATCACCGCTTCCTCGCCGCGACCGTCCCGGTCACCGCCACGGTCGAGACGATCGAGCGCAATTGCGCGTTCGACGGCGACGGCACTTCGGCTTACGCCCCCTGCACCCGCGACCAGCTCGCCGGCCGTTACAGGGTCGACGGCAACAAGACCTATTACATCATCGGCTCGGCCGCGGTGAAACTCGACTGGACCGACCCCGCCACCGGCCACCCCTACGACGCGACGGTGACGATCGACGGGCAGGACCCGCGCTTCTATTCCGCCGAAATCGGCGACGACTGGCCGGTGCGGTTCGAGCGCGCCCACCCCGACCGGCTGGCGCAGTCCTGATCGGCCTGCCATAGCTTCCCGCCGAGGGAGAGGATGATGAGCGAGCCGCACAAGCGCGGCGGGCTGGCACTGACCGTGCTGCTCGCGCTGTTCGTGGTGATCAACTATGTCGATCGCGGCGCGATCGGCATCGCCGCGCCCAAGCTCAAGGGCGACCTCCACCTCGACCATGAACAGTTCGGGCTCGCGGTCAGCGCCTTCGCCTGGGTCTATGCCCCCGCGCAGCTCGCGATCGGCTGGCTCAGCGGGCGGATGTGCGTCTACCGCATCGTCGCGGGCGGGCTCGCGCTTTGGGCGCTGGCGACCTTCTTCACCGGCTTCGTCGGCGGGCTGACCGCGCTGGTCACGATGCGGCTGCTGCTCGGCATCGGCGAGGGCGTCGCCTTTCCCTGCTCGTCGAAGATCATCGCCGCGCACGTCCCCGACCGCCACCGCGGGCTCGCCAACGCCGCGCTTGCCGCCGCGCTGGCGATCGGCCCGGCGATCGGCACCTTCGCCGGTGGCCATATCCTCGCCACGCACGGCTGGCGCCCGATCTTCTGGATCTTCGGCGCGCTGACCCTCGTCTGGCTGCCCTTCTGGTTCATGACCAGCAAGCCCCACTGGTCGACCCGTGCCGAGCGCCGCGCCGATGTGCCGCTGCGCCTCGTCGCGGGCCGCTGGGCGCCGTGGTCGATGGGGATCGGCCACTTCTGCAACACCTATCCCTTTTTCTTCGCGCTCGCCTGGCTGCCGCTGTTCCTGACCGAAAAGCGCGGCATCGCGATCCCCGATATGACCGCGATGCTGACCATGGTCTACATCGTCCAGGGAGTCGGCGCGCTGCTGTGGGGCTGGCTCAGCGACCGGCTGGTCGCCGCGGGCCGCGACGAGGGGAAGGTCCGCCGCGCACTGATGGTCGTCTACCAGACCGCGATGGGCACCACCGTCATCGCCGCCGGGCTGGCGAGCACCCGCACCGAGCTGTTCGCCGCGCTGCTCGTGTTCGGGCTGTTCGGCGGGATGGGCGGCGCCAACCCCTACGCCATCTCGCAGATCTTCGCCGGGCGCGCCGCGGGGGCGTGGGTCGGGATCATGAACGGGGTCGGCAATACCAGCGGCATCGTCGGCCCGATCCTCACCGGCGCGATCATCCAGGCCACCGGGGGCAATTACCTCGGCGCCTTCTGGCTGACCGCGGCCATCGCCCTGTTCGGAAGCGGCTGGTGGTGGCTCGCGGTGCCGAAGATCGCCCCCTGCCCCGACCTTGTCGAGGCTCAGCGCTCGGCGACGACCTTCGCTGCCCCGGCGCCGGCCCCTTCGCCCGCCGGCGTCTGAGCGTCGACCGTCTTGGCCGCGTCGCGGCCATAGGCGTCGTCGAAATAGGCGATCCCGGTCCCCGTCTCGTCGGGCACCGCGGTCAGGTAGGTGATGTAGACCGGCACCGGCCGCGCCAGCGGCACCTGCTGCTCGGTCCCCGCCGCCTGCCAGTCGAGGGGGTGGCCGAACAGCCACTGCCCCAGCCGCGACGCGTCCTCGAGCCGCACGCAGCCGCCCGAATAGAAACGCTCGGCCTTTTCGAACAATTCGCGGCGCGGGTTGTCGTGCAGGTAGACGCCGAAGGCGTTGGGGAACATGAACTTCATCCGCCCCATGAAATTCTTCGGCCCCGGCTTTTGCCGGATCAGCACCTGCACCTTGCCCGAATTGACCCCCTTCCAGTCGACCTTGGCGGGGTCGAGCACGTGCGCGTCGGGCTCGAGGCTGTCGACCACCTCGTAGCCGTAGGTGTCGAGATATTTCAGCCCGGACTTGGCGACATATTGCCCGACGTCCTCGGCGGCGAGGTCGGCGGGGACGTACCAGTAGGGGTTGAGCGCGGCGTAGCGGACATAGGCCGCCAGCATCGGCGTCTGGTGCTTGGTCTTGCCAACCACCACTCGCATCGTCTCGGCCACCTTGGCGTCGTCATAGGCGAACAGCCGCTGCTGCGCCGCGTTGACGATGATGTAGCGCCCGCTCGCCGGGGGAAGCGCGCGCGCCCGGTCGAGGTTGAGCGTCAGCTGCGCGCGCCGGTCGGCGGTCAGCGCCGGGTCGGCGAGCGCCGCGCGAAGCCCGATGTAGATCGGGTGCATCCACGACATCGACTTGACGTAGCCGTCGAGCGAGGGCGCGGCCTGCGCGCGGAGCAGCAGCGCGAGCGGGGTCGGCGGCGCGGGCCGCAGCGAGGGATCGACATAGGTGACGCCCTCGCCGCGCGCCGCCGCGCGCCGCTGGTCGCCGACATAGTCGGTGAACGCCATCGACAGTGCCGCGTCGGCGCGGATCATCGAGGCGGGGTCGGTCGGCCGCGCCGCCGCGACCAGCGCCTCGAGCGCGTCGGGGCGGTAGCGCGCCGGGTCGAGCCCGTCGAGCGAGGCCGAGCGGAGCAGCGCGATCAGGTCCTTCGCCGCGTTGCCCGCCTTGGGATCGAGCCATAGCGGCCGGTTGCCGCGCGAGCGGTAAAAGGCGTCGAACCCGGTCGACGGCGCCGCGGTCACCGGCTTGCCCGGCGCGGCGCCGGTGCCGGCAATCGCGGCCTTCGCCGGCCCGTTGCCCAGCAGCATTCCGGCCGCCGCCACGCCGAGGACCAGCGATCGCGCGGCGCGCGGGCGTGAAATTCGAACTTTACGCATCCGCGCCTCTTAATTCATCGATCCCGCCTGCGCGAGACTCGTTTCGCCGGTCAACGAGATCGGTTCGATGCGAGTTCCGCCGCGCCGCCCGAACGGTTGCAAGCCGTGTCGACTGTGCCACAATCGGCGGCGATGAACGCGACCATCTACCACAACCCGAAGTGCGGCACCTCGCGCAAGACGCTCGACCTGCTGCGCGAGTCGGGCCGCGACGTGACCGTGATCGAATATCTGGAGACCCCGCCGACCCGCGACGAGCTTGCGCGGCTCTACGCCCGCGCGGGCATCCGCGCGAGCGAGGGGCTTCGCGCCAAGGAGCCGCTCGCCGCCGAGCTCGGCCTCCTCGACGGGATGAAGAGCGAGGACGAGATCCTCGACGCGATGATCGCGCACCCGATCCTGATCAACCGGCCGCTGGTCGAAACCGACAAGGGCGTCGCGCTCTGCCGCCCGCAGGATAAGGTGAAGTCGCTGCTGTGAGCGGTCCGCTCGACCCGCGCCTGCTGCTTCGCGGCTATGCCGCCGGCATTTTCCCGATGGCCGACAGCCGCGACGCCGACGATATCTTCTGGGTCGAACCGCGCACCCGCGCGATCCTGCCGATCGACCATTTCCACTGCTCGCGCTCGCTCGCCCGCCGGCTCCGCTCGGACCGCTTCCGGGTGACCCGCGACCAGGCCTTCCACCAGGTCGTGCTCGCCTGCGCCAACCGCGACGAAACGTGGATCAACGACCCGATCGAGCGCGCCACCCTCGCGCTCCACGCCACCGGCCACGCCCATTCGATCGAGTGCTGGGACGCGTCCGGCGCGCTGGTCGGCGGGCTCTACGGGGTCAAGCTCGGCCGCGCCTTTTTCGGCGAATCGATGTTCAGCCGCGCGACCGACGCGTCGAAGGTCGCGCTCGCCTGGCTGGTGGCGCGGCTCAGGGTCGGGGGCTTCACCCTGCTCGACTGCCAGTTCATGACCGATCACCTCGCCTCGCTCGGCGCGACGAGCGTCAGCCGCGACCGCTACGCGCGGTTGCTCGGCTCGGCGCTCGGCGGCGGGGCGGGGTTCGAGGGCGGCGCCGCCGCGGCGGGCGAATCGCCTTCGGCCGGCGCCTCGTCGCCCGCGGCGGGCGCCGCCGACCCGCGCGCCGCGCCCGACTTCTTCGCGCTCGACGCGCTGCTCGACGAGCTGCCGCCCGGCGATGCATCGGCGGGCATTCCCGGTGCGGGCGGGAAGCTCATCGCGCAACTCTTGGGCCACACGTCGTAGACCGGGTCCTCGACCACGTTGAGCGACGGACTTTCCTTGTAGAGCCAGCCCGAGAAGCGACGGAACCAGCTCCCGTCCGGCCGCTGCCGGTCGACCTGGACGAACGCCCCGGTCAGCTTCTCGTCCTCCCACGGCGCGGTCGCCTCGCACGCGCGCAGCCGCACGATCAGGTCGCGCAGCCGAAGCGCCTGCCCCGGCTTCATCGTCAGGTTGGTGACGATCCCGTTGCGCTTGTTGAGCACGCCCAGCACCGCGACCCGCTCGGCCATCGGGGTGATCCCGGCATCGACCGCGCTCTTGGCGATCGGCTGCTGGTCGCCGACCGCGTTATTGTCGTCGCCCGCGCGCTTGCACCCGGCAAGCATCGCCACGGCGAGGCAGGCGATAAGGCCGGCGCGGCGCACGCTTATTCGGGGGTCCAGGCGGAATAGTCCCCGGTCGCCCCGGCGCGCACCCCGCCGCGCTCGATCGCGCCCGACGGGCGATAGGCGCGGTCGGTCCCGGTGAGGTTGGGCTCGGGGGCCTTCTGGAACGCGCGGCGCGGCGGCATCGCCTTGTCGGGCAGCTCGCGAACCGTCCCGCGCAGCCACGCGTTCCACTCGGGCGGCACGCGGCTCGAATCGTTCGCGCCCGAATAGATCACCCAGCGCCGGTCGCCGCCCTTGCGGTCCTCGAAATAGACGTTGCCCGCCGGGTCGCGCCCGACCTCGCGGCCGTGGCGGCGCGAAAAGAGGCTGGTGCCCCAGGAGGCCCCGTTCCACCAGGTGAAGGCGTTCGCGAAAAGTCCCATGATGCCCGCGCCTTTGCCGGTTCGCGCCGCTAATCGCAAGCCGCAGGATGAAGGTTTGCGGTCTGCAACGGCCGTGACGGAGCCGATTTTGTTCCAGGGCCAGGAGAGAGGAGGAGGCGATGTACATGCATCGTCGCCGACGAGCGACGCCGCCATGGGGCAAAGGCGGCCCGCCGCGCAGCGGTCGACCGGACAAGTCCGGTCGATCCCGGCCTTTGCGGACCGTAAACCTTCATCCTCAGTGTTGCCAGCTGACCCTGTCGCCCGCCTTGATGCCAAGCTGCGCCGAGCGCCCGCCGTTGATCTCGAGCACCGCGGCGATCGGCTCGCCGGCGGGGATCTGGTCCTCGGACAAGGGCACCGCATTCTCCTCGATCCGCGCGATCGTGCCGTTGGCGCGAACGAAGACCAGGTCGAGCGGGATGTAGGTGTTCTTCATCCAGAAGATCGCCGACACCGGCGGGTCGTAGGGGAAGATCATGCCGTGGTCGGGCGCCATCTGCTGGCGGAACATCAGCCCCTTTTCCTGCTCGGCGGGGGTCTTGGCGACCTCGACGGTGAACTTCTCGGTCTTGCCCGCGGCGGTGGTGACGGTCAGCGGCACCTCGGCCAGGCCGGCGGGCGACTGGCCCATCGTCGCCGACGCCGCGTTGCCCGAGGGCGAGCAGGCGGCGATCGCCCCGGCCAACGCGAGCGCGATCAGTCGAGCTGGACCTCGACCGCGGTCAGCCCCTTGCGCCCCTCGGCGATTCGCGCCTCGATCCGCTGCCCCGGCGCAAGGTCGGGAATCCCCGCCGCGCGCACCGTCTCCATGTGCAGGAAGATGTCCTCGTCCGCCTGGTACGGGTCGCGGTTGCCGTCGATCCGATTGAGGAAGCCATAGCCCTTGACGCGGTTGAACCATTTCACCTCCACCGGTTCGAACGGACCCGCGTCTTTCGCCAGTTGCTGGCGATCGGCGCGGACCGCCGAACCATTGGCGTGAACCGGGCTCGTCGGCAAGGCCGTCGACAGGTCGATGTCGTCGATCTCCGTGGCCTGAAGCCCGCGCGCCTGCCGAACCGCGACCCCGCTGACGGTCGCGCCCTCGGGCAACGACCGGCGGTCGTGCGCCTTGAGCACCGAGAAGTGGATCAGCACGTCGCCGTCGAGCCCGTCGCACACCGCGAAACCGAATCCCCGAGTCGCGTCGAACCATTTGACCCGTCCGTCGAACCGGAACCCGGATTCCGAAGTGTCGTGCGCCTCCGCTTCCAACTGCTTGCCGCCTACTCCGCTACGCTCCGCAAAATCCACGTCGCTACGCATTTCGTCGCTGATAACAGAATATGCTATGTCGTTAAACCGACATTATAACGCTATCGTATCAACTCCTGCAGACTTTCGCGGTCGATCGCCGCCTCGTCGCCGCAATCGAGAATCGCGCGCGACAGCGCCGGCGGGTGCCCGGCGCGGATCATCGCCGCCATCGCCCTTTCGCGCTGCTTGGGGTCGCCGGTCGGAGCGGTCGAGAACGGCCCCAGCCGCCGCCGCCGGGCGAAGCGCAGCGCGGCCTCCACCGCCTGCCCGGCGACGATCGCGTCGGCCCCGGCGCGGTCGGCCTCGGCGATCCCCGCGACGTGGAGCGCCATCCCGACCCGCCGCGCGCCATAGCCGCGCGCGCCGAGCGCGCGCGCCTTCCCGTCGGCGAAGGCGCGGTCGTCGACATAGCCGAGCCCCGCCAGCCGCTCGGCGAGCGCGCGCGGGTCGGGCCCCCTGTCGCCCTCCCACCCGCGCTCGCGAAGCTTGCGCCCGAGGTAATCGGCAAGCTTGGCCCGGCTGGTCGCGAACCGTCCGACATAGGCGAGCGCCAGGTCGTTCAGGCTGGCCTCGGTCAGCGGCGGCCGGGGTCGGCGGGTCCGGCGGTTTCGGGTCTCCATCGCGCCATGTTTGTGCCACGTTTGCCAACCATCAGGCTAGCGGCTTCGGCGCTGCGGGCGTCATGACGCCAAAGACCCGATGCAACGATCAGGATGACTGTGTGTTCGACCGAACTGTGACGATCGACGCCGCGCACGATGCCGACGGGCTGACGCCCGCGGGCTGCACCCCCACCGCCGACCGACTGCCGCGCCGCGTCGCCGACTTCGGCACGCTCGTCGAAGCGCTCGACTATGCCGCGACCGGTCGCCGCGGGTTCAACTTCCACGACGCGCGCGGGACGCTGGTCCGCGCCTATTCCTATGCGGAGCTGCAGGGCGACGCGCGCGCCAACGCCTATCGCTTCGCCGGCCTCGGCCTCGCCAAGGGCGACCGGGTGGCGATGATCGCCGAGACGGGCGCCGAGTTCGCCGCCTGCTTCTTCGGCGCGGTCTACGCCGGGCTGTGGCCGGTGCCGCTGCCGCTCCCGACGAGCTTCGGCGGGCGTGACGCCTATGTCGAACAGCTCGTCGTGATGCTCACCAGCTGCGACCCGCAGCTGTTCCTTTATCCGCCCGAGCTCGCCGACTATTGCACCGACGCCGCAGCGCGGCTGTCGGTCGCGGCGCGCGACTGGACCACGCTGCCCGACCTCGCCGCCACCCCGGTCGACCTGCCCGAGGCAAGCCCCGACGAGATCGGCTATCTCCAATATTCGAGCGGCTCGACCCGCTTCCCGCACGGCGTCGCGGTCACCCACCGCGCGCT
Source organism: Sphingomonas sp. ASV193 (assembly GCF_040203355.1). Taxonomy (NCBI): domain Bacteria; kingdom Pseudomonadati; phylum Pseudomonadota; class Alphaproteobacteria; order Sphingomonadales; family Sphingomonadaceae; genus Sphingomonas; species Sphingomonas sp. ASV193. Next base: position 100,723 of record NZ_JBEHBW010000002.1, read on the forward strand.
GCTCGACAATCTCCACGCGCATGGCGTCGGGCTCGAGGTGAAGGACAGCGACCGCTGCATCAGCTGGCTGCCCTGGTATCACGACATGGGCCTCGTCGGCTGCATGCTCTCGCCGATGGCGCTCCAGATCAGCGCCGACTATCTCAAGACCGAGGATTTCGCCCGCCGCCCGCTGGCGTGGCTCGACATGATCAGCCGCAACCCCGGCACATCGGTCAGCTATTCGCCGACCTTCGGCTATGACATCTGCTCGCGCCGGATGAGCAGCGTGACCAAGGCGTCGGACCGCTTCGACTTCAAGCGCTGGCGGATCGCGGGCAACGGCGCCGACATGATCCGTCCCGACGTGATGCAGGCGTTCGTGGACAGCTTCGCCGACGCCGGGTTCGAGGCCTCGGCCTTCTGCCCCAGTTACGGCCTCGCCGAAGCGACGCTGGCAGTCTCGCTGATGCCGCCGGGCGAAGGCATCCGGCTCGAACTGGTCGAGGAAAGCGAGCTGTCGGGCGTCGGCACCCCGGCGCAGGAACGCCCTCGCCGCTACCGCGCGATCGTCAACTGCGGCAAGCCGGTCAAGGGCATGGAGATCGAGATCCGCGACGCCGACGGCACCGTCTTCACCGATCGCTCGATCGGCAAGGTGTGGGTGCGCGGCACCAGCGTGATGGTCGGCTATTACCGCGATGCCGAGGCGACCGACGCCTGCATGGTGGCCGATCCCGACGGCGGCAGCCCGTGGCTCGACACCGGCGACATGGGCTACATGTCGAACGGCTACATCTTCATCGTCGGCCGCGCCAAGGACATGATCATCATCAACGGCAAGAACCACTGGCCGCAGGACATCGAGTGGGCGGTCGAGCAGTTGCCGGGAATGAAGTCGGGCGACATCGCCGCCTTCGCGATCACCGGCCCGTCGGGCGAGGAAACCCCCGCGGTGCTGGTCCACTGCCGGGTCAGCGACGCCGACGAGCGAGTCCGGCTGAAGGACGACATCAAGGAGCGGGTCAAGGCGGTCACCGGGCTCACCCCGCTGGTCGAGCTGGTTCCCCCGCGCACCCTGCCCCGCACCTCGTCGGGCAAGCTCGCCCGCTCGAAGGCACGCAACCTTTACCTCAGCGGCGAAATCGTCCCCTTCGACGTCGCGGCCTGACCCGGTGACGCGGCGCGCTCCGAGCGCCGCGGCGATCGCCGCGCTGCTGCTCTGCCTCTCGTCGTGCGCGAGCGTGCCCGCGCCCCCGGCATCGCCGCCGGTCGCGATCGGCGCGCAGCTCTATACGGTGCGCGAGTCGATGGCGCGCGACCCCGACGCCACGCTCCGCGCGGTCGGGGCGATGGGCTATGACGAGGTCGAGTTCGCCGGCCTGTTCGGCAAGTCGCCCGAGCATTTTCGCGCGCTGCTGGCCGAACTCCACCTGCGCCCGGTCGCCTCGCACATCGACTGGCAGCAGTTCCGCGACCATCCCGAGGTCGCGATCGACGAGACCCGCCGCCTCGGCGCCCCGTGGCTGGTTCTCGCCTGGCTCCCGCCCGAACAGCGGGCGAGCCTCGCGCAATGGCGCGGCTGGATCGCGCGGCTCAACGCGGTCGGGGCGATGGCGCGGGCGAAGGGGCTGCGGCTCGCCTACCACGCGCACGATTTCGAATATCGCCCGATCGCCGGGGTCCGCCCGATCGACCTGCTCCAGAAGGGGCTCGATCCCGCGCTGGTCGATTTCGAGATCGACGTCTACTGGACCCGCCGCGGCGGGGGCGACCCGATGGCGCTGTTCCGCCGCTTTCCCGGCCGCTTCCCGCTCGCCCATTTCAAAGACATGACCCCCGGCGGGGCGATGGCCGACATCGGCGACGGGACGATCGACTATGCCGCGATCCTCGCCGCCGCGCCGCGCTCGGGGCTGCGCCACGCGATCGTCGAGCGCGACGACGGCAGCGACCCGATGAACACGCTCCGCGTCGGGCTGGCCCGCCTCCGCGCGATCGAGGCGCGGCAGGCGGTCTCCGCCCCGCGCCCCTGACCCTCCATTACCCCAGCAACTCCGCGTAGGCCGCGGGCCGCCGCTTTTTCGCAAGCACCTTCAATGTCGCGCCGATGCTGTCGACCAGCGCGGGCACGCGGATGTCGGGCGGGTGGGTTGCGACCCGCATCGTGCGCGGCATCGGCAGCGCGCGCGCCGCGTTCGCCACCCACAGCGACGAGCGCAGCCGCGCCGGCGTCCGGCTCGCCCAGGTGATCACCGGGGCGCGGTGGAGCACCTTGCCGTCGGCCGGCCGCCACACCTTGAGATGATCCTCGGCGAGCGGGAAGCCCGCCTCGCGGATCGCCGCAAGCGCGCCCTCGCCGTAGAGCCACGCCGGCGCGATGAACCCCGCCACCGGCCGCCCGATGATGTCCTCGACCCGCGCGCGCCCGTCGGCGATCCGCCGCGCCGCCTCGGCATGGCTGAGCCCCAGGAACTCGCCCTCGCCCGCGGTCATCTTCGTCGCCTTGAGCCGCGCCGCGGCATCGCCATGGTCGCTGTCGTCGCGGTGGGTGAAGCCGTGGAGGAACATCTCGATCCCCGCCTCGGCCCAGCCGCGAAGCCGCGCCGCGAACGGCGTCCCCGCGGTGATTTTCTCACTCTTCCAATGGTTGGGAACGACCAGCATCGCCAGCCGGTCGCCGACGATCGGCTGGGCCAGCGCGTGCAGCCGGTCGACCTCGTCCTCGAAGGCGGGGGCGACGTCGTGGATCGAAAACAGGAGGCGTTCGTTAGACATGGTTCCCCTTGCCGCGCCACCTTCGCGGTTGCAACATCGAGAATGGCTGTTAAGGCACCGTTCAACCGGGGGGGCGGTTTAGAAAAATCATGCGAATAGTCGACGTTTGCGCCTTTTATTCGCCGCAGGGCGGGGGTGTGAAAACCTATATCGAGCGCAAGATGCGTGCCGCGCCGCAGCTGGGGCACGAGCTGGTCGTTGTCGCGCCGGGCGAGCGCGACGAGGTCGTCGAGGTCGCGCCGGGCGCGCTGCTCCACACCATTCCCGCGCCGTTCATGCCGCTCGACCGCCGCTACCATTATTTCGACGACGAGGCCGCGCTCCACGCCGCGCTCGACCGGTGGAAGCCCGACCATATCGAGGCCTCCTCGCCCTGGTCGAGCGCGTCGATGGTCGCGCGCTATCCCGGCCCCGCGACCCGCTCGCTGGTGATGCATTCCGACCCGCTTGCCAGCTACGCCTATCGCTGGTTCGGCCCGGTCGTGTCGCAAAAGCGGATCGACCACTGGTTCGACTGGTTCTGGCGGCACCTGCGGAGCCTCGACCGCAGGTTCGACGTGGTCGTCACTCCCAACCGCGACCTCGAACGGCGGCTTCGCGCGGGCGGGCTGGAAAAGGTCACCTCGGTCCCGTTCGGGGTCGACAGCGAGCTGTTCTCGCCGTCGCTTCGCGCCCCCGACCTGCGCGCCGACTGGCTGGCGCGGCTCGGACTTGGCGCCGACGCGACGCTGCTGCTCTCGGTCGGCCGGTTCGGCGCCGAAAAGCGCTGGCCGATGGTGCTCAAGGCCGCCGCCGCGGCGGGCAAGCGGGTACCGGCCGGGCTGGTGCTGGTCGGCGACGGCCCGCACGCGCCAAAGCTCGAGCGGATCGCTTCGCGGCTGCCGCACGTCACGGTCGCCCCGCCGATCAAGGACCGGCTGTCGCTCGCCACGCTGATGGCCAGCGCCGACGCGCTCGTCCACGGCTGCGAATCGGAAACTTTCTGCCTCGTCGCCAGCGAGGCCAAGGCGAGCGGGCTGCCGCTGATCGTCCCCGACCGCGGCGGCGCTTTCGCCCAGCTCGACGAGGCGACCGGCTATGCCTACGCCTCGGGCGACCGCAAGGCGCTCGCCGAGGCGATCGAGCATTTCGCGGTCCGCCGCTCGGGCATCCCCGCCCGCGCCGACCAGGCGCGCGCGTCGGTCACCCCGATCCGCACGATGGACCAGCATTTCGTCGAGCTGTTCGCGCTCTACCTGATCGGCCTGCCGTTCGGCGGCCAGGTCGGCGACCTCGTCACCTCGATCGGCTCGGCGGTCGGAATCGGCTGAGCCCGCCTTCCTGCCGCGCGCCGGCCCGGCGCCCCCTTGTCATTACTACCCCGCGAAGCTAACCGGGCGCCGGCCTAGGGGTATAGCTCAGTTGGTAGAGCATCGGTCTCCAAAACCGAGGGTCGTGGGTTCGAGTCCCCCTGCCCCTGCCAGGCCCGAGCCGCCGAGCGCAGCCCGGCTGCGGTAGAGCCGGCGAGGGCCGGCCAGCGCGCGAAGCGCGACTGACGGCGCGGATTCACTCCGCGCCCGCCCGAGCCACCGAGCGCAGCGGAGCTGCGCGAAGAGCTGCGAAAGGCCGGCCGGCCTGCAAGCGAAGCGCAGACAGGACCGACGTCACGGGGTTCATCCCCGTGACGGCCCTTGAATTGCCGCCCTCTTGAGTCTAACTGCGACTCCATTCCGACATCGGAAACGCTCGCTCCTCATCCCGGTCCGCCGGGGCGAGGGAAGAGCCCTACCCGAAACCGGTCGGCGACGAGATGGAGAGCCAAGTGGCCAAGGTTACCCCCGGCGAATATGTCAACCAGGTCCGCGCCGAGGCGCGCAAGGTCGTCTGGCCGACCCGCAAGGAAACGGTCACCACCGCGATCATGGTGCTGATCATGACCACCATCCTCGCCGCCTTCTTCTTCGGCGTCGACGCCTTCTTCAACAAGATCGTGCAGCTGCTGCTCGGCCTGCTCGCCTGATCCAGACACGGGAAATCTTCACATGTCGCGCTGGTACATCATCCACGCCTATTCGGGCTTCGAGAACAAGGTCCGCGAGTCGATCCTCAGCGAGGCCAAGCGCCTCCAGCTCGAGGCGCTGGTCGAACAGGTCGAGGTGCCGACCGAAAAGGTGACCGAGATCCGCCGCGGCAAGAAGGTCACCTCGGACCGCAAGTTCTTCCCCGGCTACGTGCTCGCCAAGCTCGGCATGAACGACGACGTCTACCACCTCGTCAAGAACACCCCGAAGGTGACCGGCTTCCTCGGCCCCAACGGCAAGCCGCAGGCGATCAGCGAGGCCGAGGCCGCGCGGATCCTCAACACCAAGGAGGAAGCCGCCGCCGCCGCGCCCAAGACCAAGGTCAAGGTCGACTATGAGATCGGCGACGCGGTCAAGGTGCTCGACGGCCCCTTCGCCAGCTTCAACGGCGTGGTCGAGGAACTCGATTTCGACCGCAACCGGGTCAAGGTCAGCGTCTCGATCTTCGGCCGCGCGACCCCGGTCGAGCTCGAGTTCGAGCAGGTCGAACGCGTCAAGTAGCCGGCTGCGGCGCGCGCGCCACGGATCGGATTGAATCGCCGGTCGGGGGAACCCGGCCGGCGTTTTCATGTTTGCTTGGTGAACGATTTTTCAAATTTCGCGATTGGCTAGAAACATGACCGCCCGCATCCTCATCGTCGAAGACGAGATCTTCGTCGCGATGGAACTGGAAGCGATCCTCGAAGACCTCGGCCACCAGCCGGTCGGGATCGCCCCCGACCTCGCGAGCGCCGAACGATATTACGACCAGCCGCTCGATCTCGCGCTGGTCGACCTCAACCTGCGTGACGGGCTCACCGGCCCCCAGATCGGCGAAAGGCTCGACGCGAACGGCGTCCCGGTGGTGTTCATCACCGCCAACCCGCGTCAGCTCGGCGAGGGAATCGCCGGCACCATCGGCGTGATCAGCAAGCCGACCGACGCGGCGACGGTCGCGGCGGCGGTGCGCTACGTCCTCGCCCGCCGCAGCGGCGAAAAGGTCAGCCCGCCCGCGGCGCTGACGCTGTTCCCGCGCGCGATCGCGCAAGGCTGACCACCGGGATCCCGGCGCGCACCACCAGCCCTTCGCGCCGCCATTCGCGCTCGATCGTCCCGCCCATCTGGCGAACGATGCTGAGTTCCGCCAGGCGGGTCCCGAACCCCGCGTGACCGGGCGCGCCCTCGACCGGCGGCCCGCCCGCTTCGACCCACTCGATCGTCAGCCGCTCGCCCTCGCGCCGCGTGGCGATCGCAACCGTCCCCCTGTCGTTAGCCAGCGCGCCATATTTGACCGCGTTGGTCGCAAGCTCGTGGGTCAGCAGCGCGATCGGGGTCGCCCCGCGGTCATCGATTTGGAAGTCGTCTCCGCGCACGCTGATCCGCCCCTCCTTGAGCGCCGGATAGGGTGCCAGAATCTCGCACAGCACCGCGTGCAGCCGGTCGGGCAGCCCGTCGGGGGCCGAGCGCTCGCTGTGCGGCCGGACGAACTCGTGCGCGCGGCCGAGCGCGGCGATCCGGTCCTGCAGCTTGTGCGCGAATTCGCCATGCTCGGGCTCCTGCCGCGCGCTCAGCCCGATCAGCCCGCTCACCACCGCGAAGATGTTCTTGATCCGGTGGCTGAGCTCGCGGCTCATGATCTCGTTCTGCTCGTCCTGCTTCTTCTGCGCGTCGATGTCGGTGCAGGTCCCCATCCAGCGGATGATCCGCCCGTCCTGCGCGCGGATCGGCATCGCCCGGCCGAGCACCCAGCGATAATCCCCGTCGCGATGGCGCAGCCGATATTCGATCTCGTAGGGCTCGCCGGTCTCCAGGCTGTGCGCCCACCGCGCCCACGCACGCTCCTGGTCGTCGGGGTGGAACATGCCGTTCCACGCGTCGCCGTCGGTCGACCCGTCGGGCACCCCGGTAAACTCGTACCAGCGCTGGTTGTAATAATCGTGAAAGCCGTCGGGCAGCGTCGACCACACCATGTGCGGAAAGGCGTCGGCCAGCGTCTGCCAGCGAAGGTTGCTCTCGCGCAAAGCGTTGCGGACCGCGGTCAGCTCGGTCTCGGCGCTGGTCTCGGGCTGGGGCGAGGCGGCGGTGGGAAGGCGGGAATCGGTCATTTGCGGGGATAACACGGGGGCGCGGGCAAGGTTTCCTTGGGGTGGCTGGGCGTCAGGGCTTGCGCGGGACTTAATCCCGCGCCGTCGGACGGGTTCGCGCGGGCGCGACCCGCCGGCCGCCACGTGACGGCTCTACGCGCTGCTCGCGGATGCTTCGCGCCCGCTTCACTGCGCTCGGCGTCACGGTTTGCGCGGGAGTGAATCCCGCGCCGTCGGACGGGTTCGCGCGGACGCGACCCGCCGGCCGCGTCGTGGCAGCTCTACGCGCAACTTGCGCGTGCCTTGCACGCGCGGCGTTGCGCTCGGTGCCACTTCCAGACGCCACCCCGGCGGCAAATAGTCCACCGACTGGACGAAGCTGAAGTTGCAGCGGTTGTCGGGGCCCGAATAGCTTCCGCCCTTGATCACCGCGACCGCCTCGGTGCCGACGAACACCGGGCCGCCGCTGTCGCCCGGTCCGCACGCCGGCCCGGCGATGGTGATGAACAAGGGCTCGCACGGCCCCGCGCACAGGTCGCCGGGCGGGGCGAAGTCGGTCAGTTCGACGCTCGCGCAGGCATAGCCCGACTTCTGACCGACATGGCACAGCGGCTCGCCCGCGCGGATCGCGTCGCGCCCGCGCCAGCCGGTCACCGGCCGCGCCGCGCCCCCCGCCGGGTCGGTCGCGACCAGCGGCCGCGCGATCGACACCAGCCCGTTCAGCTGGACGTCGTAGGCGCGCGCGCCCCACGCGCCGATATAAGGCAAGGGCTCGATCCCCCCGTCGGGGGCGTAATAGCTGAGCTCGTCGGGGCAGTGCGCGGCGGTGGTCACCGCCTGCCGCCTGCCGTCGGTGACGATGAAGCCGGTAGTGCAGGCGAAGCGCTGGCTGCCGACCGCGCCGATCACCCGCCCGCCTCCAGTCACGGCGAAGTCGAATACCCGCGCATCGGTCCGCGACACCCGCACCGGCACCCCCGCGATCGCGCTCGCCTGCCGCTCGATCGCCGCCGCGTCGCCGATCTCCCCGGCGATGAACAACCGCAGCTCGCCGCGCCGCTGGTCGACCCCGACCCCGCGCTCCTGGGGCAGCATCCGGTGAAGCTCGGCCTGGTGCGCGTAGATCGCTTGCACCAGCTGCCGCCGGGTCGCGCTCGCCCCGGTGACATAGGCGATCGGCACCACCCGCCCGTCTTTCGCGGTGAACGTCTCGCCCGCGACCGGCGCGTCGCCGGTCAGCAGCACGCGGATCGACAGCGACGGCGCCTCGACCAGCGATATCCCCGCCAGCCGCCCGGCGAAGCGCGCGGCGATCGCCTCGGTCGTCGGCACGCTTTCCTCGATCGCCGCCAGCCGGCTCCGCGCCTCGGCCGGGTCGAGCTTCTCGATCTGGGCGAACGCCGCCGAGTCCTGGTCGAGCGCCTGCGCCCCGGTCTGTATCGGCGTGTCGCCCACCGCCGGAAGCGGGGGCTGCATCGCCAGCGCGGCCATCGCGAAGAGCCAGCTCATGCCCGCGCCACCAGCAGCGTCCCGACCTCGCCGCGAATTCTGAAGCCGAGCCGCCGGTAAAGCCGGATCGCGCCCTCGTTGCCCGCCCAGGCGTGGAGGAACGGCGCCTCGCCGCGGCGGCAGATCTCGGACCCGACATGGCGCGACAGCATCGCCGCCAGCCCGCGCCCGCGTGCGCCGGGGTGGGTGCACACCCCGCTGATTTCGCTCATCCCGGCAAGCTTCATCCGCTCGCCCGCCATCGCCAGCAATCGCCCGTCCGAGTCCTTCACCCCCCAGAATTGCCCGAGCGTGTGAGTCCGTTTCCTGAACGGCCCCGGCTCGGTCAGCGCGGCGAGCGCGATCATCGCCGGGACATCGCTTTCGGTCAGCGCGATCACGCCCGGCGGCGGGGGCGTCGGCGCGAAGCCGTCGACCACCAGCTGCACCCCCAGTCCGCGCTCGACCTCGCGCGTCCCCGGCGGCAACGGCGGGGCCCCGCGCTGGATGAACAGCATCCGGTCCTCGTCGTCCTTGAGCAGCCCCGCCACGCCGGCGAGCGCGTCGGCGCTGTCGTCGGCTGAGGCGACGAACGGCTCGACCTCGGGATCGAACCGCAGGGCGCGCGCCGTCCCGACCGCGAGGTGCGCCTGCCGCCCCTTGAGTGCGTGCCAGATCGGTCGGTCGAGCGGCTCGGTCATCGTCTCGCCATAGCCGTTTTTCGCTGTCCTACAGCCCCATCGCCGTGCGATAGTCGTCGACAGTTGGATTCGCCGCCCCGCCCCGTGCACCGTCCCGCGCCCCGCCCCGGGCGATCCAAACGCTCTCCCCCTCGCTTAAGGTCACGAAAATGTCCGGGGTGACGCTGGCTTTTGCGACCTTAAGCCGCGGTTGCGCTTCCCCCCTCGCTCGTGTAGGGGCGCAGCCTTCCAATCCATTGGAAATCCATGCGGGAGGCAGTCCGCTGCCGAACGAACCGCTAAACTTGAACGGGCCTCGCGCCCCCTAGAGAGTGAGACATGGCAAAGAAAATCACCGGCTACATCAAGCTGCAGGTGCCCGCCGGCGCCGCCAACCCGTCGCCGCCGATCGGCCCGGCGCTCGGCCAGCGCGGCGTCAACATCATGGAATTCTGCAAGGCGTTCAACGCCTCGACCCAGGAGCTTGAGAAGGGCGCCCCGATCCCGACCGTGATCACGGTCTACGCCGACCGTTCGTTCAGCTTCACCACGAAGACGCCCCCGGCGAGCTTCCTCCTGAAGAAGGCGGCGAACCTCAAGTCGGGCTCGAAGGAGCCGGGCAAGGTCAGCGCGGGCACGATCAAGCGCTCGAAGCTCGCCGAGATCGCGCAGACCAAGATGGCCGACCTCAATGCCAACGACATCGAGGCGGCGACGAAGATCATCGAAGGCTCCGCGCGCGCGATGGGCCTGCAGGTCGTGGAGGGCTGATCCGATGGCACAGACCAAGAAGCAGAAGGCCCTCGAGGGCAAGGTCGAACCGCTCAAGCTGTACGGCGTCGACGAGGCGATCGGCCTCGTGAAGTCGCTCGCCACGTCGAAGTTCGACGAGACGGTCGAAGTCGCGATGGCGCTCGGCGTCGATCCGCGCCACGCCGACCAGATGGTCCGCGGCGTCGTCAACCTGCCCAAGGGCACCGGCAAGACCGTCAAGGTCGCGGTGTTCGCCAAGGGCGCCAAGGCCGACGAAGCGACCGCGGCCGGGGCCGACAAGGTCGGCGCCGAGGACCTGATGGAGGAAATGCAGGCGGGCAAGCTCGACTATGACCGCGTCATCGCGACGCCGGACATGATGGGCGTCGTCGGTCGCCTCGGCAAGGTGCTCGGTCCCAAGGGCCTGATGCCGAACCCGAAGCTCGGCACCGTCACCATGGACGTCACCAAGGCGGTCACCGACGCCAAGGCCGGCCAGATCGAGTTCCGCGTCGAAAAGGCGGGGATCATCCACGCCGGGATCGGCAAGGCGAGCTTCGCCGAGGCCGACCTCAAGGCGAACCTTGAGGCGTTCGTCGACGCGATCGTCAAGGCCAAGCCGTCGGGCGCCAAGGGCAAGTACGTCAAGAAGCTCAGCATGAGCAGCTCGATGGGCCCGGGGGTCAAGATCGACCTGGCCGAGGTTGCCGGCGCCTAAGCGACCGAAAAGCAACAGTTTCAGGGAGCCGGGGCGGAAACGCCCCGGCTCTTTTCGTTCGACATTGCGCTGCAACATCGTCGCGCTATGGGCCGTCGCAGCCGGCTGACCGGCGATCCATACAAAGTCGGGGGACTTGACCACATGACCAGTTTCCGCACGGCCGCGCTGTCGGCCGCAAGCCTTTTCGCGCTCGGTTTCTCGAACGCGGCCCTCGCCCAGGATGCCGCCGCGCCGGCGGCCGCGCCGGGCACCGACCAGTCCAGCGCGCAGACGACGCAGGGTGACATCGTCGTCACCGCGCAGCGCCGGGTCCAGAACATCCGCGACGTGCCGCTGTCGGTCACTGCGCAGTCGGGCGACACGGTTCGCGACTATCAGCTGGGCGGGTCGGACACCTTGCTGTCGCTGTCGGGCAAGGCGCCCAGCCTCTACATCGAATCGACCACCGGCCGCATTTTCCCGCGCTTCTACATCCGCGGGCTCGGCAACATCGACTTCTACCTCGGTGCCTCGCAGCCGGTCAGCATCATCCATGACGACGTCGTGCTCGAGCATGTGGTGATGAAGTCGAACCCGGCGTTCGACGTCGCGCAGGTCGAAGTGCTGCGCGGGCCGCAGGGCTCGCTCTTCGGGCGCAACACCACCGCGGGCATCGTCAAGTTCGACACCGTCCAGCCGGCTTCCGTGTTCAGCGGCCAGTTCACCGCGAGCGCGGGCAGCAAGGGGTCGGTCAGCTTCGACGGCGGCGTCGGCGGCCCGCTGATCGCCGACGGCAAGCTCAACTTCCGCCTGTCGGCGCTGCTCCAGCACCGCGACAACTGGGTCGACAACGGGTTCCAGGGGCCGAGCGACGACGGCACCCGCACCCCGCAGGTAAACGCGATGGGCGGGTTCGACGAGCGCGACGTGCGGCTCCAGCTCGGCTCGAGCCTCGGTGCGCTCAAGCTGCGCCTGTCGGGCCACTACCGCGACTATGCCGGCACCTCGACGCTGTTCCGTCGCGGCTCGGTAATCAAGGGCAGCGACAAGGTGCCCGCGACCCTCGACCTCGGCACCGTCCGCTACGACGAGGCGATGGGCAACCCGCAGCATTACCGCACCTACGGCAGCTCGCTGAAGACCGACTACGACCTCGGCGGGGTGACGATGACCTCGATCACCGCGTGGGAAGGGCTTCACGGCTACAGCCGCGGCGACACCGACGGCGGCGCGGCGGCCGCTTTCGGCGGGGTCGGCTTCGGCGAATCGCAGGGCCGGGTGCGCCGGTTGAACCAATGGTCGCAGGAAGTGCGCTTCGCCAACTCGACCCCAGGTCCGCTCAAGTGGCAGGCGGGCGTCAACTACTTCGACTCGCGCGACCTCACCGAGTTCGACCAGCGCGCCTTTTTCCTGACCAACGCGTCGCGCAACCCGAACAACTGGGTGCTGCTGCACAACGTCAACACGCTGTGGGGCGTGTTCGGGCAGGCGAGCTACCAGGTCGCGCCGCGCCTCACCCTCACCGCGGGCGCGCGCTATTCGTGGGACAAGAAGGAAACGCAGCTGCTCAAGGCGGCGCTGACCGCCGCGGGGGTCGACAATTACAAGGGTCGCCGCGACGTCAAGTTGACCGGCAAGGAGCCGAGCTGGGACGTCAGCGCGCTGTACAAGGCGAACGACGAGGTCAATTTCTACGCCCGTATCGCGCGCGGCTTCCGCGGGCCGACCATCCAGGGGCGCTCGGCGGTGTTCAATGCCGACTTCAGCACCGCCAACAGCGAGACCAACACCAGCTATGAAGCGGGCGTGAAGACCAGCTTCCTCGGCGGCAAGGTCAAGTTCGACCTCACCGGCTTCGCCTACACGGTCCGCAACATCCAGCTGAACGGCAACGACAGCTTCGGCAACGGCGTGCTGTTCAATGCCGACAGGGCGATCGGCCGCGGCATCGAGGCGAGCCTCGCGCTGCGCCCGGTCGAGGGGCTGAAGCTCGATGCCGGGCTGAGCCTGCTCCACACCGCGATCCACGACAAGCGCGTCTATGCGCAGGTCTGCGCGTTCGGCGGGCAGGTGGTGTGCACCGTGCTCGACCCGACGGTGAAGGTCGGCAGCAACACCTTCGCCCAGATCGACGGCAACGCCTTGCCGCAGGCGCCGACCTACAACCTCAACCTCGCCGCGCGTTACGACCTGCCGGTCGGCGCCGGGCGCGCGTTCGTCGCCACCGACTGGAACGTCCAGGGCCGCACCAGCCTGGTGCCCTATTCGACGGTCGAGTTCACCACGCGCGGCAACTTCGAGGGCGGGGCCAAGGTCGGCTACGCCACTGACCGCTGGGAAGCGGCGCTGTTCGCGCGCAACATCACCAACGAGAAGAACCTGATCGGGGTGATCGAGAACTATATGGCCGGGGTCTACAACGACCCGCGGATCATCGGCGTGTCGCTGTCGGCCAAGTTCCGCTAAGCCGAACAGAGGCGATGACGCGAACGGCCGGGGAGCGATCCCCGGCCGTTTTCGTTTTGTCGACGATGCGACATCTGGCGCGCGCCCGGGAGGCCTATTAAGGGTATCGCCGAGATGAATTCCGATCCGCTTGCCGTCCCCGCCGCCGCCGCCATCCGCGACCGCTACCGCGCGCTGTTCGACCAGATGGACGAGGGCTTCTGCATCATCGAGTTCTTCGACGGACCGCACGGTCCGCTGAGCGACTATGTCCATGTCGAAGCCAACGCCGCCTACGCGCGCCACGCGGGGATCGAGAACGTCGTCGGCCAGAAGCTGCGCGAGATGGTGCCCGACGAGGCCGACGAGTGGATCGCGCGCTATCGCCCGGTGCTGCTGACCGGCGAGCCGATCCGCTTCGAGCAGGAGCTGGTCGCGACCGGGCGGCATCTCGAGCTGTCGTCGTTCCGGATCGAGCCGCCCGAGCTCAACCAGGTCGCGGTGATGTTCCAGGACCTGACCGCGCGCAAGCGGGCCGAACAGGCGCTTCGCGAGCTCAACGAGACGCTCGAGAAACGGATCGCCGAGGCGATTGCCGAGCGGAGCATTCTCGCCGACATCGTCGAGGGCACCAACGCCTTCGTCCAGGTCGCCGACACCCGCTTCAACTGGCTGGCGATCAACAGCGCTTCGGCGGGCGAGTTCGAGCGGATTTTCGGCGTCCGGCCGAGGGTCGGCGACAATATGCTCGACCTCCTCGCCGACCAGCCCGACCGCCTGGCCGAGGTGCGCGTGGCGTGGGAACGCGCGCTGGCCGGGGAGGAATTTGTCGAGATCGCCGAGTTCGGCGACCCCGGGCGTGAGCGGCGGGCCTACGAGATGCGGTTCAACGCGCTGCGCGACGGCAAGGGCCGGCTGATCGGGGCCTACCAGTTCGTCTATGACGTGACCGACCGGCTGGCCGAACAGGCGCGGCTGAAGACCGCCGAAGAGGCGCTGCTCCATTCGCAGAAGATGGAGGCGGTCGGCCAGCTGACCGGCGGGATCGCGCACGACTTCAACAATCTGCTGGGCGGGATTTCGGGCGCGCTCGAGATGATCGAGGCGCGGATCGCCGAGGGGCGCGGCGCGGAGATCGGCAAATATCTGGCCGCCGCGCAGGGCTCGGCGCGGCGCGCCGCGGCGCTGACGCACCGCCTGCTCGCCTTCGCGCGGCGGCAGACGCTGCTGCCCGAGCCGGTGCGGCTCGCCGACCTGTTGCCCGATCTGGTCGAGCTGGTCCGGCGCACGGTCGGCCCGCGGATCGCGGTGCGGCTCGACGGGGGTGCCGGGGGATGGCCGACGCTGGTCGATAGCAGCCAGCTCGAGAATGCGCTGCTCAACCTGTGCATCAACGCGCGCGACGCGATGCCCGGCGGCGGGGCGATCACCATCCGCTGCCGCAACCGCTCGATCGGGCGCGACGAGGCGGCGGCGCTCGACCTCGCGCCGGGCGACTATGTCTCGTTGGCGGTCGCCGACACCGGGACGGGCATCCCCGCGGCGGTGATCCAGCGGGTGTTCGATCCCTTCTTCACCACCAAGCCGCTCGGCGCGGGGACGGGCCTGGGGCTGTCGATGGTCCACGGGTTCGCGCTCCAGTCGGCGGGGCGCGCCGACATCGAGTCGGTCGAGGGCGAGGGCACGACCGTCACGCTGCTGCTGCCGCGCTATCGCGGGTCGATGGCGCGCGCGGACGAAACGGCGGCGCCCGAGGCGGTGGCCGAGCGTCCGCAGGGCAAGAGCGTGCTGGTGGTCGACGACGAGCCGGTGATCCGCATGTTGATCGTCGACACGCTGAGCGACGCGGGGATCCACTGCCACGAGGCCGAGGACGGCGCAGAGGCGCTGGCGATCCTCGAATCGGACGCGGCGATCGACCTCTTGGTGACCGACGTCGGGCTCCCGGGCGAGCTTAACGGGCGGCAGGTGGCCGACCGGGCGCGCGGGCTCCGACCGGGGCTGAGGACGCTCTTCATCACCGGCTACGCCGAGACCGCGGTGCTCGACGGCGGGGCGCTCGGCGAGGGCATGGAGGTGATGACCAAGCCGTTCGTCGTCGACCAGCTCAAGGCGCGGGTCGACCGGCTGCTCGCGGAAGAGGCATGATGACGGTGAGGAGGATGACCATGCGGACTCGACTCGGGCTGGCGCTGATGGCGGCGATCGCGGTTTCGGGGGCAGCCTCGCCGGTGGCCCCTCCGGGCGCGCCGGCGACCCCCGTGGTGCTTCACCTGTCGAACTTCCGGTTCGGCCCGAAGATGCTCTTCTTGAAGCGCGGGCAGGACTATACGCTGACGCTAGCGAGCGACGGCGGGGCGCACAGCTTTTTCGCCCCGGCCTTTTTCGCGCAGGCGCGCGTCGCCCCCGCCGAGCGGGCGCTGATCGACCCGGCACGCGGGATCGAAGTGCCGTCGCGCGGCGCGATCACGCTCCACCTAACCGCCCCGATGCAGCCGGGCCGCTACCGGTTCAAATGCACCCACGCGCTGCACAATCTGATGGGCATGAACGGCGAGATCGTGGTCCGCTGAGCCGCCTTTGCGCAACACCGAACGCGCGGCTTGGATGCGCCGCGCGCATGGCCTAGCGTCGCGCGATGGAATCGATCGGCGTCGACCTGTCGCAACTCTCGCCCAAGCCGTTCGAGGGCGAGCAGCTCGCGGCGATCGAGGCGATCGGAAGGGAGGTCGACTATCCCGCCGGCGCGATGGTGCTCGACGTCGGCGAGCCGCTCGACCGGTTCATCTACCTGCGCGCGGGCGAGATCGAAGTGGTCAATCCCTACACCGGGGACCGGCTGCTGCCGGGGACGCTGAAGCCCGGACAGTTCGCGGGCGAGCTCAATTTCCTCAACGGCGGGTCGGCGACGCTGGGGATGCGCGCGGCGGCGGCGACCCGGACGCTCGAGGTGCCGCGCGACGCGATGCTCCAGCTGATGGCCGACGTGCCCGAGCTCAGCGATCACATCCTCACCGTCTTTTCGGCGCGGCGGCGGATGCAGGTCGCTCAGGGGCGGAGCGCGATCACCCTGCTCGGCGCCGACCGCGACCCGGCGGTGCAGCGGGTGGCGAGCTTCCTGTCGCGCAATCGCATCCCGTTCCAGTCGTTCGACCTCGATGCGCAGGGCGAGGACATGGCGCACCTGTGCCGGGTCGCCGACGACGGGCCGGCGGTGATCTTCAACAAGGGGCAGAAGATCGACGAGCCGACCCCGCGCAAGGTCGCCGGGCTGCTCGGGCTCGACCTCGACAGCGGCGAACATCCCGGGCTCGACCTGCTGATCGTCGGCGGCGGGCCGGCGGGGGTCGCGGCGGCGGTCTATGCCGGGTCCGAGGGGCTGAAAGCGCTGGTGATCGAGGACGCGGCGATCGGCGGACAGGCCGGGACGTCGAGCCGGATCGAGAATTACATGGGCTTCCCGACCGGCATTTCGGGCGCCGACCTCGTCTATCGCGGGCAGATCCAGGCGATGAAGTTCGGTACCCGTTTCGCCATGCCGCGCCGGGTCGAGCGGCTCGAGCGCAACGACGGCGGCTTCTGCGCGACGCTCGACGGCGGGCAGCAGCTTTGCGCGCGCGCGGTGCTGGTCGCGACCGGGGTACAATATCGCCGCCTGCCGATCGAGCGGATCGAAGAATATGAGGGCACAGGCGTCTATTACGCCGCGACCGAGATGGAGGCGCGCTTCTGCCGCGAGACCGACGCGGTGGTGATCGGCGGCGGTAACTCGGCGGGGCAGGCGGCGATGTACCTGTCGCGCGCGGCGCGGCACGTCCACCTGCTGGTGCGGTCGGACAGCCTCGCCGCGACCATGTCCTCCTACCTTCGCGAGCGGCTCGAGGCCGAGCCGAGGATCAGCATTCATTACCACAGCCGGCTGACCGGGCTCGACGGGGGCGAGCATCTTGAACGGGTCGCGATCGACGAGCGGGGCAAGCGGCGCGAGATCGACTGCCGCGCGCTGTTCGTGATGATCGGCGCGGCGCCCAACACCGACTGGCTGTGCGAGCTGGTCGATTTGGACGACAAGGGGTTCGTCCGCACCGGGCGCGACGCGGGCGGCCGATCGGGCTACGAGACGTCGTGCCCGGGCATCTTCGCGGTCGGCGACGTCCGCTCGGGCTCGGTCAAGCGGGTCGCTTCCTCGGTCGGCGAGGGATCGGTGGTGGTGTCGTCGATCTGGACTCATGTCGAGGCAGCGAAGGACGCGGCCGAGCAGGCCGGGGCCGCGCCAGCCGGTTGACTTCGCGGCACTTTTGGCTAGGGGAAGCGGCGACGCGTCCGGTTCGCCGGGCGCTTCTCGTCCGAGACAGTCGCCGGGACCCGGAGAAATCCGCGCCCCTTAATCCGCGGCCTAGACGGGGAAACGGTGAGATTTTCGAGCGATCGCCCGATGGCGTCCCTCGTGCTCGATCCCACGCCCCACGGACATTCCGCGTCGAGGAGCCTTGGCTCCCCGGCAAATTTGAACTCGGCCCGGGCGCCTGCCCTGGCCGAAACTTTGGAGTTGGCATGGATCGTTCGCAAAAAGCCGATCTGGTTGCCGAGCTGAAGGGTGTCTTCGCCGAAACGGGCGTGGTTGTGGTGACCCGCAACCTCGGTCTTTCGGTCACGCAGTCGTCCGACCTGCGTTCGAAGATGCGCGACGCCGGTGCCCAGTTCAAGGTTGCGAAGAACCGGCTGGCGAAGATTGCGCTCGAAGGCTCGAAGTACAGCCCGATCGGGGAGTTCCTGCAGGGACCGACCGCTCTGGCGACCTCTTCGGACCCGGTCGCGGCCGCGAAAGTGGCCGTCGAGTTCGCGAAGACGAACGACAAGTTCGAAATCGTGGGCGGCGCGATGGGCGACACGTTGCTCGACGTCGAAGGCGTCAAGGCCCTTGCGGCCCTGCCCTCGCTCGACGAGCTGCGCGGAACGCTGGTGGGCCTCGTCCAGGCGCCCGCCACCAAGATCGCCCGGATCGCCATGGAGCCGGGTGGCCAGCTGGCGCGCATCTTCGCCGCCAAGGCCGCGGCCTGATTTTTCGATTAAGCACGACACAATCGGGCCGTGGGGCCCCTAGGAGATTAGAATGGCTGACCTGAACAAGATCGTTGACGACCTGTCGGCGCTGACCGTCCTCGAGGCGGCTGAGCTCGCCAAGCTGCTCGAAGAGAAGTGGGGCGTTTCGGCCGCCGCTGCCGTCGCCGTCGCCGGCCCGGCCGCCGGTGCCGCTGCCCCGGCTGCCGAAGAGCAGACCGAGTTCGACGTGATCCTCACCGGCGACGGTGGCAAGAAGATCAACGTCATCAAGGAAGTCCGCGCCATCACCGGCCTGGGCCTGGGCGAAGCCAAGGCGCTGGTCGAAGGCGCGCCGAAGGCCGTCAAGGAAGGCGTCGCCAAGGACGAAGCCGAGAAGATCAAGAAGCAGATCGAGGAAGCCGGCGGGACCGTCGAGCTCAAGTAAGCGACCGCTTACGCGATCGGACTTCGCGATTGATCGCGAACGGGAGGCGTCGCCGAAAGGCGGCGCCTCTCTTTTTGCCTGTCTGTCAAGCGATTATGTTGTTCCGGTTCCGTAATACTAGGAACAATCAAAATGGGCTCATCGTTTTCCCCTTCGAATTAGAAATTCAAAAGGGAATTCAAGATGATGAGCAAGCTAGCCCTCGCGCTGGCGGCGTCGGCGCTATGCGCCCTGACCGCCCCCACCGCCGCCTTCGCCTCTGACGAGAGCGAGACCGCGATCGCCGCCGCGAGCACTGCCGCGGTAGACGCTCGTGTCGACTCCATGGACCTGCTCGGCGCAAAATCGCTCAAGCCCGGCGCCTATGTGTGGCACGATAACGGCTCGCCCGAAGCGCCGCGCGTGGTCATCTCGCTTGGTGACCAGCTTGCCTACGTCTATCGCGGCGACCAGCTGATCGCGGTCAGCACGATTTCGAGCGGCAAGCCGGGCAAGGACTCGCCCGCGGGCGAATTCAACGTCCTTGCCAAGGAGGAAATGCATCGGTCGAAGAAGTATGACGACGCGCCGATGCCGTGGATGCAGCGCATCGACAATTACGGGATCGCGCTGCACGCCGGCTTCAACCCGGGTTATCCGGCGAGCCACGGCTGCATCCGCCTTCCCGCCGCTTTCGCCAAGAAGCTTTACGGGATCACCGATGTCGGGACGACCGTGCTGATCGGCGCGTGAGTTAGGCCGGGGCGGCGTGTGCTCCCTTTCGCGCTGCCCCGGTCGACGATTTCAGGGAGCTGACGAAGGCCGCCACCTCGCCGGGTGAGCGGCCTTCTTCGATCAGGCGGACGATTGCCGAGCCGCTGATTACCCCCGCTGCGCCCGCCGCGACCGCCTCGGCGACGTGTGCCGGGGTGGCAATGCCGAAGCCGAGCACAGGGGGCGGCGCGCCGGCGGCGGCGAGCTTTTCGAACAGCGCGGCATGATCGAGCTGGAGTCGCTGGTCGGCCCCGGTCACGCCCGCGCGCGCGACGCAATAGGTATAGCCCGACGACAGCGCCGCGATCCGGTCGATCACCGGCGCGGCGGTGTTCGGGGCGGCGATCATCACCAGGTCGAGACCCGCCGCGCGCGCCGCCTCGGCGTAGGGCGCTGCCTCAAGGCTCGGCACGTCGGCGACCAGCAGGCTGTCGGCCCCGGCGGCGGCGAGATCGGCCCAGAAGGCGGCGATGCCGCGCGCGGCGACGATATTGGCATAGGTCAGGATCCCGACCGGTACCGCCGGGTGGCGGGCGCGGAAGTCGGCGATCATCGCGAGGCAGTCGGCAGTGCGCACCCCGGCGGCCAGCGCGCGCTGCGCCGCCGCCTGGATTACCGGGCCGTCGGCGACCGGGTCGCTGAACGGGATGCCGAGCTCGACCATGTCGGCCCCGCCCTCGACCAGCGCGTCGAGATAGTCGGCCGAGCGCGCCGCGTCGGGATCGCCGAGCGTGAGGAAGGCGCCCAATGCACCCTCGCCAGCCCCGCCGCAGCGCGAGAACATCTGTGCATAGCGGCTCATGCGACCGCCTTCAGCCGGCGTTCGGCGAGCAGGCGCTGGGCCTGGGTGACGTCCTTGTCGCCGCGTCCCGACAGGCTGACGAGGATTACCGGGTGATCGTCGCGCTGTTCGGCGACCTTGAGCGCGTGGGCGATCGCGTGACAGCTTTCGAACGCCCCGACGATGCCCTCGCCCTCGGCCAGCGCGACGAAGGCGTCAAGCGCCTCGCCGTCCTCGGCCCCGACGTAGGACACGCGGCCGATGTCCTGGAGGTGGGCATGCTCGGGACCGACCGCGGGATAGTCGAGCCCGGCCGAGATCGACCAGGTGTCGTCGACCTGCCCGTCGGCGTCCTGCAGGATCATCGTCTCGGCGCCGTGGAACACGCCCTGACGCCCGCGCAGCAGGGTCGCGCCATGTTCGCGCCCCGACAGTCCCTTGCCCGCCGGTTCGACCCCGACGATCTCGACCTCGTCGCCGAGGAAGTCGCTGAACAGCCCGATCGCGTTCGACCCGCCGCCGACGCAGGCGGTGACGAGGTCGGGAAGCCGTCCCTCGGCCTCGAGCACCTGCGCGCGCGCCTCGCGCCCGATGACCCGCTGGTACTGGCGCACCATCAGGGGAAAGGGGTGCGGCCCGGCGACGGTGCCGAGGATGTAGTGGGTGTCGGCGAAGCTAGCGGTCCAGTCGCGCAGCGCCTCGTTGACCGAGTCCTTGAGCGTCCGGCTGCCGCTGGTCACCGGGATCACCTTCGCGCCCATCAGCTTCATGCGGAAGACGTTGAGCTCCTGCCGCTCGATGTCGTCGGCGCCCATGTAAATCTCGGTGTCGAAGCCGAACAGCGCGCCGACGATCGCGGTGGCGACGCCATGCTGCCCGGCCCCCGTCTCGGCGATCAGCCGGCGCTTGCCCATCCGCTTGGCGAGCAGCGCCTGGCCGAGGACCTGGTTGGTCTTGTGCGCGCCGCCGTGGAGCAGGTCCTCGCGCTTCAGATAAATCGTCGCCTTGCCCGCGCCGAGGTTGCGGCAGCGGGTGAGCGGGGTCGGCCGCCCGGCATAGGTGGCGAGCAGATCGGCGAGCTCGGCCTGGAAGCCGGCATCCTCCTCGGCATCGAGGAACGCCGCTTCGAGCTGCTCGAGCGCGGGGACGAGAATTTCGGGGACATAGCAGCCGCCGAAGCGGCCGAACCGGCCATCACGCCGCATCGTCGTTGCTCCTCTTGGCCGGGCGGAGCGCGGCGAACAGCGCCTCGACCCGCGCCCGGTCCTTGATCCCGGGGGCCGCCTCGACCCCGCTGGCGACGTCGAGCCCATAGGCCCCGAGCCGCGACGCCTCGGCGGCGTTGGCGGCGCCGATCCCCCCGGCGATGAACCCCCTCGACAGGTCGTCGCGCCCTTCGACCAGCGACCAGTCGAAGCGCTGGCCGGTCCCGCCCGAGCGGCCGCCGGTGCGCGTGTCGAACAGGCTGCGGTCGGCACCCTTGCGGCCCGGCCCGGCGCGCACGTCGACCCCGCACAGCGCCCAGATCTCGGTCTTCTTGGGAAGGCGGGCGCGAAGCGCTGCGATGTCGGTCTCGCTCTCGCTGCCGTGGAGCTGGACCGCGTCGAGCCGGAGCGCCTCGGCAGCGCGCGCGACTGCGGCGGGATCGGCGTCGCGGAACACCCCGACCGCCTTCAGCCCCATGTCGCGCGCGGTGGTGGCGAGCATCCGCGCCTCGGCCACCGGCAGCGCGCGCGGGGTGCCGGGAACGAGGATGAAGCCGGCGTGGGTCGCGCCCGCGGTGGCGGCGAGCGCGACGTCCTCGACCCGCGTCAGCCCGCACAGCTTGACCCGCCCGTGGACCAGCGTGCGCGCCGCCTCGCCGATGTCGGGGGCGGCCATCAGCGACGAGCCGACCAGGAAGGCGTCGACCAGCGGGGCGAGCCGGTCGACGTCGGCGCGGGTGGCGACCCCCGACTCGCTGATCACCAGCACCCCGGGCGGGATCGTCGGGGCGAGCCGTTCGGTCACCGCGAGGTCGGTCCGCAGCGTCTTCAGATCGCGGTTGTTGATCCCGACGATGGTCGCGCCGAGCGCGAGCGCGCGGGCGAGTTCGGGCTCGTCGTGGACCTCGACGATCGCGTCCATGCCAAGCCGCGCGGCCTCGGTGAGAACCGCGGCGGCCTCGGCGTCGCCGAGCACCGACATCATCACCAGCACCGCGTCGGCGCCGGCGGCGCGCGCCTCGCTGACCTGGACCGGGTCGACGATGAAGTCCTTGGCGAGGATCGGGCCGCCGAAACGGTGACGCGCGGTGCGCAGGTCGTCGAGCGAACCGCCGAAATCCTCGCCGTCGATCAGCACGCTGATCGCGTCGGCGACCGGGGCGTAGGCGGCGACCGCCTCGTCAACCGAGCGCGGGCTGGCGTGGCCCGAGGGCGACTTCTTCTTGACCTCCATGATGAACCGCGCGCCCGGGCGGGCGAGCGCGGCGCGAAGCGAGCGCGGGGTCGGGTCGGCGGGGGTGATCCGGTTGCCGAGCCGGTCGGCGACCTCGCGGCGCTTGCGCGCGACGATCCGGGCAAGAACATCAGCCATGAGACGCCTCGATATAGTCGGTGAGCACCCGGGCGGCCCGCCCCGACGCGAGCGCGTCGCGGGCAAGCTCGACCCCGGCGGAAAGCGTGTCGGCGCGGCCCGCGGTCATCAGCAGCGCGCCGGCATTGATCAGCACCATGTCGCGTTCGACCGGGTGCGCCTCGCCCGCGAACAGCGCCTTTAGCCGCGCGGCATTTTCGAGCGCGTCGCCGCCGATCGCCGCCGCCGGGTCGGCGCGGGTCAGCCCCGCCATTTCCGGGGTGATCAGCAGTTCCTCGATCTTGCCGTCGCCAAGCCGCATCGCCCGAGTGTCGCCGTGAATCGCGACTTCGTCCAGTCCCGCCCCATGGACCACCAGCGCGCGGGCCACGCCCAGCGCCCGAAGCGTCTCGGCGATCGGCCCGAGCCGTGACGGGTCGGCGACGCCCAGCAGCTGGACCGGCGGGCGCGCCGGGTTCACGCACGGCCCGAGCAGGTTCATTACCGTTCGCACCCCGAGCTGCCGCCGGACGGTCGCGGCGTGCTTCATTCCCGGGTGATAGGCGGGGGCATAGAGGAAACAGAAGCCGGTCCGGTCGAGCAGGTCGCGGGCGCGGGCGGGCGACACTTCGAGGTTGGCGCCGAGCGCTTCGAGCACGTCGGCCGAGCCGCATTTCGAGCTGACCGAGCGGTTGCCATGCTTGGCGACCGGAAGCCCGCAGGCGGCGGCGACGAAGGCGGCGGCGGTCGACACGTTGATCAGCCCGCTGTCGTCGCCCCCGGTGCCGCAACAGTCGGCGAACAGATAGTCGGGGCTCTCGAACGGCTCGGCGGCGGCGGCGAGCGCGCGCGCCGCGCCGGTGATCTCGTCGGTCGTCTCGCCCTTGACCCTGAGCGCTACGAGCACCCCGGCGATCTCCGCCGGTTCGAGCCGGCCGAGCACGAGGCGTTCGAACAGATGCCCGGCCTCGTCGGCGCTGAGGTCCTTGCCGTCGAGCAGCCGCGGCATGGGGTTGGGCACGGGGCCGGCGTCGGGCGGAAGCGTCCGGTGCGGCTCGGTTTGCGGCTCGAACATGGCGTTGCGAAATCCCTCGGCAATAAAAAACCCGCCTCGCGGGCGGGTCGGTCAGGTCGGTCGGTGGTCTGAGGCGATCAGCTCACCAGCCGCGCCAACGCGCCGCCGAAGGGGACGCGCGCCACCACCAGCGGCCGGTCGGAATCGAACGAGTGGCGGCGGTGGACATGGACGCCATCTTCCCGGCGCGGGCGCGGCCTGTCAACCCGGCCTGTAATCCCAGCTTGTCCCCAGGCGCGCCGCCGCCTACGCTTCGGCCATGGTCCTGTTGCTTTTCGCGGCCGCCGCCGCGGCCCCCTCCCCCGCCGCCGACTGGCATTGCGAGGTCGACTATGTCGAGACCCGGCCCGGCGGCAGCAAGACGACGCATTTGTCGCCCGACGTCCATTTCGACCGCGCCGCGAGCGACGTGTCGGTAAAGGTCGGCTTCCTTCCCTTCCTGTCGCTGTCGCTGAAGGGGTTCGAGGTGCGCAGCTGGACCGCGGCGCAGGTGCTGCTCGCCTCGCCCAAGGGGACGATGCGGTTCGACCGTCGCGCGCGGACGGTGAGCGTCAGCCTCGCCGCGCCGCAGGACGACGGGTCGGTCGTGCGCACCCGCGGCAGCGGGCGCTGCGTTCCGATTGGCTAGAAGATCGACAGGTCGAGCGGCTCGCTCGGCCCGAACCAGACGACGTTGCGGGTGTGATCGGCGTAATCGTCGCCGGTCGAGGCGTGGGCGAAGACGGTGAGCCCGCCGCGCGCCACGCTCAGGAACGTCGCGACCTCGCCGAAGCGGGCGGCGGGAACGGTCATCTGCACCGACCCGCGCGGGTGCGGGCCGACCGGGCGCAAGTGAAAATGCCCGACCGCGACCCCGAACCGCCGCTGCACCTCGGCGGCGAGCGCCTTGGCCCGCTCGACCTCGGCCGGGTCGTAATAGATGTGGGCGTGGAAATCGTGGATGCGGATCTCGGTCATGCCCGGCAGATGGGCGCGGGCGGGGAACGATCAAGGCGGCACAGCATTGTAACCCCCTTGCGCGCAATCGGATAAGCGCTATATCCGACCCATCCAGACATATCGGCTCCGCCGCGCCGCTTGGCGTGCCCGGGGCTGTTCCTGTCCCCGCCGGGACACGGGCCGACCCGCGCAACGGCCCGAACGTATGGCGGGGGATCGCAGGACCAAGCGCTGCCTTTGAACCCAGTGGCCCGCGTGCCCCAACGCGTGCCCGAAGCGCAGGACGACCCATGGCGACCCAGAGCAAAGACGTGCCGACGATGGCCCGCATGACCAAGCAGCGCCGCATCCGCAAGATCTTCGGCAACATCCACGAGATCAGCGAGATGCCGAACCTGATCGAGGTCCAGCGCGAGTCCTACGAGCAGTTCCTTCGCTCGGACCCGTCGATCGGCTATGTCTCGGGGCTCGAAAAGACGCTCCGCGGCGTGTTCCCGATCCAGGATTTCGCCGGCACCGCGCATCTCGACTTCGACCATTACGTCCTCGAGGATCCGAAGTTCGACACCGACGAGTGCCGCCAGCGCGGGCTGACCTACGCCGCGCCGATGCGCGTGACACTGCGCCTGACCACCTTCGAAATCGATCCCGACACCGAGGCCAAGTCGGTGATCGATATCAAGGAGCAGGACGTCTACATGGGCGACATGCCGCTGATGACGGGCAACGGCACCTTCATCATCAACGGCACCGAGCGCGTGATCGTCAGCCAGATGCACCGCTCGCCGGGCGTGCTGTTCGATCATGACCGCGGCAAGACTCACGCCAGCGGCAAGTATCTCTTCGCCGCGCGGGTGATCCCGTACCGCGGCTCGTGGCTCGACTTTGAGTTCGACGCCAAGGACATCGTCAACGTCCGCATCGACCGCAAGCGCAAGCTGCCGGTGACCGCGCTGCTCCACGCGCTCGGCCTGTCGAGCGAGGAGATCCTCAACACCTTCTACAAGAAACTGAGCTACGTCCGCGGCAAGAACGGCTGGCAGGTGCCTTACACCGCCGAGGGCTGGCGCGGGCAGAAGCCGAACCACGACGTGGTCGACGCCGACAGCGGCGAGGTCATCTTCAAGGCGCACGAAAAGATCACCCCGCGCCGCGCCAACGCGGCGGGCAAGGACGGCGTCAAGAACGTCATCATCCCGACCGAGGAAATCTTCGGCCGCTTCTCGGCCTACGACCTCATCAACGAGAAGACCGGCGAGATCTACATCGAGGCGGGCGACGAGGTCAGCGCCGAGAACCTCGAGAAGCTCGACAAGGCCGGCGTCGACCGGCTCGAGCTGCTCGACATCGATTACATCAACACCGGCCCGTGGATCCGCAACACGCTGAAGGCCGACAAGAGCGAGGACGGCGACAGCGCGCTGTCGGACATCTACCGCGTCATGCGCCCGGGCGAGCCGCCGACCCGCGAGACCGCCGACGCGCTGTTCTACGGCCTGTTCTTCGACCCCGAGCGCTACGACCTGTCGGCGGTCGGCCGGGTCAAGCTCAACATGCGCCTCGGCCTCGACGCCGAGGACACGGTCACCACGCTGCGCCGCGAGGACATCATCGCGGTGGTGCAGGAGCTGGTGAACCTGAAGGACGGCAAGGGCGAGATCGACGATATCGACAACCTCGCCAACCGCCGCGTCCGCTCGGTCGGCGAGTTGCTGGAGAACCAGTATCGCGTCGGGCTGCTGCGCATGGAGCGCGCGGTCAAGGAGCGGATGAGCAGCGTCGACGTGTCGACGGTGATGCCCAACGACCTGATCAACGCCAAGCCCGCGGTCGCCGCGGTGCGCGAGTTCTTCGGTTCTTCGCAGCTGTCGCAGTTCATGGACCAGACCAACCCGCTGTCCGAAGTCACCCACAAGCGCCGCGTCTCGGCGCTCGGGCCGGGCGGCCTTACCCGTGAGCGTGCCGGCTTCGAAGTCCGCGACGTCCACCCGACCCATTATGGCCGGATCTGCCCGATCGAGACTCCCGAAGGCCCGAACATCGGCCTGATCAACAGCCTCGCGAGCTTCAGCCGGGTCAACAAGTATGGCTTCATCGAGACTCCGTACCGCAAGGTGATCGACGGCAAGGTCAGCGACCAGGTCGTTTACCTGTCGGCAATGGAGGAGCAGAAGCACACCATCGCGCAGGCCAACGCCGAGCTGGACGCCAAGGGCGGGTTCGCCGAGGAAATCGTCTCGAGCCGCCGCAACGGCGACTTCCTGATGGCGCCGCGTGACACCATCACGCTGATGGACGTCAGCCCCAAGCAGCTTGTGTCGGTCGCCGCCTCGCTGATCCCGTTCCTCGAGAACGACGACGCCAACCGCGCGCTGATGGGCTCGAACATGCAGCGCCAGGCGGTGCCGCTGATCAAGGCCGACGCGCCGCTGGTCGGGACCGGGATGGAAGAGACGGTCGCCCGCGATTCGGGCGCGGCGATCGCCGCGCGCCGGCCGGGCGTGGTCGACCAGGTCGACGCGACCCGCATCGTCGTCCGCGCGACCGGCGAACTGAAGGCCGGCGAGTCGGGCGTCGACATCTACACGCTGATGAAGTTCCAGCGCTCGAACCAGTCGACCTGCATCAACCAGCGTCCGCTGGTGAAGGTCGGCGACACGGTCGGCGCGGGCGAGATCATCGCCGACGGTCCCTCGACGCAGTTCGGTGAGCTCGCGCTCGGCCGCAACGTGCTCGTCGCGTTCATGCCGTGGAACGGCTACAACTATGAGGACTCGATCCTCATTTCCGAGCGCATCGTGAAGGACGACGTGTTCACCTCGATCCACATCGAGGAGTTCGAGGTGATGGCCCGCGACACCAAGCTCGGGCCGGAAGACATCACGCGCGACATTCCGAACGTCGGCGAGGAAGCGCTGCGCAACCTCGACGAGGCGGGCATCGTCTACATCGGCGCAGAGGTCGAGCCGGGCGACATCCTCGTCGGCAAGATCACGCCGAAGGGCGAAAGCCCGATGACCCCGGAAGAAAAGCTGCTCCGCGCGATCTTCGGCGAAAAGGCGAGCGACGTTCGCGACACCTCGCTGCGGCTGCCGCCGGGCGTCGCCGGGACGATCGTCGACGTGCGCGTGTTCAACCGTCACGGCATCGACATCGACGACCGTACCCGCGCCATCCAGACCGAGGAGAAGGAGCGCCTGAAGAAGGACGCCGACGACGAACGCGGCATCCTCAACCGCGCGACCTTCGCCCGTCTGAAGGAGATGCTGATCGGCCAGACCGCGACCGCGGTGCCGAAGGGCGTCAAGAAGGGCGCGGCGATCGACGAGGCGGCGCTCGAAGAGACGCCGAAGCACGAGTGGTGGAAGATCGCGGTCAAGGACGACGCGGCGCAGGCCGACCTCGAAGCCCTGAAGGCGCAGTATGACGAGGCCGCGGCGGTGATCAACCGCCGGCTCGAGGACCGCATCGGCAAGCTCGAGGCGGGCGACGAGCTCGCGCCGGGCGTGCTCAAGATGGTCAAGGTGTTCGTCGCGGTGAAGCGCAAGCTGCAGCCGGGCGACAAGATGGCCGGCCGTCACGGCAACAAGGGCGTCATCAGCCGGATCCTTCCGGTCGAGGACATGCCGTTCCTCGAGGACGGGACCCATGCCGACATCGTGCTCAACCCGCTGGGCGTGCCGAGCCGGATGAACGTCGGGCAGATCTTCGAAACCCATCTCGGCTGGGCCGCGCGCGGCCTCGGCCAGCAGATCGGCGAGATGCTCGAGGGCATGCACGCCAAGGGCGGCGAGTTCGCGGGCAAGGACGTCAATGCGGTCAAGGCCAAGCTGAAGGACATCTACGGCGAGGCCTATGTCGGCGAGATCGACGCGCGTGACGACGCCGAGGTCATGGACCTGGCGCAGAACCTGGTCGGCGGCATCCCGATGGGCACCCCGGTGTTCGACGGCGCGCGCGAAAGCGACGTGTCCGACATGCTGGCGAAGGCCGGGATCGACACCTCGGGCCAGTCGACGCTCTATGACGGGCGCACCGGCGAGCCGTTCGACCGCAAGGTGACGCTGGGCATCATCTACATGCTCAAGCTGCACCACCTGGTCGACGACAAGATCCACGCCCGCTCGATCGGACCCTACTCGCTGGTCACCCAGCAGCCGCTGGGCGGCAAGGCGCAGTTCGGCGGCCAGCGCTTCGGCGAGATGGAGGTGTGGGCGCTCCAGGCCTATGGCGCCGCCTACACGCTGCAGGAAATGCTGACCGTGAAGTCGGACGACGTGATCGGCCGGACCAAGGTCTACGAGGCGATCGTCAAGGGCGACGACACCTTCGAGGCCGGCATCCCCGAGAGCTTCAACGTGCTGGTCAAGGAAATGCGCTCGCTCGGCCTCAACGTCGACCTCGACAGCGTCGAGGACAAGGGCGACGAGCCGACCGCGATCGCCGCCGAATAAGCCACCGAACATTCCCTTCCCTCCCGTGAAGACGGGAGGGGGTTGGAGACGACAAGATGAACGAACTGACCAACTTCGCGAAC
Organism: Sphingomonas sp. ASV193; assembly: GCF_040203355.1. Classification (NCBI taxonomy): domain Bacteria; kingdom Pseudomonadati; phylum Pseudomonadota; class Alphaproteobacteria; order Sphingomonadales; family Sphingomonadaceae; genus Sphingomonas; species Sphingomonas sp. ASV193. The sequence continues at coordinate 129,798 of NZ_JBEHBW010000002.1, forward strand.
CCGGTGGCCAAGCCGGAGACCTTCGACCAGATCAAGATCGGCATCGCTTCGCCCGACAAGATCCGCTCGTGGAGCTTCGGCGAGATCAAAAAGCCGGAAACGATCAACTATCGCACGTTCAAGCCCGAGCGTGACGGCCTGTTCTGCGCGCGCATCTTCGGTCCGATCAAGGACTATGAATGCCTGTGCGGCAAGTACAAGCGGATGAAGTACAAGGGCATCGTCTGCGAAAAGTGCGGGGTCGAGGTCACCGTCTCGAAGGTCCGCCGCGAGCGGATGGGCCACATCGAGCTCGCCGCCCCGGTGGCGCACATCTGGTTCCTGAAGTCGCTGCCCAGCCGCATCGGCCTGCTGCTCGACATGCAGCTGAAGCAGCTCGAGCGCGTGCTCTACTTCGAAAGCTACATCGTCACCGAGCCGGGCCTCACCGCGCTCGAGAAGTTCCAGCTGCTGACCGAGGACGAGCTCCTCGCCGCGCAGGACGAGTATGGCGAGGACGCCTTCTCGGCCGGGATCGGCGCCGAGGCGGTCAAGCAGATGCTGACCGAGCTCGACCTCGAAGGCGAGAAAAAGGCGCTGCTCGAAGAGCTCGAGACGACCAAGTCCGAGCTCAAGCCCAAGAAGATCATCAAGCGGCTGAAGGTCGTCGAGAGCTTCCTCGAATCGGGCAACCGGCCCGAGTGGATGATCCTTGACGTCGTGCCCGTGATTCCGCCCGAGCTTCGCCCGCTGGTGCCGCTCGACGGCGGCCGCTTCGCGACGTCGGACCTCAACGATCTCTATCGCCGCGTGATCAACCGCAACAACCGCCTCAAGCGCCTGATGGAGCTGCGCGCGCCGGATATCATCGTCCGCAACGAAAAGCGCATGCTTCAGGAAGCGGTCGACGCGCTGTTCGACAACGGCCGCCGCGGCCGCACCATCACCGGCGCCAACAAGCGCCCGCTCAAGTCATTGAGCGACATGCTCAAGGGCAAGCAGGGCCGCTTCCGGCAGAACCTGCTCGGCAAGCGCGTCGACTATTCGGGCCGTTCGGTCATCGTCACCGGGCCGGAGCTCAAGCTCCACCAGTGCGGACTGCCGAAGAAGATGGCGCTCGAGCTGTTCAAGCCGTTCATCTACTCGCGGCTCGACGCCAAGGGTCTGTCGATGACCCTCAAGCAGGCCAAGAAGTGGGTCGAAAAGGAGCGCAAGGAAGTCTGGGACATCCTGGATGAAGTCATCCGTGAGCACCCGGTCCTCCTCAACCGCGCGCCGACGCTTCACCGCCTCGGCATCCAGGCGTTCGAGCCGGTGCTGATCGAGGGCAAGGCGATCCAGCTCCACCCGCTGGTCTGCTCGGCGTTCAACGCCGACTTCGACGGCGACCAGATGGCGGTCCACGTGCCGCTCTCGCTGGAAGCGCAGCTCGAGGCGCGCGTGCTCATGATGAGCACCAACAACATCCTCTCGCCCGCCAACGGCAAGCCGATCATCGTGCCCTCGCAGGACATGGTGCTGGGTCTCTATTACCTGTCGATGGAAAAGGAAGGCGAGCCGGGCGAGAACTCGATCCTCGCCGACATGACCGAGGTGCACCAGGCGCTCGCCGCCGGGGCGGTGACGCTCCACACCAAGATCATCAGCCGGGTCCCGCAGACCGACGAGGGCGGCAACCAGTACATGATGCGGGTCGAGACGACCCCGGGCCGGATGCTGCTCGGCGAAACGCTGCCCAGGTCGCACAAGGTGCCGTTCAAGACGGTCAACCGGCTGCTGACCAAGAAGGACATCGGCGACGTCATCGACGAGGTCTATCGCCACACCGGCCAGAAGGAGACGGTGCTGTTCGCCGACGCCATCATGGGGCTCGGTTTCCGCCACGCGTTCAAGGCGGGCATCAGCTTCGGCAAGGACGACATGGTCATCCCGGCCGAAAAGGAAAAGCTGGTCGACGAGACCCGCGCGCTGGTGAAGGACTATGAGCAGCAGTACCAGGACGGCCTGATCACCCAGCAGGAAAAGTACAACAAGGTGATCGACGCCTGGAGCCGTTGCGGCGACCAGGTCGCCAACGCGATGATGAAGGAAATCTCGTCGGTCAAGAAGGGCGAGAACGGGCGCGAGCTGCCGACCAACTCGATCTACATGATGGCCCATTCGGGCGCGCGTGGCTCGCAGGCGCAGATCAAGCAGCTCGCCGGCATGCGCGGGCTGATGGCCAAGCCGTCGGGCGAGATCATCGAGACCCCGATCATCTCGAACTTCAAGGAGGGCCTGACCGTCCTTGAATACTTCAACTCGACCCACGGCGCCCGCAAGGGTCTGGCCGACACCGCGCTCAAGACGGCGAACTCGGGCTACCTGACCCGCCGCCTCGTCGACGTGTCGCAGGACGCGGTGATCGTCGAGGAGGATTGCGGGACCGACCGAGCGCTCGAGATGCGCGCGATCGTCCAGGGCGGCGCGGTGATCGCCTCGCTCGCCGACCGCGTGCTCGGCCGCACCACCGCCGAGGACATCGTCGATGCCAAGACCGGCGAGACGATCATCAAGGAAGGCGTGCTGCTCGACGAGCCGATGGTCGCCAAGCTGGAAGAGATCGGCGTGCAGGGGATCAAGATCCGCTCGCCGCTGATCTGCGCCAGCCGCCAGGGCGTGTGCGGCAAGTGCTACGGGCGCGACCTCGCCCGCGGCACCCCGGTCAACATCGGCGAAGCGGTCGGCGTGATCGCGGCGCAGTCGATCGGCGAGCCGGGCACCCAGCTGACGATGCGGACCTTCCACATCGGCGGCGCGGCGCAGCTCAACGAGACCTCGAACCTCGAAGCGCCGGTCGACGGGACGATCGAGCTTCGCGACATGCCGACGATCACCGACCCGCGCGGCCGCCACGTGTCGCTGTCGCGTTCGGGCGAGCTGGCGATCCTCGACATGGACGGGCGCGAGCTGTCGACCCACCGCATCCCATATGGCGCGCACCTGCTGGTCGACAACGGCCACATCGTCAGCCGGGGCGACCGCATCGCCGAGTGGGATCCCTCGTTCAGCCCGGTGATCACCGAAAAGGCGGGTACCGTCGCCTACCAGGACCTGATCGAGAACCGCACGCTGGTCGAACAGACCGACGAGTCGACCGGCATCTCGCAGCGCGCGGTGATCGACGACCTCGCCAAGTCGAAGAAGGAGGACCTCCGTCCCCGCCTGACGCTGGCCGGAGCCGACGCCAAGGAAGCGGGTGTCTATCGCCTCGCCCCTGGCGCGGTCATCGCGGTCGAGAACGGCCAGTCGGTCGAGGCCGGCGAAGTGCTCGCCCGGATGCCGCGCGAAGCCGCCAAGACCCGCGACATCACCGGCGGTCTGCCTCGGGTGGCCGAGCTGTTCGAGGCGCGCAAGCCCAAGGAGAACGCGATCATCGCCAAGGTCTCGGGCAAGGTCACCTTCCAGAAGGACTATAAGGCCAAGCGCAAGATCGCGATCGTCCCCGAGGACGGCAGCGATCCGGTCGAATATCTGGTCCCCAAGTCGAAGGTGATCGACGTCCAGGAAGGCGACTACGTCAAGCGCGGCGACAACCTCGTCGGCGGGTCGCCCGATCCGCACGACATCCTGGAAGTGCTGGGCGTCGAGGCGCTGGCCGAATATCTCGTAAGCGAGATTCAGGAAGTCTATCGACTGCAGGGCGTGAAGATCAACGACAAGCACATCGAGGTGATCGTTCGCCAGATGCTGCAGAAGGTCGAGATCACCGACGGCGGCGACACAACGTTGCTCGCCGGCGAGCAGGTCGATCGCGAGGAGATGGACGAGCAGAACGCCAAGCTCGGCAAGGGCAAGAAGAAGGCGGAAGGCAAGCCGGTGCTGCTCGGCATCACCAAGGCGAGCCTGCAGACCCGCAGCTTCATCTCGGCCGCCTCGTTCCAGGAAACGACCCGCGTGCTCACCGAGGCGTCGGTGCAGGGTAAGGTCGATACGCTGAACGGGCTCAAGGAGAACGTCATCGTCGGTCGCCTGATCCCCGCCGGGACCGGCGCGGGCATGGACCGAATGCGGGTCACCGCGACGAGCCGCGATGCCGCCCTGCGCGCCCAGCAGCGCAAGCTGCAGGAAGCGCTGATCGCGCCGCACACCGCCGCGGAAGAACACGCCGCCGAGCTCGCCCAGAGCCCGCGCGACGCCTCGGCCACCGGTCCCGATCCGCTCGGCGAAGTCACCGCCTCGGGTCACGGCACCGACGCGGACGCCGGCGAATATCTCAACGACTAAGGGCGAAGAGCCCGCCACGGGTCCTCAGGAGAGGATGGGAGGCCGCCGTTCCGAAAGGAGCGGCGGCCTTTTCCTTCGGCGCTCTTGCCGGTCGGAAAAAAGCGTGGAAGCTGGAATTGGCGAACTTTTCAAAGAGGCCATGCGCGATGATTTTTGTGATGCTTCTTCAGGCCGCAACTGCAACGTCGCCGGCCGCTGTGCCCGTTAAGCCGAGCCAAAATTACGCATCCTTGATGAGGGACGACGACTATCCTCAGGACGCGCTCGACAAGCATGAAACGGGAACCGTCAGGTTCGCGATCGACATTGCGCCGGACGGGCGCGTCGCTCAGTGCACCATTACACAGAGCAGCGGCAGCGCCTCGCTGGACCGGCGTACCTGCGACATCATCCGCAAGCGCGCTCGCTACGCACCGCCCGTCGACTCGAATGGCAAACCGGCGACGGGGCACGATGTGTCATCGGTAAGCTGGTACTTGCCCTGAAATAGCGACGCACAGCCTTTAACGGGCCGCCGTTCCGAAAGGAGCGGCGGCCTTTTCTTTGGCGGAAAATGGGCTATTCTTAATCTCGGGCAACATCAGGACAGGGGGAAATCATGGCGCGTTGGACAAGGCGGCTTGCGGCGGGCGCCGCGGCTTCATCGATCGCCTGGGCGGCACTCGGCGCGGCGCAGAGCGTGCCGATCGTCCAGCCCGGCGCCCCCGGGCAGGCGGGGCGCGTGCTCACCGCCGACGAGGCGGCGCGCTACGCCAACCGCACCTTCGTCCAGGCCGACCTCGATTTCATGGCGGCGATGATCCACCACCACGCGCAGGCTCTCGAGATGACCGATCTCGCCAAGACCCGCACGAGCAACAAGGAGGTGCTTGCGGTCGCGGCGCGGATTGCCGCCTCGCAGAAGGACGAGATGAAATTCATGCGCGAATGGCTCGCCGCGCGCGGCCAGTCGGCGGCGGCCGACGCGCCGATGGCGGCGATGCCGGGGATGCCCGACATGATGATGATGGGCGCGATGAGCATGAAGGGCATGGCGACCCCGGCGCAGATGGCCGCGCTCGCCGCCGCCAAGGGGGTCGACTTCGACCGCATGTTCCTCAAGCTGATGAGCGCGCACCACGAGGGCGCGGTGCAGATGGTCGAGGATTTGCTCCACCAGCAGGGCGCCGCCTACGATCCGGTCCTGTTTCAGTTCACCAGCGACGTCAGCAACGAGCAGACCGCCGAGATCAAGCGAATGGCCGAGCTTGCCGCGACGCTGTCGACCGATCCGCGCGACCGGCTGAAGGCGGGTTTCCGCGATGCCGGGATCGCGGCGTCGAACATGGCGCTGGTGACCTCGCTGCCGCGCCCGGCGGGCTTCTTCGACCCGCAGAACCCCGCCGACCTGCCCCCGCCGATGGCGACCAAGGGCGTCAAGGCGAGCGCCAACCTGACCCGCGTCAGCGCAAGCCCGAAGCCCGCCGCGAAGGGGAAGAAGGTCGCCGATGCCCCGGCAAGCGATCGCTGGCCGCTTAACCTGTTCATGCAAAGCGACATGGCGTTTCGCGGAGACACGCTGTTCGTCGGCAATTTCCACGGCATCAACATGTACCGGCTCGGCACCGACGGAGTGCCGGTTCACGCCGGATCGCTGGTCTGCCCGGGCGGGCAGGACGACGTGTCGGTGGTCGGCAATCTGCTGATCGCCTCGGTCGAAATGCCCAACGGGCGGGTCGACTGCGGCACCCAGGGGGTCAAGGGCGACGTCAGCAAGGAGCGGTTCCGCGGAATCCGCATCTACGACATCTCCGACCTCGCCAACCCGCGCCAGGTCGGACAGGTCCAGACCTGCCGCGGATCGCACACCCATTCGGTGGTCAAGGGGCCCGAGGGCGACGGCAAGATCCTCGTTTACGTTTCGGGCACCGCCGGGGTCCGCAAGGCGGCCGAACTGGCGGGCTGCGTCGCGCTGCCCTCGGCCAATTCGAGCCGGTTCAGGATCGACATCGTCGAGATACCGGTCGCCAATCCGGCCGCGGCGCGAATCGTCGACAGCCCGGCGGTGTTCGCCGATTTGAAAACCGGCGAGCTCGCCGGGCTCTGGCAGGGCGGGAACCACGGAGACGGCACGCAGGAAACCAGCGTCACCGACCAGTGCCACGACATCACCGTCTTCCCGTCGCGCAAGCTCGCCGCTGGTGCCTGTTCGGGCAACGGCATCCTGCTCGACATTTCGGATCCGCGGCACCCGAAGCGGATCGACGCGGTGACCGACCCGGGCTTCGCCTACTGGCATTCGGCGACCTTCAACAATGACGGAACCAAGGTCATCTTCACCGACGAATGGGGCGGCGGGATGCGCCCGCGCTGCCAGATTTCGGACCCGCGCAACTATGGCGCCGACGCGCTCTACGACATGGTCGACGGCAAGCTGGTGCGGCGCGGCACCTACAAGCTGCCGTCGGTCCAGACCGAGACCGAGAATTGCGTCGCGCACAACGGCTCGATCGTCCCGGTCCCCGGCCGCGACATCATGGTCCAGGCGTGGTACCAGGGCGGCATCTCGGTATTCGACTTCACCGACGCGACCAGGCCGACCGAGATCGCCTCGTTCGACCGCGGGCCGATGGATGCCAAGCGGCTCGTGCTCGGCGGCGACTGGTCGGCCTATTATTACAAGGGCAAGATCTACGCGACCGAGATCATCCGCGGGCTCGACGTGCTCGAGTTGAAGCCGAGCGCCTCGCTCAGCGCCAACGAGATCGCGGCGGCGGCGCTCGCTTCCTACAACAATGACACCTTCAATCCGCAGGACCAGCACCCGGTGAGCTGGCCCGCGGTGCCGGTCGTCGCGCGCGCCTATGCCGACCAGCTGCGGCGAGGGGGGGCGCTCGACGCGAGCTACGACCAGCGACTCGCGGCGGCACTGGCCGAGGCCGACACCCGGCTCGGCGCGGGCGGCAAGGACGGCGCGCTCGCCGCGCGGCTCAAGGCGCTGGCGGCGGAAGCGTCGACCGCGCCCGCGGACGCCGCCCGCCATGCCGCGCTCGCGGCCGTGCTCGGGCAGATCGCGGCGCGTCTCTCCTGATCGCGCCCTAAGTTCGAAAAAAAGCCCCGCCGGATCGCGATCCGGCGGGGCTATTTTATCGCCAGTGGGCGACGAAAGACCGTCAGGCCTTAGTGCATCGCGTTCTGGGTCGCGTTGGCGGCCGAGTTCATGTCCTTGGCGACACCGTGAACGGTGTTGCAGGCGGCGATGGTGAGACCCGCGCCGATCAGCGCGAACGTTATGATCTGACGAACCATGAATACTACTCCCTGACGCTAGTTTGCCCGAGGCTTACTTCATCGCGTTTTCGGTGGTGTTCGCGACCGAGTTGACGTCGGCGGCGGCGCCACGAACCGTGTTGCAGGCGGCGGCGGTGAGACCGAGGCCGATCAGGGCGATGGTGGTGAGCTTGCGAACCATGGGACACTTCCTCCGTTAAAACCCAGGGATGAACGCAGATGGCACGGCTTGGTGCCATTGCGAAGCCGAAATGTTCCTAGACCGCGACGGGCGCCGAAATATGCGGATGCGGAACATAGGACTCGAAGGCGAAATCGTCGGGTTCGTAGCCGAACAGATCCTGTCCGCGGTCGCGGATCACCAGCGTCGGCAAGGGCCGCGGGTCGCGCGAGAGCTGGGTCTTCGCCTGTTCGAGATGGTTCGAATAGAGGTGAACGTCGCCGCCGGTCCACACGAAGGTCCCCGGCTCGAGCCCGCATTCGCGCGCGAGCATGTGGGTCAGCAGCGCGTAGCTGGCGATGTTGAACGGCACGCCGAGGAAATAGTCGGCGCTGCGCTGATAGAGCTGGAGGTTCAAACGGCGAATACCGTCGTTTCCGGCGGCGACCTGCGTCTGGAACAGGCAATGGCACGGGGCGAGCGCCATCCGCCCGATTTCCCCCGGGTTCCACGCGGTAACGATCTGCCGCCGCGACGCGGGATCGTTGCGGATCTGGTCGAGCAGCCCCGCGATCTGGTCGATATGGCGTCCGTCCGCGCTTTCCCAGTCGCGCCACTGCTTGCCGTAGACCGGGCCGAGGTCGCCCGCCTCGTCCGCCCACTCATCCCAGATGCTGACCTTGCGCTCCTGCAGCCAGCGGACATTGGTGTCGCCGCGCAAGAACCAGAGCAGCTCGACGATAATTGATCGGATATGGAGCTTTTTCGTCGTCAGCAGCGGGAAGCCCCGCGCGAGGTCGAACCGCAGCTGCGCCCCGAACAGGCTAAGCGTCCCGGTACCGGTGCGGTCGTCCTGCACGACGCCCTCGTCGAGGATCCGCTGCATCAAGTCGAGATAGGATTGCATCGCGGCACCTTGCGGCCCGCCGCGCGCCGCGTCCAGCCGGATTGATCGGTCCACAGCGGATTGGATTGCCGTTGGGCCTTGCCCGTCGCCGCCATAGGCTCCCGGCATGGCGTTTCAGCGTGCCGAATCCCCGGCCCGGCTCGACGGGTACGACGCGGCGGTGGCCTTTTTCCAGGGCTGCTTCCCCGACCGTCGGGCCGGGACCGAGTCGCTGTTCGTCGCCCACCTCGACCAGCAGGCCCGATGCCTTCACCTGTCGCGCCATGTCGGCGAGGCGGGGTCGGTCGACCTGCCCGTGCGGACGATCATCGGCGATGCCGCCCGGTTCGACAGCGCGGGCGTGATCGTGGCGCATAACCACCCCAGCGGCGACGCACGGCCGAGCGCCGACGACCAGCGCGCGACCCGGCGACTGGCGGTCGCCGCCGAATCGATCGACCTGGCGGTGGTCGATCACCTCGTGTTCGGCGCGGCGGACGTCAGCAGCTTTCGCCGGATGGGGCTGCTCTAGGCGACGTCCCGGTCGGAGGGCTCGCCCGGTTCGTGAGATCGGAGGACAAGCCCTGTCGCCAGCATCGGCTATCGCATCGATGGAACGCTATCGGCCGGGCGGGATTTAGCCAGCACCCAGCCGGAGCCCGCCATGACTGCCCAAGCCGACCCTGCCGAGCCCAACGCCGGCACCGAGCATTACGTCAATCGATCGGGGTGGCTGCGGGCGGCGGTGCTCGGGGCGAACGACGGGCTATTGTCGACCGGCAGCCTGATGATCGGCGTCGCCGCCGCCTCGGTCTCGGCCCAACATTTGATTCTCACCGGGGTCGCCGGAATCGCGGCGGGGGCGATGTCGATGGCCGCGGGCGAATATGTCTCGGTGTCGAGCCAGGCCGACATCGAGCGTTCCGAGCTCGCGCGCGAGAAGCAGTCGCTCGCCAACGACCCCGAGGGCGAGCAGGCGCAACTCGCCAAGGTTTACGAGGAGCGCGGGGTCAAGCCCGAGCTTGCCGAAAAGGTCGCCGAGCAGCTCAGCGCCGAAGACGCGCTGGCGGCGCACGCCCGCGACGAGCTCGGCATCACCGACGAGTTGAGCGCCAACCCGATCCAGGCGGCGATCGCCTCGGCGGCGAGCTTCCTTGTCGGCGGTGCGGCGCCGCTCATTACCGCGCTGCTCGTCCGCGGCCCTGCCGTGGTCTGGGCGATCCCGGCGGTGACCGTCGTCGTCCTCGCGATCCTCGGTGCGCTCGGCGCGAAGACCGGCGGCGCGCCGCTGCTCAAGGGAACGGTCCGCGTGGTGGTGTTCGGGACGATCGCGATGGCGGTGACCGCGCTCGTCGGGCGGCTGTTCGCGGGCGTTACCGGTATCTAGCCAGCGGCTTGACGGCTCGCGGCGACCCGTCAGCTATCGGGCCGCTCGCACGGTTTGATCGCTCCCGGCGCCGGCTTCGGCCCGGCGATGGTGAATCGGGTGACGAAGGAGTCGCCGCCGTTGAGGACATTATACCCGCTGGCATGGAGGTTGAGCGCCGCCATTTCGCACGCCAGCCGCGCGGGCGGGATGCCGTGGCGGTTGGTCGGCCGGTCGGCGTCGACCACGACGATCTCGCCCCCCGGCTTGAGCCCGTCGCGCAGGTGCCACAGGAAGGCGTAGGGGCTGGTCACCTCGTGGTACATGTGCACGAGGAAGATACGATCGAAGGTGCCCGCGGGAAGCTTGGGATCGTCGGGCGTGCCGAGCCGGACCGCGACATTGTCGAGCCCCTCGTGCTGGACCCGCTGGGCGAGCCGGTCGATTATCCCGGCGTCGATGTCCTCGGCCAGGATGCGCCCGGTCTTGCCGACCGCGGGGGCGAGGCGGACGGTGTAATAGCCCTCCCCCGCCCCGATGTCCGCGACCATCATTCCCGGCGCGACCCTGGCCAGCCGCATCACCTCCTCGGCCTCACCGAGCCGGTCGCGCGCGTCCTCGGTCGAGAACTGGTCGCTGACCACCGGTGCGACGTCGCGCCCGGCGGGCGGAAATGCAATGTCCTGTTGCCGGCGACATCCCGCCAGCAGCGCGACCGCGAAAAGCAGCGCGTGCTTAGTCGACGTCTTCAACGTCCACTTTCTCGCCGGTCACCCGCTGTGACAGCGCCGCCGCCATGAAGCGGTCGAGGTCGCCGTCGAGCACGTCGCCCGGCGCGGTCGAGGTGACCCCGGTGCGCAGGTCCTTGACCAGCTGGTAGGGCTGGAGGACGTAGCTGCGGATCTGGTGGCCCCAGCCGATGTCGGTCTTGGCGGCGTTCGCGGCGTTGGCCTCGGCCTCGCGCTTCTGCAGCTCGTTTTCGTACAGGCGTGCCTTGAGCTGCTTCATCGCCGAGGCGCGGTTCTTGTGCTGGCTCCGCTCGTTCTGGCAGGCGACGACGATCCCAGTCGGCAGGTGGGTGATGCGGACCGCCGAGTCGGTCGTGTTGACGTGCTGGCCTCCCGCCCCGCTGGCGCGGTAGGTGTCGATCCTGAGGTCGCCTTCGTTGACCTCGATCTCGATGTCGTCGTCGACCTCGGGGTAGACCCAGACGCTGGCGAAGCTGGTGTGGCGGCGCGCCGAGCTGTCGTAGGGCGAGATGCGCACGAGGCGGTGCACCCCGCCCTCGACCTTGAGGTTGCCGTAGGCATTCTCGCCCTTCAGCAGGATCGTCGCCGACTTTATCCCCGCCTGCTCGCCCGAATGATGGTCGACCATCTCGACCTTCATCCCGTGGCGTTCGCCCCAGCGGGTATACATTCGCAGCAGCATCGAGGCCCAGTCGTTGCTCTCGGTCCCGCCGGCGCCCGAGTTGATCTCGACATAGCTGTTGTTGGCGTCGGCCTCGCCCGCCAGCAACGCGGCGATTTTGTCCTTTTCGGCGCGGCGGGCAAGCTCGTCGAGCGCGCGCACCCCGTCGTCGACCAGCGCCGCGTCGCCCTCGGCCTCGGCCATTTCGATCAGCTCGACCGTGTCGGCGAGCTCGGTTTCCAGCTTGGTGGTCGCGCCGATCGCCTCCTCTAGCCGGCGACGCTCGCGCATCACTTCCTGCGCCGCCTTGGGATCGTCCCACAGCGTCGGGTCCTCGACCCGCGCGTTAAGCTCGCCGAGCCGCTTGTTGGCGCGGTCCCAGTCGAGGAAGCGGCGCAGCAGCTGCGTCGCGGCGTTGACCTGGTCGATCGATGTCTGCGCTTCGGCGCGCATGGAATAAGCTTTCCGTTCCTGTTCGAACCGGCGGGTTAGTAGATGCCGCCCTGCCTTTGCAAGAAGTCGGCGCTGTCGGCGGGCTTGGCCTTGGGCCTGGGCGCCGGCTTCTTCGGGGCGGCGCGCGGCTTGCCGAAGGCGTCGAGCCCGAGGCTGCCGGTGCCGGTCTCGTCGGCCTCGCCGGTGTCGGTCGAGATGCTGGCGCTTCGGCGGAAGCTGCGGCGCGGCTCAGTTTCGGGCTGGAACGCTTCCCAGATCACCGACGACTTGGGATCCTCGTCGGTCGGGAAGGTGCCGAACACGCGCTTGCCGGTGACCCGGTCGATGCGGACCATGCGGATTCCCGCCGGGGCGACGAACGGGATCTTCGGCGCATCCTTGAGCGCGACCTGCGCCCATTGCTTGAACACCGGCGCGGCGATCCGCCCGCCCTGCGCATAGCTGCCCATGGGCCGCGGATTGTCGTAGCCGAGGTAGGTGCCAGTGACGACGTCCGGGGTGCCGCCGACGAACCACACGTTGGTCGGGCCGTTGGTAGTGCCGGTCTTGCCGAACAGCGGCCGGTCGAGGTCGCGAAGCACGACCGCGGTGCCGCGCTCGATCACGCCTTCCATGATGTGGACCATCTGGTAGGCGGCCATCGCGTCGACCACCTGCTTCTGGCGAAGCGGCGGGCGCGGCATCGGCTTGCCGTCCCAGTCGGGGGCGTTGCACCCCTCCATCACCTGGCAGCGATTGTCGGTGCGATAGACGACCTTGCCGTTACGGTCCTGGACGAAGTCGATCACGCTCGGCTTCACCTGCCGCCCGCCGTTGGCGAGGATGGCATAGGCGTTGGTGATGTTCTGGACGGTGGTCTCGCCCGCACCGAGCGACACCGACAGGTAGGGATCGTATTTGCCGACCCCGAGGTCCTTGGCGGTCTCGACGATCTTGCCCATCCCGATCTGCGAGGCGGCGCGTACGGTCATCAGGTTGCGCGACTGTTCGACCCCCCAGCGCATGGTGTGCGGGCCGCCGCCGCCCTTCTCGAAATTCTTGAAGCATTTGTTGCCGAGCGCGGCGCCTTGCCAGACGCAGAACGGCCCGTCGACGATGATCGAGGCGGGGGTCATCCCGTTTTCGAGCGCGGTGGTATAGACCACCGGCTTGAACGCCGAACCCGGTTGCCGCTCGGCCTGCATCGCGCGATTGTAGGACGAGCCGATCACGTCGAACCCGCCCTGCATCGCCAGCACCCGCCCGGTGTGGACCTCCTCGGCGAGGAAGGCGCCGCCGATTTCGGGGATCGAGCGAAGCGCGTAGCTGTCCCCGCCCATCCGCTTGACGACGATCACCATGCCCGGCTTCAGATAATCGAACGCCGCCCCGCCGACCCCGCGCTTGGGCTGCACCGCGGCCGAGGCGGCAAGCGTCCCGGTCGAGCCGTCGGGAAGCCCGATCGTCGCCTGCCCGCCGCCCTTCGAAAGCACCGCCGCCTTGGTCCAGTCGGGAAAACCGGTGCCGAGCGCGAGGTTCGACAGTTGCGCGCGCCAGTCGCCGGTCGGGTCGACCGTCAGCCCGGTCTCGCGCCAGCCCTTGCCCCCGTCGAATGTCGCCAGCCCTTCGCGCAGCGCGTCGGCGGCGGCGTCCTGCATCACCGGGTTCATCGAGGTGCGAACCCACAGCCCGCCGGCATAGACGCTGTTCGGCCCGGCGTCGGCATTTTCGCCGAAGTCCTTGTTGGCGATCAGCAGGCGACGGACCCAGTCGAGATAATAGCCGCCCTGGTCGCGGAAATGGACCCCGGCGCCATAGCGGATCGTGCCCAGCGGCGTCGCCTCGGCCTCGTCGTGCTGCTGCTTGGTGATGTAGCCGTTGGCGAGCATCTCGTTGAGGACGTAGTTGCGCCGCCCGAGCGCCTTGGCGGTGGCGCGCAGCGGATCGTAGTTCGACGGTGCCTTGGGCAGCACCGCCAGATAGGCCGCCTCGGGCAGGGTCAGGTCCTGCACGTCCTTGTCGAAATAGGCGCGCGCCGCCGACTGGACGCCATAGGCGTTGCGGCCGAGGAAAATCGAATTGAGGTAGAGCTCGAGGATCTGCTGCTTGGTCAGCGTCGATTCGAGCCGGAAGGCGAGCACCGCCTCGCGCGCCTTGCGCCCGACGTTGTAGCTGTTGTCCTGCAGCAGATATTTGGCGACCTGCTGGGTGATCGTCGACCCGCCGCGCGCGCGCCCGCCGCCGGTCGCCTTCTTGAGCGAATAGTCGAACACCGCCGAGGCGAGCCCGCCGATGTCGATGCCCGAGTGCGAAAAGAAATTCTTGTCCTCGGCCGAGATGAAGGCGTGGACGACCAGCGGCGGATATTCGTTGTAGCTGAGCTCGACCCGGCGCTCGCGCGCGAAGGTGCCGACCGGGTCGCCGTCGTAACCGCGCACGTTGGTCGGCAGCGGCGGCTGGTAGGCGAGCAGCTTCTCGCTCGACGGCAGGCCGCTCGCGATCCAGATCCACAGGCAGGCGAAGAGCAGGAACAGCCCGCCCAGCCCCCACGCCGAACGGCGCACCCAGCGCCGCTGGAAATAGGGGGCGAGGCGGTCGTGGACGCGGGTGTTGAACGCGACGAGGTCGATCATGCTGCTCGGTTGTCTAGCGGGTGCGGGGCGGCGGCGGAAGGGCTTCTAGCGCGCGGTCCGGGTCGCGACGTCGGCCTCGATCGCGCTGGCCAGCGCGCGGATCAGCGGGGCGCGCCCTTCCGGGCTCGACAGCCGCTTCTCGTCGTCGACGTTGCTGACATAGCCCGCCTCGACCAGCAATGCGGGAACCTCGGTACGGCGAAGCACGTGGAAAGCGGCGAACTGGTGCGGGCGCGGACGAAGCTGGACCCCCGCGGCGCGCGCGACGACGCGCTCGGCAAAGGCGGCGGACTGTTCCATCTGGTCGCGCAGCGCGACGTCGGCGAGCAGCGCGCGGACCGAGCCGTCTCTGTCGCTCGACAGCGCGGCGCTGCCGTTCTCGACCCCCGCGAACCGCGCCGCCTCGGCGCTGGAGGCGACGTCGCTTAGCGAATAGACGGTCACTCCCTGCGCCAGCGGATTGGGCGCCGAATCCATGTGGATCGACACGAACAGGCCGGCGCCGAGCTGGCGCGCGATCGCGGCGCGTTCCTCGAGCGTCAGGTAGCGATCGTCGTCGCGGGTCAGCGCGACCCGCACCCGCCCATCGGCGACCAGCCGGTCGCGAAGCTCGCGCGCGGCGGCGAGGGTCAAATCCTTTTCGTGGACCGCGCCCGACACCCCGGTCGCGCCCGGGTCGCGCCCGCCATGGCCGGGGTCGATCACGACGATCGGGCGGCCTGGCACCTTCGACTGGCTGATCGTGATCCCGGCCATCACCCGCGGCAGGTCGACCCGCACGCGCCCGTCGCGTGCCTCGCCGACCAGCGCGTCGTCAGCCCCGGCAGTGCCCGGCGCCGCCGGGCGCAGCAGCAGCGCCGCCGCGGCGAGCGCGACGAGGCCGGCCCCTGCCCCGGTAGCGATCAGGATTGAACGACGCTCCACCCGTCGCCATCTTCGTCGCAGGTCGGCCCCTCGTCAAACCCCCGCGAACATCGTCGCGTCAGCGATGTTGCTAAGCGGGGGGTGGCGGTGCTAGGCCCGCCTATCGCCCCGGTTTGCCGGGACGCCAGCCGCGACCGGCCATGCCGGACCAGCGCGGCATCGCAAGGTTGACGCTGCATGATTTCGAAGGACGTGATTTTCCACTCGCTCTATAAGCGGGTCGGCGCGTCCCTGGGCCATCCGGCCCTGGCCAGCTTGGCACGCAATGACGCAGCAAAGACATATTCCACCCCATCCGCCCGCCTCACCGCCGCCGAATCGGCGTTGACCTCGGGCCATTTCGCGCGCCGCCGGCCAAAGTCGGCCGCCGCGCGCGAGCGGAGAACATTCAATGTCCATGCGCATGCTGATCGATGCGCGCCACCCGGAAGAAACCCGGGTCGCGGTCGCCAAGGGTAACCGGATCGAGGAATTCGATTTCGAGTCCGCCGAGCACAAGCAGCTCAAGGGAAATATCTATCTCGCCAAGGTGACTCGCGTGGAGCCCTCGCTCCAGGCGGCGTTCATCGAATATGGCGGAAACCGGCACGGCTTCCTCGCCTTCTCGGAAATCCACCCCGACTATTACCAGATCCCCAAGGCCGATCGCGACGCGCTGCTGCGCGAAGAGGCCGAGCATGCCGCCGAGGAAGAGCGGCTGCGCGCCGAGGCCGACGATTATGGCGACGACGGCCATGACGACGCGCACGACGATGCGGGCGACGATCATGGCGAGGACGGCGGCGACGTCGCCGCCGACGCGACCGAGGTCGGCACGGGCTCGTCGCGCTCGCCGGTCGACGAAAGCGCCGCCGACGAGCTTCGCAAGAAGCGCCAGGCGCTTCGCCGGCGCTACAAGATCCAGGACGTGATCCAGCGCCGCCAGGTCCTCTTGGTCCAGGTCGTCAAGGAAGAGCGCGGCAACAAGGGCGCGGCGCTGACCACCTATCTCAGCCTCGCCGGCCGCTATTGCGTGCTGATGCCCAACACCAGCCACGGCGGCGGCATTTCGCGCAAGATCTCGAACGGCGCCGACCGCAAGCGGCTAAAGCAGATGATGAGCGATCTGAACCTGCCGCAGACGATGGGGCTGATCGTTCGCACCGCCGGGCTCGAGCGGACCAAGACCGAGATCAAGCGCGACTTCGACTATCTCGCGCGCCTGTGGGACGAGATCCGCGAAAAGACGCTGTCCTCGTCGGCCCCGGCGCTGATCTATCGCGACAGCGACCTGGTCAAGCGCGCGATCCGCGACCTTTACAACAAGGACATCGACGAGGTGATCGTCGAGGGCGAGAACGGCTACAAGGCGGCGCGCGGCTTCATGAAGCTGTTGATGCCGAGCCACGTGAAGAAGGTCCGCCATTACGACGACGCGACCCCGATCTTCCAGCGCTACGGGGTCGAGGACCAGCTCAACGCGATGTACCAGCCGGTCGTCCAGCTGAAGAGCGGCGGCTATCTCGTCATCAACCCGACCGAGGCGCTCGTCTCGATCGACATCAACTCGGGCCGCTCGACCCGCGAGCACAACATCGAGCAGACCGCCTTCGCCACCAACGTCGAGGCGGCGCACGAAATCGCCCGCCAGCTCAGGCTGCGCGACATGGCCGGGCTGGTGGTGATCGACTTCATCGACATGGAGCAGAACAGTCACAACCGGAAGGTCGAGAAGGCGATGAAGGACGCCCTCAAGAACGACCGGGCGCGGATCCAGGTCGGGCGCATTTCCAGCTTCGGGCTGATGGAGATGAGCCGCCAGCGGCTTCGCACCGGGGTGCTCGAGGCGTCGACCAAGGCCTGCCCGCACTGCGAGGGCACCGGGCTGATGCGCACCGCTTCGTCGGCGGGCCTGTCGGCGCTTCGCATCCTCGAGGAGGAAGCGGCGCGCGGACGCGGCGACCGGCTGATCCTGCGCGCCGGGCGCGAGGCGGCGATCTACGTGCTTAACAAGAAGCGCGCCGAACTCGCCGAGATCGAGGCGCGCTATGGCGTCACCATCGAAATCGTCATCGACGAGGCGCTCGAAGGCGCGCGGATGAACGTCGATTCGACCGGCAACCGGCCGATCCCGCGTGAGCGGATCGCCGCGCCGATCGTCGAGGAAGACGAAGACGACGTCGTCGAGGAGATCGACGAAGAGGACGACGAGGACGACGCCGACGGCGGCGAGCGCGGCGACTCGCGCCGTGGCGACAGCGACGACCAGGGCGGTCGCAAGCGGCGGCGGCGGCGTCGCGGCGGGCGCGGCCGGCGTAATCGCGACGAGCGTGGCGAGGAGGGCGAGGCCGCCGATCATGGCGGGTCGTTCGAGGCGCAGGCCGACGGCGACACCGACGATGCCGAAGAGGGCCAGATCGAGCCGCGCGACGCGGATGATCGCGGGGATGACGGCGAAGAGCGGAGCCGCTCGCGTCGCGGTCGTCGCGGCGGTCGCGGGCGGCGCGGGCGCGGATCGCAGGGCGATCTGGCCGATTCGAGCGAGGGCGACGCCCCGGTCGCCGACACGCCGATGGTCGACCTTCCGGTGAGCGAGGAAGCGCCCGTCGCCGAAACGCAGGCCGGGACCGAAGCAGAGGCCGATGCCGAAGCCGAGGCGAAGCCGAAGACCCGGCGCCGGCCCCGCGCCCGCGCGGCGGCGGAGGCCGAGGCGCCCGCGCTCGACGCGCCCGTCGCGGAGGAAGCGCCGGCCAAGCCCAAGCGCAGCCGCGCGCGCAAGGTCGCCGCGCCGGTCGCTGCCGAGCCGGAGATCGCCGAGCCGACGCCCGTCGACGCCCCGGCGGCGGAGACGGCCCCGGTCGAGGCCCCGGCCAAGCCGAAGCGGTCGCGCGCCAAGAAGGTCGTCGACGAAGCTCCGACGACCGCGACCGAACCCGCGCCGAGCGAGACACCGGAACCCGATCCCGCCCCTGCCCCCGAGGCCGAGGCCGAGGAGGGCGAGCCGCGCCGCGGCTGGTGGCAGCGAACCTTCGGCTGATCGTGACTAGGCCGACGATGCGCGGCGATCCCGGCCCACGCGGCCGGGCTCGCGCTCATCGTCGGTTCAGCCGCATCGCGCGACAGGCGGGGCGATGAGAACCGCCGTCCGCCGCTTCGCCCGCTGCGCCATGGTGGCGCTGACCCTCGTCTTCGCCGCCGCGCAGCCCGCCGCCGCGCAGGACGCGCTGCGCGACAGCGAGACCGAGAAGCTGTTCCACGACATGGCCGCGCCGCTGATCGCGGCGGCGGGGATGGACCCCAAGAACGTCCAGATCATCCTGCTCAACGACCCCGAGGTGAACGCCTTCACCGCCGGCGGACAGGTGGTCTATGTCAACAGCGGGCTGATCGAAGCCGCCGACAACGCCAACCAGGTGCAGGGCGTGCTGGCGCACGAGCTCGGCCACGTCGCCGGCGGCCACGCGATCCGCATCGGCGAGGGCGAGAAATCGGCGAGCCGGATCTCGATCCTGTCGCTGCTGCTCGGCGCGGCGGCGATCGCGGCGGGCGCGGGCGATGCCGGCATGGGCATCATGGCGCTCGGCCAGACCGCGGCGCAGAGCAATTTCCTGTCCTACACCCGCAGCCAAGAGGCGACCGCCGACGCCGCCGGGGCGACCTACCTGTCGAAGGCGGGGATCAGCGGCAGGGGGATGCTCGACTTCTTCAAGAAGCTGCAGAACCTCGAATATCGCCTCGCCATCCCGCAGGACAGCGACCAGACCTATGGCCGAACCCACCCGCTGTCGGCCGACCGTATCGCCGCGCTCGACCAGAAGCTCGAGCACGACCCGGCGTGGAACCGGCCGAGCGACCCCGCGATCGAGGCGCGGTTCCAGCGGGTGAAGGGCAAGCTGACCGGCTATCTCGAGCCCAAGACCGCAGTCCAGAAATATCCCGAGAGCGACCAGAGCGCCGCCGCCCATTACGCGCGGGCCTATGCCTATCACCAGGGCTCCTATCCGCAAAAGGCGCAGATGGAGGCGCAGGCGCTGCTGAGGCTCGCCCCAGAGGACCCCTATTACAACGAGCTTTACGGCCAGATCCTCCTCGAAGGCGGGCACCCGGCGGACGCGATCGCCCCGCTGCGGCTCGCCGTCGCGAAGGCGCCCGACCAGCCGATGATCGCGGTGATGCTCGGCCATGCGCTGATCGCGACCGAGGATCCGAAGAATTTCGCCGAGGCCAAGGCGGTGGTGAAGGCGGCGGTCAATCGCGACAACGACAATCCGTTCGCCTGGTACGTGCTCGGGTCGATCTACGACCATGACGGCGACCAGCCGCGCGCCTCGCTCGCCTATGCCGAGCAGAGCAAGCTCGAGGGCGATACCAAGAAGGCGCTCGGCGCGGCCAAGACGGCGATGGCCGGGCTGAAGGCCGGGACGCCGGACTATCTTCGCGCGCAGGACATCGCCATGGTGGCCGAGGCCGAATTGAAAAAGAAGAAAAAGGGCAAGTCGTGACGGTCGAAACAGGGGGGAACGGGTCGCGCGGCGGGACGTCGCTGGTCGCGGCGATCGTCGGCGGGCTCGTCGGAGCGGGCGCGGTGGTCGGGCTGCTGCTCGGTGCGCCGCAACTGGTCGGCACCAAGCTCGTGCGATCGGCGCTGATGGCGCATCCCGAAATGCTGATCGAGGTCGGCGATTCGCTTCGCGACCGGCAATATGCGCCGACGCTCGCCGCGTGGCGCTCGCGGATCGAGACGCCTTTCTATTCGTCGTGGGAAGGCGCGACCAAGCCCGACGTGACGTTGACCTATTTCTACGATTACGCCTGCGGCTACTGCCGCCGGTCGAACCCCGACATCGCCCGGCTGCTCAGCGAGGACAAGGGTCTGCGCGTGGTCTATCGCGAGCTTCCGATCCTCGGGCCGAACAGCCTCGCCGCCGCCAAGGTGTCGCTGGCCGCGGCCAAGGCGGGCCGGTTCGCCGCCTTCCACGACGCGCTGTTCGGCACCGACAGCCCGAGCGAGGCGAACATCGCCGCCGCCGCCGCCAAGGTCGGCGTGTCCCCCGCCGCCGACAGCATCACCCCCGACGAGGACGCCGAGCTGCGCCAGAATTTCGAGTTCGCCCGCGCGGTCAGCGCGACCGGCACCCCGCTGTTCGTGGTCGGCAACCGGGTGATCAACGCGGCGGTCGGCTACGACGGGCTGAAAGCAGCGATCGCGGCGGCGCGGAAAGGCTGACGTGCTCGCCAGCGCGCGGGTCGCGTTCCTCGCGCTCATCGTGTCGCTGGCGGTGCCGCGACTCGGCATCCCCTATGCCGGGGCGACGCTTAGCCTCACCGAGGCGCTGTTCACGGTGGCGGCGGGGTGCTGGGTCGCGGCGCTGCTGCGCGGCGAGACGCGGCTGAAGGTCGAACCTGGCGACCTGCCGATCCTCGGCTATGTCGGCCTACTCCTCGTCGCGACGGTCGCGGCCGGCACGCTCGTTCCCGAACGGATCGCGATCCTCGGCTATTCGGCGGCGCTGGCGCTGCTCGCCAGCCGGCTCGCGGCGGGACAGGTCGAGCGCGCCGCGCGGCGGTGGCTGTGGGCGAGCGCGATCCCGGCGGGGGTCGGTGTGCTCGCGCTCGCGCTGTTCGTCTTCGGCATCCGGCTCGACTATGCGCTCCACCCGTTCGGGACGCTGGCGCCCGGCCCCTATCCCCGGCTCCAGTCGACCTTCGCCTTCCCGGCGATGCTCTGCACCTATCTGACGGTGTCGGTGTTGCTGCTGCTCCACGCGCGCCGCGCGGGCTGGATCGGCCGTGGGAAGTTCCTTACGATTGGCGGAGCGAGCGCGATCACCGCGCTGTACTGCCTGACGCCGGGGCTCGGCGGGCTCGCGCTGGCGATCGGCGGCTGGCTGACGCTGAGCGACGGGCGATCGCGCTGGTGGCTGGCAGGCGGCGCGGCCGCGCTGGCCGGGTCGGTCGTGGCGGCGGCGCTGACCCCGGTCGCGCACCCGTCGGCGCACTGGTCGATCGAGATGCTGGGCCATCCGTTCTATCCCGCGGTTCGCTGGCTGGCGTGGAGCGACGCGCTGCGCCTGTGGGCCGCGCATCCGCTGGTCGGGACGGGGCTGACCGGGGGGCCGGTATCGGTCGACTATCTCGATCCCGGCGGCGCGTGGCACAATGTCACCGACGCGCATGATGTTTACCTCAATATCGCGGCGCAGACCGGGCTGGTCGGCCTTGCCGGGCTGGCGCTGCTGATCGGCTGGGTGACGGTGTCGCTGCGCGGGAACGGCCTCGGCGCGACGCTCGCGCTCGCCTGGCTCGCGGCGTTCGCCGCCGAAGGGCTGACCGGCTCGTATGAGGATGCCCGCCACTTGTGGGTGCTGTTGGGCCTAGTCGCCGCGGCGCGCCGTTCTGATCGTCTGGCCGACCAACCGTCCGGTCAGGCGTCGGAGCGGGTCGCCTCGCGCCCGACCATCGCCAGCTGCGCCGGAGCGTAGCGCTCGCCCGCCGCGACGAGGCGCGATGCGCCTTCGTCGAGCTTGGCGAGATCGCCTGGCGACAGGTCGAGCGCGGTCGCGGCGATATTCTCGTCCAGCCGCGACGCCTTGGTCGTCCCCGGGATCGGCACGATCCACGGCCGCCGCGCGAGCAGCCACGCCAGCGCCACCTGCGCGGGGGTCGCGCCCTCGTCCTGCGCGACCGAGCGAAGCAGCTCGACGAACGCCTGATTTTGCGCCAGCGCGTCGGGCTGGAAGCGGGGGATGTTGGCGCGGAAGTCGCCCTCCCCGAGCGCCTGGCCGCTGGGGAACGCCCCGGTGAGAAAGCCGCGGCCGAGCGGGCTGTAGGGCACGAGCCCGATCCCCAGTTCGTCGCAGGCGGCGAGCGTGCCGTTGGTCTCGACCTCGCGCCACCACAGCGAATATTCGTTCTGCACCGCGGTCACCGGTTGTTCGGCATGGGCCCGGCGGAGCGTGTCGACGCCCGGCTCGCTAAGCCCGAAAAAGCGCACCTTGCCCGCCGCGATCAGTGCCTTGACCGTCCCCGCGACCTCTTCGATCGGCACGTCGGGGTCGACCCGGTGCTGGTAGAGCAGGTCGATGGTCTCGACCCCGAGCCGCTTCAGCGACCCGTCGACCGCCGCGCGGATTCGCTCGGGACGGCTGTTGACCCCGGGCAATTGTTTCCCGTCGACGTCGAAATTGAAGCCGAACTTGGTCGCGATCACGACCCGGTCGCGGACCGGGCGGAGCGCCTCGCCGACGACCTCCTCATTTACGAACGGGCCGTAAACCTCGGCGGTGTCGAACAGGCTGACCCCGCGGTCGACCGCGCCGCGAAGGAGCGCGATGCCGTCGTCCCTGCCCAGCGCGGTCCCGTAGGCGGTGCTGATCCCCATGCAGCCGAGGCCGATCGCCGACACGACGGGGCCGTCGCGGCCGAGTTTGCGGGTGTGCATCGCTTGTTGCTCCTTGTCCGACCGCTCTAACGCGCGACGAGGCGGAAGGAGGCGCGGCCTAGCCCTTGAAGCCCTGCGCGACGACATACCATTCGCTCGAGCCCTTGCGGCTGGCGGGGGGCTTGGCGTGCTTGACCGTGGTGAAGCGGCGCTTGAGCTCGGCGACGAGGTTATTGTCGGCGCCGCCGGCCAGCACCTTGGCGACATAGGCGCCGCCCGGGCGAAGGATCTCGGCGGCGAACATCATCCCCGCCTCGACCAGCGCCATCGTCCGCAGGTGATCAGTCTGCGGGTGGCCGACGGTGTTGGCGGCCATGTCGCTGAGCACGAGGTCGGCGTGCGGCGCGCCGAGCGCCTCGCGCAGCCGGTCGGGCGCGGCATCGTCCATGAAGTCCATCTGCAGGATCGCGACCCCGTCGAGCGGGTCGGTCGGCAGCAGGTCGATCCCCGCCACCTTCGCCGCGGGCACACGCTTTCGCACCACCTGGCTCCAGCCCCCGGGGGCGATGCCGAGGTCGACCACCGCCTTGACGCCTTTCAACAGGTCGAACTTCTCGTCGAGCTCGATCAGCTTGTAGGCGGCGCGGCTGCGATAGCCCTCGGCCTTCGCCCGCTTGACGTAAGGGTCGGCGAGCTGGCGCTCGAGCCACTTGGTCGAGCTGACCTTGCGCCCCTTGGCCGACCGCAGCCGCTCGGTCACAGCGCATATCCGTCGCGCGCCATCAGCGAGCGCAAGATGCCCTCGCGGATGCCGCGGTCGGCGACCCCCAGCTTTTCGGCGGGCCAGATGTCGAGGATCGCCTCGAGGATCGCGCAGCCCGCGACGACGAGGTCGGCACGGTCGCTGCCGATGCACGGCAGCCCGGCCCGGCCGCTGAAGTCCATCTCGGCGATCATCGTCGAGATCCGCCGCATGTCCGCGACCGGGACGCTCAGCCCGTCGACCGCGCGCCGGTCGTAGGCGGGAAGCGCGAGGTGGACGCTCGCCAGCGTCGTCACCGTCCCCGAGGTGCCGAGCAGGCCGACGTTGGCCTTTTCCTCGGGCAGCATCTCGACGAACCGGGCGAAGCTGCGGCGGACGCGTTCGCGCATCCGCTCGTAGGCGCGCACCCGGTCGGGGCCCTCGAGCGCCTCGCGTCCCTCGCTCTCGGTCAGCGAGACGACGCCCCACGGCGCCGACCACCATGCACGGATCCGCGGCGCCGCTTCGCCCTCGCCCGGTTCGACCAGCACCAGCTCGGTCGACCCGCCGCCGATATCGAAGATCAGCGCGGGACCGCCGCCGGGTTCGAGCAGCTTGTGGCAGCCGAGCACCGCCAGCCGGGCCTCCTCGGCGGGAGGGATGATTTCGAGCACCACCCCGGTCTCGCGCTTCACCCGCTCGATGAACTCGCGCCCGTTGGCGGCGCGGCGGCACGCCTCAGTCGCGACCGAGCGCGACAGGCTGACGTTGCGGCGGACGAGCTTGTCGGCGCAGATCGCGAGCGCGCCAACCGCCCGGTCCATCGCTTCCTTGCTGAGTTGGCCCGACAGCGCGAGGCCCTCGCCCAGCCGGACGACGCGCGAAAAGGCGTCGATCACGACGAAGCCGTTGAAGACGGGTCGCGCGATCAGCAGCCGGCAATTGTTGGTGCCGAGGTCGAGCGCGGCATAGGTATGGCGATGCGCGGTCGGGCGGTGCCGATCATGGCCTCCCGGGGAGGCGGCCGGGCCGACGGAACGAGCCGGCGGCGGCGGCGTGGCGGCAGACTGCGCCATGGCCGAACCCATTTCTATCCTTCGCCGCCGGAAATGATTTGCCGGACGGCTGACTTGGCTTCGACATAACGCCAATCGCCGCCGATGCGCAACCGTCGGCGCCAAGCGTTGACTTGGCCGGGCGGTCTTCCTAAGGCCCCCACCGGCGACGATTGCCCGATCGTCTAATGGTAAGACTACGGACTCTGACTCCGTCAATCGTGGTTCGAATCCACGTCGGGCATCCAATTTTCCTGCCGCCCGCCGCCGACCGCGCGGCCAAGTGGAAATGTTAAGCTCCTCTCGCTAAGCCACGACGGCGATGAGTTTGCAGACCGTATCCGGGTTGAGCAGCGACGAGGCGGCGCGGGTCGAGGCCCTGCGCGCGTCGGGCTTGCTCGACGCCGAAAGCGGCGGGGCGTTCGCGCCGCTGGTCGACCTTGCCGCGCGGCTGCTGTCGGCGCCGGTCGCCTATGTCTGCCTGGTCGGCGCCGACCGGGTGATCTTCAAGGCCTCGATCGGGCTCGAACAGAGCGAGATGCCGCGCGACTGGTCGGTTACCGAGCATGCGGTGGCGGCGGGCGGGCTGATGGTCATCGAGGACACCGCCGCC
Organism: Sphingomonas sp. ASV193; assembly: GCF_040203355.1. Lineage (NCBI taxonomy): Bacteria > Pseudomonadati > Pseudomonadota > Alphaproteobacteria > Sphingomonadales > Sphingomonadaceae > Sphingomonas > Sphingomonas sp. ASV193. The sequence continues at coordinate 154,894 of NZ_JBEHBW010000002.1, forward strand.
GACCCGCGGACCCGCGATCATCCGCTGGTCGTCGGCGGGGGCATTCGCGCCTATCTCGGTACCGTGCTCCGCCTGCCCGGCGGGCATGTCGCGGGCGCGCTCACCATCCTCGACCGGCGGCCCCGCACCTTCTCCGCCGAGGAGATCGCGACGATCGTCGACCTGGGGCGGATGGCCGAGGCATTGCTCAAGGCGCAGCAGCAGTCGGTCGCGCTCGCCGAGACCGCCGACGACGCGCGGCGGGCGCACGAAGCCGGCGCGCTGGTCACCCGCTACCTCGAACAGGCCGAACAGGTCGGCAAGATCGGCCACTGGTGGCTCGACGGCGACAACCGGCTCCACTTTTCGAAGCAGACCTACGCGCTCTACGAACTGCCGGCCGAGACGCCGGTCGACGTCGACCACGCGCTTTCCTTTTACGAGCCCGACGACGGGGTCCGCGCCCGCGCGCTGATGGTCGAGGCGTTCAAGGTGTGCGGCGACTTCGACTATGAAGCGACGATGTATACCGCCAACGGCGTTCGTCGGCGGATCCGCGCGCTCGGCCACGCCCGCCCCGACAGCCAGGGCCGCCCGTGCATTTTCGGGGTCGTGCAGGACATCAGCGACGAGAGCGCGCAGCGCGACCAGTTGCGCTGGGCGGCGACCCACGACCCATTGACCGGGATCCTCAACCGCCGCGCCTTTTACGAGGAAGGCGCGGTCCGCGCCGCCGATCCCGAGCGCAAGCTGTTCTGCGCGCTCATCGACCTCGACCACCTCAAGCTGATCAACGATATTTTCGGCCACGCGGCGGGCGACCATGCGCTCCGCACCGCCGCCGAGCGAATGGCCGAGGCGTTTCCCGACGCGCTCGTCGCGCGGATCGGCGGCGACGAATTCGGGATGCTGGTCGACGGCGAGGAAGAGGCGGTGAAGGCGCGGCTCGACACGCTCGTCGAATCGCTCCGCCAGCCGCGCGATTCGGCGTTCGGCGTGCTGACGCTGGGGGCGACGATCGGGCTCAGCCGGGTCCGCGCCGACCGCTCGCTGGTGGCGGCCGAGCAGCGCGCCGATGCCGCGCTCTACCATGGCAAGCAGAGCGAACGCGGCTCGGTGGTGCGCAACCGCTTGGCGATCGAACGGCGCGCGACCGCCCGCATGGAGCAGAGCGCGCGGCTGCGCGATTCGCTTCACGACGGCAGCGTGCGGACCTTTTTCCAGCCGATCGTCGACCTTCGCGAGGGCCATGTCGTCGGGGCCGAGGCGCTGATCCGCCTGTGCCACGGGACCGAGGTCGTCCCGGCCGAACAGTTCGCGCTCGGGCTCGGCGACAGCCGGCTCGCGGCGCGGGTGTTCGACCGGGTAATGACCGACACGGTCGCGATGCTCGAGAGCTGCCCCGGGCTCGAGGCGATCAGCGTCAACGTCGCGCCGAGCGACCTGATGGCGACGGGCTTCGCCGACGCGCTGTTCGACCGGCTGCGGAATGCGGGGATCGGCGCCGACCGGCTGGTGATCGAGATCACCGAGAGCACGCTGTTGCTGGGCGAGCAGGCGCGGGTGCGAACGGTGCTCGAGCGTCTCCGGATGGCGGGCGTGGGAATCGCGCTCGACGATTTCGGAACGGGCTATTCGAGCCTTAGCCACGTCAGCGACTTCCCGATCACCCGGCTGAAGATCGACAAGCGCTTCGTCCACCGGATGGCGAGCCACCCGCGCGAGCGGGCGGTGACGCTGGCGATCATCCACCTCGCCCGCCAGCTCGGGCTCGAACTGGTCGCCGAGGGGATCGAGGACGATACCAGCCGCGCGGTGCTCGCCAGCGCGGGCTGCGCGATGGGCCAGGGCTTCTTCTGGTCGCCCGCGATCGACGACCTGCCCGCCTTCCTCGCCGCGCACCCGCGGGCGGGGGTGCCGGCGCGAAAACCGTTCGAACCGAAGCTGGTAGGATCAGGCGAAGGCTGAGCCCGCCCCGCACGGGCCTAATGCTGCGTGCCGGCGATCCAATGTTCGAGCCGCGTCTTGAGCGACGGCTTTGACGGGATGAACCCCGGTTCCTCCGGCGCTGCCTCGCCGTCGGCCTGGTCGTAAAGCGTCAGGTTGACCGGAAGCTTGGGGCGGAGCGATTCACGCCCGCGCATCATGTCCTCGGCGGCCGCAAGGCTGCGGTGGATGTCCTCGGCGGTGAACGGCTTCATCAGGCAGCCGAGCGCGAGGTCGGGCATCGGGAAGTCGGGCGCGCGCCCGGTGATGAAGAAGCAGGGAATGCCGCTGTCGCCCATCCGCACCGCGACCGAGAAACCGGTGGTGCCGCGCGCAAGGTGAAGATCGACCAGCGCGAGGTCGGGCGTCTCGCGCTCGGCCACCTCGACCGCGCTTTCGAGGTCGTCGGCGATCCCGACGACGCGATAGCGCGGGTTGTCCTCGACCAGATATTTGAGCGTCGTCGCGAGCTGCCGGTCATCCTCGACGATCAATATTCGCAGCACAGGTCGCGTCTCCCCGTGACAATTATCCTTGTCTTAGAACGGGATGCTGACCGACTTCGATCGGCACGCGAATCCCCCGTCATACGGGTTAACGCCAGTCCGCCCGCTTTCGGCGACGAACCGAGTCGAAGCGAGCGGAACTAGGCGCGGTAGAAGATGTGCGCGCCGATCTGCTCGACCTTGACCAGCTGGTTGCGCCAGCGCGGCGCGACATAGTTGGCGTGATACCACAGCACGTCGGCGGGCAGTTCGACCGCGAGGTTCTTCTGCGCGATCCGGGCGATTGCGCGGGCACGGCGCCATGCCTCGCACGCCGGGTCGATCCACGGAAAGGCGCCGTTGCGAACGAAGCTGAACTGGGCGCGCTGCTTTACCACCCCGCACCAGTCGGCGGGGAAGCGGCCCGAGCGGGCGCGGTTGATGACGACGTTGGCGACCGCGAGCTGGCCCTGGAGCGGCTCCCCGCGGCTTTCGAAATAGACCGCGGTAGCGAGGCACTGCGCCTGGTCGTCGAGCGCGTCCTCGCCGCTGTTGCTCGCGACGAGCTGGTCGAGGTCGGGCGCGACCGCCTGCTGGACCGCGGCGACGACCGGCTGGACCAGCGGCTGGATGTAAGGCTGGACGGACCCCGGCGCGACCATCTGCGCGGTCGCCGACGACCCCGCCAGCGCAAGCAAAAGCGTCCCCGCCACGGCCGACGCGCGGCCGGCTCCCAAAATGCTGATCAACCTGTATCTCTTCTCTGGCGGCTGGTCGGGAACGCGGCCGTCATCGCCCTGCGATGACGTGCCACGCTCCCGAACCATCCGTCTTGCCCACGAACCGGCGGCCCCCACGCTGCGCCGGATCTCTCGCTAAAAAACTTCGTGAGGGCGATTTACGAATTGCTGCGGCGCAAACAAGGAAACGGCGATGAACCGGGGTCGATCTGCGATAAATGTGGGAACAGATTGAAAAACATCGATAATTTTTACGCAATTTAACGGTTCACCGGGCTGGGCACTCGCTTCGTCGTTCCGCCCTTGTTAGGTCGCGGCGAATCGAACGGAGGAATGACATGGCCTATTGGCTGCTGCGGTCGGAGCCCGACGTGTTTGGCTGGGACGACCTCGTGCGCGACGGCGCGACCGAGTGGGACGGGGTGCGCAACTACACCGCGCGCAATTTCCTCAAGGAGATGAAGCCCGGCGACGAGGCATTCTTCTACCACTCGAACAAGCAGAAGGCGGTGGTGGCGAGGATGCGCATCACCCGCGCGTGGCAACCCGACGGCGCCGACGGACAGTGGGCGAGCGTCCGGGTCGAGCCCGGCGAGGCGCTCAAGCGCCCGGTGACGCTGGCCGAGATCAAGGCGAGCAAGCCACTCGCGGCGATGGAGATGCTTCGCCAGTCGCGGCTAAGCGTCACTCCGGTCAGGGCCGGGGAATGGCAGGCGATCCTCGCTTTGGCCGACACCCCGGCCTGACGCGGTTATTTGGCGCGGGTGTTGGGGTCCCCGTCGATCGCCGAGTTGCGGGTCACGCCCTTGCGGGTGTTGGGATCGCCATCGACGATGCCCTGCGGCTGACCCTGCTGGTCCTTGTCCTTGTCCTTGCCCATGATCCGTCCCTTCCCAAACAACCTCGGACTTATGCCACTTTTCGCGGGTCCGGGCGAGTCGCCCGGTTCACCCGCGGAATTCGCGCGCGAAGGCGACGAAGCGCGGGTCGCCGCGAAGCGGGTCGAGCAGCGGGTCGGTCGCGAGGAAGTGGAGCCCGGTGTCGCCGACCGCGCGGGCGCGCGCGAGCGCGGCGATCGCTTCGTCGGGTCGGCCGAGCGCGGTCAACACCTCGGCCTGCTGGTAGGCCGCCGCGTCGCCCGACTGGGCGACCAGCTGTTCGAAGCTCCGCGTCGCCGCCGCCTTGTCCCCCGACCGCGCCTGCGCGATGGCGAGGCCCGACAGGCGGAACATCGGTTGCGGCTCGGCCGCGAACGCCTTCATCGCCTCGCCCGCTCGCCCGAGCCCGAGCAGGCAGAAGCCCTGGAGCGCGTGGACGTAAGTAATCGCCGGGTTGAGCGCGAGCGCGCGCCCCAGCGGGCCGAGCGCGTCGGCGTAGCGGCGCGCGGCATAGGCGACCGACCCCTGCGCGCGGAAGGCGCGGGCGTTGAGCGGGTCGAGCAGCACCGCGCGCGCCGCCGCCTGCGCCGCCTCCCCCGGCCTTCCCGTGCGCCCGCAATAAAGCGCGAAGAGCAGCGCTACGTCGGCGTCGCCCTTGCCCAGCGCGTAAGCACGGTCGTAGGCCGGGCGCGCGGCGGGGGCGTCGAGCCTGCCGTTGTAAATGGCGAAGCCGAGCGCGAGCTGGGCCTCGGCGAGCCCGGGGGCGATGCCGACCGCCTTTTCGGCCGCCGCGATCGCCTGTTCGTAGAAGGGCTTCATGTCGGGACCGACCGCATATTCGTTGGCCCAGGCGGCGAGCGAGCGCGACTTGGCCGCCCAGGCGAGCGCGAACCGGGGATCGGCGGCGAGCGCGAGCTCGTAATAGTCGAGCGCCCGCTTGTCCGACGCCTGGTCCTTGGCGAGGTCGAACAGCGCCTTGCCGCGGGTATAGGCGAGATAGGCGTCGGCGTTGCGCGTGCCGCCGGGGGCCGCCTCGCGCACCGCGATCTGGACCGACATCGCCTCGGCCACTCGCCCAGCGATCTCGCTCTCGACCGCGAAGATGTCGTCGAGCCCGCGGTCGAAGCTCTGCGTCCAGCGCGAGAAGCCGGTCGCGCCGTCGCTCAGCTCGGTGACGATCCGCACCCGGTTTCCTGCGCGCTGCACCGACCCGGCGAGCACCCAAGCGACATTGAGCAGGTGGCCGATCGACTTGGCGTCGGCCGATTGCTCGGCGGCCTTGGCGCTCGAGGTCGCGGCGAGCACCTGGAGCTCGGGCAGGCGGGTCAACGCGACTCGCACCTGCTCGGTCAGCCCGTCGGCAAGGAAGCGCTGGTCGGGCGCGCCGCCGAGATCGCGGAAGGGCACCACCGCCAGGCTCGGCGGCGGGTCGGCGCCGAACCAGCCCTCGCGATTGGCGAGCCAGGCACCCCCGCCGAGCAGTGCGACCCCCGCCGCCGCGCCGCCCAAGAGCACGCCGCGGCGCGACGCGCGCCGGTCGGCGACGAACGGCGCCGCGGTGGCGCTTGGCACCTGGCCCGCGATCACTGCGGCGATCGCGCGTTCGACCGCGGCGATCCTCTTGTCGCGCCGCCCGCGCCACTGGCTGAGGTCAATCTGCTGATATTGGCGAAAACCGAGCGGCGGAAGCGTGCCGTCGAGGCTCAGCGGGACCAGCCGGTGCCGGTCACGCCCGCGCGCGGCCTCGTCGCGGACCCAATCAGACTTGGCCGAGGCGGCCGACCACAGGACGACCACCACGTCAGCGGTCTCTAGCGCCTGTTCGATCGAGGTGGCGAAGGCCGCCCCGCCCTCGATCAGCGCGTCCCACCACAGCTGGTAGCCCGCCGACGTCAACACGTTCGCCAGTCGCCGCGCGCGCGCCTCGTCGGCGTGCGCGTAACTCAGGAACAGGATCGGCTTGCGCCCCTCGGTCATCGGCCCCCTTCCGAGCGGGCAGACTATCGCGGGGGCGGGCGAAAGGCGAGGCCTAGCGCTTCGGTCCCCGGCCCGGACGCTTGACCGGCGGGCGATTGGTCATCGGGTGCGGGCGCGGGCGGTGCTGGACGGGAGTGCCGGGGACCGGCGGCCCGGGCGTGCCCTCGATCATCAGCCCCTCGTCCTCGGGCGCAATCACCGCGCGCGACAGCGCCTTGCGGAAGGCCGGAAGCGCGCGCGCCGACACTTCGAAATAGCTTTCGCTCGCGGCGATGCGGATCGCGCCGATGTCCTGCCGGGTGACATGGCCGTAGCGGCAGATCAGCGGCAGCAGCCAGCGCGGGTCGGCGCGGTGGCGGCGCCCGGCGTTGATCCGGAACCAGCCCGCGCCCTCGAACCCGGCGCGCGGCCCCGCGTCCTGTGCCCGCTCGCGCGGCCCGGCGGCGAGAATGTCCTCGGGCGCGGGCAGGTCGGTGCGCAGCGCGCGGACCAGCGCGGCGGCAATCTCGGGTGGGGTCAGCGTCGCCATCAGCTGCTCGGCGAAGGCGCGGTCGTCCTCGTCCATCTCGACCGGCTCGGTCAGCTGCTCCATCAGCCGCGCGCGGTCGCGCCCGCGGATTTCCTCGGGCTGGGGCGGCTCGATCCAGTCGGCGGCGACCTTGGCCTGGCGAAGCAGCCCCTCGACGTTGCGACGGCGGCGGAACGGCACGATCAGCACCGCGGTCCCCTTGCGCCCCGCGCGCCCGGTCCGGCCCGAACGGTGCTGCAGCGCCTCGATGTCGCGCGGCAGCTCGACATGGATCACCAGCCCGACCGAGGGAAGGTCGATCCCGCGCGCGGCGACGTCGGTCGCGACGCAAACCCGCGCCCGTCCGTCGCGCAGCGCCTGGAGCGCGTTGTTGCGTTCGGACTGGCTATGCTCGCCCGACAATGCGACGACCTGAAAGCCGCGTTCGGTCAGACTGGCGTGGAGCCGGCGCACGGCCTCGCGCGTCGCGCAGAACAGGATCGCGGTCTCGGCCTCGTGGAAGCGGAGCAGGTTGACCACGGCATGTTCGATGTCGGTCGGGTTCACGCTGACGCACTGGTAGGCGATGTCGGCGTGCGCCTCGCCCTGCGCGACCGTCTCGATCCGCAGCGAATCCTTCTGGTAGCGCTTGGCCAGCGCCTGGATCGGGCGGGGCATGGTCGCCGAGAAGAGAAGCGTGCGGCGAGTGTCGGGGGTGGCGTCGAGGATTTCCTCGAGCTCCTCGCGGAAACCCATGTCGAGCATCTCGTCGGCCTCGTCGAGCACGACCACGCGCAATTCGCTGAGGTCGAGCGCGCCGCGTTCGAGATGGTCGCGAAGCCGCCCCGGCGTGCCAACGACGAGATGCGCCCCGCCGTGAAGCGCGCGGCGCTCCTTCATCGGGTCCATCCCGCCGACGCAGGTGACGATCCGTGCCCCCGCCCCGGCGTAGAGCCATTCGAGCTCCTTTCCGACCTGGAGCGCGAGCTCGCGGGTGGGCGCGATGACGAGCCCGAGCGGCTGCTGGAGCCACGGCACGCGCTCGCCCTCGATCAGCTGGCCCGCCATCGCGAGCCCGAAGGCGACCGTCTTGCCCGACCCGGTGCGCGCCGAGACGACGAGGTCGCGACCCTCGGCCTCGGGCTCGATCACCGCCGATTGGACCGCGGTCAGCGTGGCGTAGCCGCGCGCTTCGAGCGCCTTGGCGAGGGTCGGGTGGACGGCGGGGTGGGTCATGGGTCTCGTCTTTTCTCAAAATGCGTTCGCGGCGCGGGGAGTGAATCCCCGCGCCGTCGATCGGCTCTCGTTCTACTCGGCCGTCGGCCGCGCGACCCCGTCTCTCGACGGTGCGACGCTTGCTTCGCGCCGCTTACGCACCGCTCGGCGGGGTCGCCGCTATGCGACTTCCATCTTGCGGCTCTCCCTCTTCCGCTCGTGCGGGTCGAGGTGGCGCTTGCGCAGGCGGACGACCTTGGGCGTGACTTCGACCAGCTCGTCGTTCTGGATGTAGGCGATCGCCTGTTCGAGGCTCATCTTGCGCGGCGGGGTGAGGCGGATGCCCTCGTCCTTGCCCGACGCGCGGAAGTTGGTGAGCTGCTTCGACTTCTGGGCGTTGACCTCGAGATCGTGCGGCTTGGCGCTCTCGCCAATGATCATGCCCTGGTAGAGCATGTCGCCGGGCGAGACGAACAGCACGCCGCGCTCTTCCAGCGCGTTGAGCGCGTAGGCGACCGCGGCCCCCTGCTCCATCGAGATCAGCGCGCCGTTGGCGCGGCCGTCGATCTTGCCCTTGTAGGGGCCGTACTTCTCGAACAGCCGGTTCATGATGCCGGTGCCGCGCGTGTCCGACAGGAACTCGCCGTGGTAGCCGATCAGCCCGCGCGACGGCGCGCTGAAGGTCAGCCGGGTCTTGCCGCCGCCCGACGGGCGCATGTCGGTCATCTCGGCCTTGCGCATCGCCATCTTGTCGATGACCGTGCCCGAAAATTCGTCGTCGACGTCGACCACGACGGTCTCGTACGGCTCCTCGCGGCCGTCGGGGCCTTCGCGGAACAGCACGCGCGGACGGCTGATCGACAGTTCGAAGCCCTCGCGACGAAGCGTTTCGATCAGCACGCCGAGCTGGAGCTCGCCGCGGCCCGAGACTTCGAACGCCTCGCCGCCCGCGGTCTCGTTGACGCGGATCGCGACGTTACCCTCAGCCTCGCGCTCGAGCCGGTCGCGGATGACGCGGCTTTGCACCTTGTCGCCGTCCTTGCCCGCGAACGGGCTGTCGTTGACCGCGAAGGTCATGCTGAGCGTCGGCGGATCGATCTCACGCGCATGCAAGGGTTCGCTGATCTGCGGGGTGCCGATGGTGTTCGACACGGTCGCCTTCATCAGCCCGGCGATCGCGACGATGTCGCCCGCCTTGGCCTGCTCGACCGGCACGCGCTCGAGCCCCTGGAAAGCGAACAGCTTGGTCACGCGGCCGTCCTCGACGACCTTGCCGTTGACGTCCATCGCGCGGATCGGGTCGTTGATGTTGAGCGTGCCGCTCTCGATCCGCCCGGTCAGGATCCGCCCGAGGAAATTGTCGCGGTCGAGCAGCGTCGCGAGCATCTTGAACTCGGCGTCGGTGTCGAGGCCCGGTGCGGGCACGTGGCTGACGATCGTTTCGAACAGCGGGGTGAGGTCGCCCTCGCGCACCGTGTCCTCGCGCCCGGCATAGCCCGCGCGGCCCGAGGCGTAGAGCACCGGGAAATCGAGCTGCTCGTCGTTCGCCTCGAGATTGAGGAACAGCTCGAAACATTCGTCGAGCACTTCGGCGGCGCGCGCGTCGGGGCGGTCGATCTTGTTGACCACGACGATCGGCTTGAGCCCGAGGCCGAGCGCCTTGCCGGTGACGAACTTGGTCTGCGGCATCGGCCCTTCGGCGGCGTCGACCAGCAGGATGACGCCATCGACCATGCTGAGGATCCGCTCGACCTCGGCGCCGAAGTCGGCGTGGCCGGGAGTGTCGACGATGTTGATGTGCGTGCCGTTCCACTCGACCGAGGTACACTTGGCGAGAATGGTGATCCCGCGCTCCTTTTCGAGGTCGTTCGAGTCCATCGCGCGTTCCTCGACGCGCTGGTTGTCGCGGAAGGTGCCGGACTGGCGGAACAGCTGGTCGACGAGCGTGGTCTTGCCATGGTCGACGTGGGCGATGATCGCCACGTTACGAAGGGACATCGATTTTTCCTGAAAAAGGGGTTGCGCGGGCCCCTAGCGCAAATGCTGCGATGCGGCAACCGGCGTAAGGCGCCGAGACCTTACCGCGGCAGCCGCTCGAGGATTTCGAGCCCGCGTTCGAGGGCGCGAAGTTCGCTCGCGGCGAGCTTGGCGAGCTTGCCCTCAAGCTTCGCATCGCCCGCCGAGGGGCGCCCGAGCACCTGGTGCCCCTGCTCGGTGAGGCGAAGCGCGAGGCGGCGGCGATGATCGGGATCGGCCTGCCGCTCGACCAGCCCGGCACGAACCAGCGCGTCGACCGCGCGGCTGACCGCGGGCGCGCCGCGCCCGACCCGGTCGGCAACCTGGTTGAGCGTCGCGGGTTCGAGCTGGTGGACCGCTTCGAGCAGTTCGCGCTGCTGGCCGACCGCGCGCGCGGCGCCGACATCGCCGCCAAGCCGTTCGACCAGTCCCGCGAAACGCGCGGCAAGCGCCGCCGGAGAATTGTTACCCCACATGCCGGACCCCTAGCTGAAAACTTGCCGTCACGCAAATATGTTTACGCATTTTCACGCCCGCCCTTTCGCGGCGAGCGGCCCCCCGCTAGCGTCGCGCGATGCGCCAATCGCTTCCCCGCACCGTCTGGGTGCTCGGCATCGTCAGCCTGCTGATGGACCTGTCGAGCGAGATCTATCACGCGCTGCTCCCCGCCTTCCTGACCGTCACGCTCGGGCTTCCGGTCGCGGCGATGGGCGCGCTCGACGGGGTGGCCGAAGCGACCGCCAACATCGCCAAGCTCGGCAGCGGCGCGCTCAGCGACCGGCAGCGGCGGCGCAAGCCGTGGATCCTGCTCGGCTACGGCATGGCGGCGCTGTCGAAGCCGCTGTTCCCGCTCGCGACCGGGTGGATCGCAGTGCTCGGCGCGCGGTTCATCGACCGGATCGGCAAGGGCATTCGCGGCGCCCCGCGCGACGCGCTGATCGCCGACGAGACCCCGCCCGAACAGCGCGGCGCCGCCTTCGGGCTGCGCCAGTCACTCGACACCGTCGGCGCCTTTCTCGCGCCGCTAGCGGCGGTGGCGCTGATGTGGGCGTTCAGTGACGACATCCGCACCGTCTTCTGGATCGCGGTGATCCCGGCGCTGCTGTCGTTCCTGTTCCTGCTGGCGATGCTGCGCGAGCGCGAGGACAAGCCCGTGCCCGCGCCCAAGGCGCGCTGGGGCGGGCTGCGCGATCTCGACCCCGGCGTTCGGCGGCTGCTCCAGGTCGGGTTCCTGTTCGGGCTCGCGCGCTTTTCGGAAAGCTTCCTCGTCCTGCGCGCGATCGACGCGGGGGTCGCCCCGGCCTGGTCGCCGCTCGCACTCGCGGTGTTCAACCTGTCCTACGTGCTGCTCGCCTACCCCGCCGGGGCGTGGAGCGACCGGATCGCGCCGCGCCACCTGCTCGGCGCGGGAATCGTGGTGCTGGTCGTCGCCGACCTGTGGCTGGCCTGGTCGACCAGCCTGGCCGCGGTCGCCGCCGGGATCGTGCTGTGGGGCGCGCACATGGCGCTCACCCAGGGGGTATTCAGCCGGATGGTCGCCGACGCCGCCGCGCCGGAGCGGCGCGCGGTCAGCTTCGGCGCCTTTTTCTTCGTGTCGGGGGTCGCGGCGCTGCTGTCGAGCCTCGGCGCGGGGCTGATCTGGGACCGCGACGGGGCCAGCGCCACCTTTCTCGCCGGGGCGGGGCTTGCCGCGATCGCGGGCGCGATGCTCGCTCTGCTGCCCGAGGACAGCAGCGAGACGGCGCGCTAGGACGCCGGTCCGTAATCGAGCCGCACCGCTAGCGACGGGTGAAGCCCGAGCGCGTCCTCGTCCCCGCCGATCCGCGCGACATGAAGCGCCCGCATCGCCCCCGACGCGACCGCGAGGCTGATCGAGCGCGCGGCATTGCCGGGTTGCAAAAGCGCGGCGGCGATCCGCCAGAATTTCCGGTCGAGACGCTCGTCGACGAAGGCGATTCGCCGGCCGCGGGCCCGGACCGCGTCGCCTTCGTCGAGCGCGAGGTCGGCCGCCGGGCTGGTCGCGACCAGCCAGCCGAGCCGGTTGAGCAGCAAGAGCGGCGGCGAAATCGAGTCGTAGTTGCCGAGCGCGACGTGCGCGCCCTCCCCCGCCAGCGCCATTTCCGCGCGCACGCCCTGGTCGACGAAATGCGCGAGGCGGCTGAAACCCGCGAGCGTCTCGGCCTTGCAGCGCCCGTTGCGCCGCCCGCGCAACAGGGCGAGCCCGACGAAGCCGCGACCGTCCTGGAGGAACAGCGTCTGGCACCCATAGGGCATGTCGAGATCGCTCACCGCGTCGTCGTACATCTCGGTTCGGGCCTGCGTTCGGTACTGGTCGTAATGATGTTCGTGCTGGATATCGCCGACCCTCGTCGTCGAACCGACCCGCCAGTTCGCCGCGCCCCACAGCTCGGGGAGCCCGAACGTGTCGTCGATCTCGCCCTGGTCGAAGCCCGAGACGAGGTTGAGGGTTGGCAGGTCGCCGCCCAGGCAGACGAGGTTCGCGCCGCGCGAGTGAAGCGCGCTCGACACCGCGCAAAGCGCACTGCGCCACCCTTCCTCGACGAAGGGCGCGTTGAGGACCGCGAGCTCCGCTTCGCGCAGAAAGGCCCGGTCCGACGATGCGTCTTGCTGGTGTCTACGCCCGTACAGTCACAAATCCTTCGTTTACGATCAGCCGACCGGTGACATCCGCCGCTTGACCGGGCTGTCGCCGATGAACTGGTGCTTCAATGCCGCGAGGACGTGAAGCGCGAGCAGGCCGATCAGGCCCCACGCGAGCAACTCGTGCGATTCGCCGATGCCGGGGATCGGGACGACCGGGAACTTCAGACCGAACTTGAGGTCGGTCATCCCGCCGACCGCGCGTCCCGACACGGCGGCGAGGCCGGTCACCGGGAGCGCGATAATCAGGAAATAGAACAGGCGGTGGGTCCACACCGCGACCGCACGTTCCCACGTCGGCATGTCGGCCGGATAGGGTGGCGGCGGGTTCATCAGCCGGACCCCGAGCCGGGCGAGCGCGAGCAGCAGGATCGCCACGCCGATCAGCTTATGCCAAGCGAACAGGTCCATCCGCGCCGGCCCCTTGGGCATGTCGCCGAACTTCAGCCCAACGAAGATCTGGGCGATGATCAGGAACGCGCTGATCCAGTGGAGCGCGATGACGCTCGGCCGGTAGCGGACGGCCGCCTGCCCCGTGGTTTCGCTGACCATATAGTCCGACATCGAGCGCGTCTCCCTTCAGCGCGTGAACTTCTCATTGTTCCCGGCCTTGTCGAGCAATAACTTGCTGAACGTAAAATCGCTCCCCATCCGCGATTCCTGCGCCTCGAGGCCGTCGACGATCTTCTGCAGCCCCTCGCTGTCGGCCCAGAACATCGGGCCGCCGCGATAGACCGGCCAGCCGTAGCCATAGACCCAGACGACATCGATGTCGGACGCGCGCTGGGCCATGCCTTCCTCGAGGATTTTCGCGCCCTCGTTGACCATCGTGTAAAGCGTGCGCTGGACGATTTCCTCGTCGCTGATGTCGCGCTTCTCGACCCCCGACTTGGCGCGGAAATCGTCGATGATCTCCTGCACGCGCGGGCTGGGCGACGGTCGGCGCTTGTCGTCGTAATCGTAAAAGCCGGCCTGCTTCTTCTGGCCCCAGCGCCCCTCGGCGGCGAGCGCATCGCGGATGTTTTCGATCCGGGTCGGGTCGCGGTGCCAGCCGATGTCGACGCCCGCGAGGTCGGCCATCTGGAACGGGCCCATCGGCATGCCGAACTCGACATGGACGCGATCGACCTGCTCGGGCGTCGCGCCCTCCAGCAGCAGCTTGGTCGCCTCGACCTGGCGCGGCATCAGCATGCGGTTGCCGATGAAGCCGTGGCACACCCCGGCGACCACCGCGACCTTCTTGATCTTCTTGGCGAGCAGCATCGCGGTGACCAGCACGTCGGGCGCGGTTTTCGCCCCGCGCACGACTTCGAGCAGCTTCATCACGTTGGCGGGCGAGAAGAAGTGCAAGCCCACCACGTCCTCAGGCCGCTTGGTCACCGCCGCGATCTCGTCGATGTTGAGGTAGCTGGTGTTGCTGGCGAGGATCGCGCCCTGCTTCACCGTCGCGTCGAGGCGGGTGAAGATGTCCTTCTTGATCTCCATCTGCTCGAACACCGCCTCGATGATGAGGTCGCAATCGGCGAGCGCGGCGAAATCGAGCGTCGGGGTCAGCAGCCCCATCGCCTGCTCGACCTGGTCCGCGCTCATCCGGCCCTTGGCAGCCGTCGCCTCGTAATTCTTGCGCATGATGCCGGTGCCGCGGTCGAGCGCTTCCTGGTTCATCTCGAAGATCGTCACCGGGATTCCCGCCGACAGGAAGTTCATCGAGATGCCGCCGCCCATCGTCCCCGCGCCGATCACCCCGACCTTGGCGATCGTGCGCGGCCGGGTGTCCTCGGGGATGCCGTCGATCTTCGCCGCCTTGCGCTCGGCAAAGAAGAAATATTGCTGCGCCCTGGCCTGGAGCCCGCTCATCAGCTCCATGAACTTGGCGCGCTCGACCTGAACGCCCTCGGCATAGGGCTTGGCGGTCGCTGCCTCGATGCACTGGATGTTCGCTTCGGGCGCGTCGAAGCCGCGGAACTTGCGGGCGTTGGCCTTGCGGAAGTCGGCGAACACCGACGGGTCGACGCCGCTGACCTTGTCCTGCTTCTCGCTCGACTTCGGCAGCGGGCGAATGTCCTTCACTTCCTCGGCCATGGCGACCGCGTGCTGGAGGAGGTCGCCCTCGACGATCCGGTCGATCAGCCCCGCCTCGCTCGCCTCCTTCGCGCCGATCATCTTGCCGGTGGTCGCCATCTCGAGCGCCAGCGGCACGCCCGCGACGCGCGGTAGCCGCTGGGTGCCGCCCGCGCCGGGGAGGATGCCGAGCTTGACCTCGGGAACGCCGAACTTCGCGGTCTTGTCGGCGACGCGATAGTGCGAGGCGAGCGCGACCTCGAGCCCGCCGCCGAGCGCGGTGCCGTGGATCGCGGCGACCACCGGCTTGGTGCAATTCTCGATGATGTCGACCACGGTCGGCAGCATCTGTTCGAACGCCTTGGGGGTGCCGAACTCGCTGACGTCTGCGCCGGCGAAAAAGGTCTGTCCTTCGCAGCGGATCACCACCGCCTTGACCGCGTCATTGCCCTCGGCCTCTTCGATCGCCGCGACCAGCCCCCGCCGGACCGCGAGCCCGAGCGCGTTGACCGGCGGGTTGTTCGAGGTGACGACAAGAATGTCGTGGTGGATCTGGGTCGTGATGGGCCCACTGGTCATGGCATCGCTCATGTCGAAGTCCGTCCGTAGCTTTGGTGATTGAAAGGGTGCGAGGCCGACAGGCCGCCGTCGACGACGATCGCCTGCCCGTTGACGTAGCTGGCCTCGTCGCTGGCGAGGAACAGCGCGGCGTTGGCGATCTCGACGGGCTCGCCCCCGCGCTTCAAGGGATTGAGGTGGCCGATCGCCGCCTCCTGCCCCTTTTGGCGCGCGCGGTCGTAGATGAATTGGGTCATCCCCGTCTCGATAAGCCCCGGGCAGATCGCGTTGACCCGGATGTTCGCGCCCGCGAGCTGGGTCGCGGCGACCTTGACGAGGTTGATCACGCCCGCCTTCGACGCGCTGTAGGCCGGCCCGCCCGCGCCGCTGCGAAGCCCGGCGACCGAGGCGGTCGCGATGATCGACCCGCGTCCCTTCGCCTTCATCGCCGGCGCGGCATATTTGATCGCGAGGAACGGGCCGATCAGGTTGATCCGCAAGATCTCGGCCCAGGTCGCCGCGTCCTGCTCGAACAGGCTGTCGAACCCGCCCGACACGCCGGCGTTGGCGAAAAAGACGTCGAGCCCGCCATGATCGGCGACGACCTGCTCGACCAGCGCGCGGACCTGTTCCTCCTCGCCCGCGTCGCAGGCGACGTCGGCGCCCTTGAGGTCGGCGCCGACCACCGTCGCGCCTTCGCGGCGAAACAGCTCGACCGTGGCCGCGCCGATGCCCGACCCTGCGCCGGTGACGATCGCGATCTTGCCCGCCAGCCGGCTCACAGCCCGACCCCGATCGTGCTTCCCCCGTCGACGATCAGCGCCTGCCCGGTCATGAAGCTCGACGCGTCGCTGGCGAGGTAGACCGCCGCCCCCGCGATCTCGCGCGGCTCGCCGATCCGGCGCAGCGGGGTGGTGCGGGTGACGGCTTTCAGCGTGTCGGGATTTTCCCACAGCGCTCGGGCGAAATCGGTGCGGACGAGGCCGGGCGCGATGCAGTTGACCCGCACCCCCTTCGGCCCGAACTCGGCGGCGAGGTTGCGCGCCAGCTGGAAGTCGGCGGCCTTGGAGATGTTGTAGGCGCCGATCACGGTCGAGCTGGTCAGCCCGCCGATCGAGCTGACGATGACGATCGAGCCGTTCCCGCGTTCGAGCATCTCGGGCGCGACGAGCTGGACCAGCCAGTGGTTCGACAGGACGTTGTTGTCGAGGATCTTGCGGAACTGGTCGTCGGCGATCCCCGCCATCGGGCCGTAATAGGGGTTCGACGCGGCGTTGCAGACGAGGATGTCGATCCGGCCGAAGGCGGCTCGGCTTTGGGCAACGAGATGCTCCAGCGCCTCTTTCTCGGAAATGCTCGCGGCGATGGCGACCGCCGTGCCCTCGCCATGCGCGGCGTTGATCGCGGCGGCGACCTCCTCGCAGGCGTCCTGCTTGCGGCTCGAGATGACGACCTTCGCGCCCTGCTCCGCCAGTGCCTCGGCGATCGCCCTGCCGATTCCGCGCGACGAGCCGGTGACGATCGCGACCTTGCCGGTCAGGTCGAACAGCCCACTCAAGCGCCGGCCCCGTGCTTGGCGAACTCGGCGAGCGCGATACTGCGATTGTGCACCTCGTCGGGCCCGTCGGCGAGGCGCAGCGTGCGGATGCCCGCATAGCTGTGCGCCAGCGGCGTGTCCTGCGACACGCCCGCGCCGCCGAACGCCTGGATCGCGTCGTCGATCACCTTGAGCGCCATGCGCGGGGCCTTGACCTTGATCATCGCGATCTCGGCCTTCGCCGCCTTGTTGCCCGCCTTGTCCATCATGTCGGCGGCCTTGAGACACAGCAGCCGGGTGCAGTCGATCTCGATCCGCGCCTCGGCGACGCGCTGTTCCCACACGCTGTGCGCGGCGATCGGCTTGCCGAAAGCGACGCGCGACTGGAGCCGCGCGCACATCAGCTCGAGCGATTCCTCGGCGGCGCCGATGGTGCGCATGCAGTGCTGGATGCGGCCCGGCCCGAGCCGTCCCTGCGCGATCTCGAACCCGCGGCCCTCGCCGAGCAGCAGGTTGGCGGCGGGGACGCGCACGTCGTTCAGCGCGATTTCCATGTGGCCGTGCGGTGCGTCGTCATAGCCGAATACGCTGAGGTGGCGCTCGATCGTGATCCCCGGCGCATCGAGCGGGACGAGGATCATCGACTGCTGCTGGTGCTTGCGCGCCTCGGTGTCGGTCTTGCCCATCAGGATCGCGACCTTGCAGCGCGGGTCGCCCGCGCCCGAGCTCCACCATTTGCGGCCGTTGATGACGTAATCGTCGCCGTCGCGGTCGATCCGGCATTCGATGTTGGTCGCGTCCGAGCTTGCGACCCCCGGCTCGGTCATGAGGAAGGCGCTGCGGATTTCGCCGCGCATCAGCGGGGCAAGCCACTGCTCCTTCTGTTCGCGGGTGCCGTAGCGGTGGAGCACCTCCATATTGCCGGTATCGGGGGCCGAGCAGTTGAACGCCTCGGCCGACCAGAGGATTCGTCCCATCTCCTCGGCGCACAGCGCATATTCGAGGTTGGTCAGTTGCTCGCCCTCGAACGCGAAGCTCTCGTCGGCATGGGCGAGCGCGCCGCCCGGCGGCATGAACAGGTTCCAAAGCCCCGCCCCGCGCGCCTTGGGCTTGAGGTCCTCGATGACCGGCAGGACCTTCCAGCGATCCCCGCTGGCCTGCTGCAGATGATAGTCGCCGACTCGTGGGCGGACCTGCGAATCGATGAACGCTTTCACCTTGTCGCGGAAGAAAGCCTGCCGTTCCGTAAGGTCAAAATCCACCGGTCTCTCCTGCCCGCGAACGCCGCCTCGGTTGCGTGTCGAAACCGGCTAGGACGAGCGCAGCGACAGGGCAAGGGGAACGGGCTTCGCTCGCCGCGGGTTCAGCCCGCATGACCCGGATGACGCTCCTTTCCGCCACGCTGCTGCTCGGCGCTTGCCACTCGCCCGTCCAGCCCGACCAGCTGGGAAACCAGGCCAATGCCGATACCAAGACCGTGCTCCCGGCCACGCCCGACGTGAACAGCGTCGGCCCGGTCGCCAACGACCTCTCGCCCGAGGCGCGGATCGGACGCGCGCAAGGTCGCCAGGGAACCACTCCCGTCCCCGTCCCGATCCCGGGCTTGCCTGGCACGCCGGCGCGGCCCGACGCGAACCCGCCGCCGCCGCATATGGACCCCGACGCGCCCCCTCCGCCCGGCGAAAAGACCGCCGCGGGCGCGGCGCGCCGGCTGCTCGAATATTGCGACGCGGTGGCGACTAAGCGGTATCGCGACGCCTACGCGTTGTGGGACGGCGGCGGAAAGGCGACCGGCATGACGCTGGGCCAGTTCAGCGACAGCTTCGCCAAGTACCGTGCCTACGACTGCCACATCGGCAATCCGGGCCCGATGGAGGGCGCGGCGGGCTCGTCCTACATCACCGTCCCGCTGCAGGTCACCGGCAACCTGTCGAGGGGCGGCGGCTTCACGCTCGAAGGGCCGATCACCATGCGCCGGGTCAACGACGTGCCCGGATCGAGCGCCGAGCAGCGCCGCTGGCACATCACCCATTCGGGCCTCAAACCCCGCCCCTAGGGAAAGCGCGGCATTTGACCTGCCGGGCGCGGGCGACAAGATGGGGATCGAGAGGACGACTCCGATGACCGATCTTGAACGCTTCCGCGCCGACACCCGCGCCTGGCTCGAAGCGAACTGCCCGCCCGAGATGCGGAAGCCGATGAAGAGCGAAAAGGACGCCTGTTGGGGCGGGCGGCATTTCGTCTTCCAGTCGGATGCGCAGCGCGACTGGCTGAGGGTCATGGGCGAGCGCGGCTGGACCGTTCCCGACTGGCCGAAGGACTATGGCGGCGGCGGACTGACCCCGCCCGAGGCCAAGGTGCTCAAGGAAGAAATGGCGGCGATCGGCGCGCGGCCGCCGCTCACCAGCTTCGGCATATCGATGCTCGGGCCGGCGCTGCTCAAATATGGCACCGAGGCGCAGAAGAAGCGCTTCCTCCCCGAGATCGCGCGCGGCGAGATCCGCTGGTGTCAGGGCTATAGCGAGCCGGGCGCGGGCAGCGACCTCGCGGGGCTTCAGACCAAGGCCGAAGAAGCTTTTGATGAGGATCGGGGCGACTACTGGTTGGTCAACGGGCAAAAGGTGTGGACCAGCTACGCCGACCAGGCCGACTGGATCTTCTGCCTCGTCCGCACCTCCAGCGAGAGCAAGCACGGCGGGATCAGCTTCCTCTTGTTCGACATGGAGAGCCCCGGCGTCTCGACCAAGCCGATCCTGCTGATCAGCGGCTATTCGCCCTTCTGCGAAACCTTCTTCGACGATGTGAAGGTCCCCAAGGACCAGGTCGTCGGCGAGGTCGACAAGGGCTGGGACGTCGCCAAATATCTGCTCGGCCACGAACGCGAGATGATCAGCGGCATGGGGCTCGGCGGGGCCAAGCTGACGCTCGGCGAAAGCGTCGGTCCGGTCGACGACCCGCTGCTCGCCGCCGAAATCGCCGACTTCGACGTCGACGCGCTCGCCTTCGCCGCCATGAGCGAGAAGTTCATCGACGAGCTGAAGGCCGGACAAGCGCACCCGGCGATGCCGAGCATGATGAAATATGCCGGCACCGAGCTCAACAAGCGCCGCCACGAGCTGGCGATGGCGGCGGGCGGGTCGGACGCGCTCGAATGGGACAGCGACCGGTCGAACGGCGGCAAGGCGGCGCGTGACTGGCTTCGCACCAAGGCCAATTCGATCGAGGGCGGCACCAGCGAGATCCAGCTCGGCATCGTCGCCAAGCATATCCTTCGACTGCCGGGGGCGTGAGCCGATGATGATCCTGACCGACGACCAGCGGATGCTCCACGACACCGTCGCGCCGTTCATGGCCGACGAGGGGGCGATTCGGACCCAGCTTCGCCACTGGCGCGACATCGGCTGCAAGGACGGGTTCGGCCACGGGCTGTGGAAGCAGTTCGCCGAGCTCGGGCTGACCGGCATGCTGGTCCCCGAGGCCGAGGGCGGCGCGGGTCTCGGGCAGGTCGAGGCGAACCTCGTGCTCGAGGAAGTGGGGCGCAACCTCACCCCCTCCCCCTTCCTCACGACCGCGGTGGCGGCGGTGCGCGCGCTCCAGGGCAGCGCGCAGGCCGCGCGCTGGTTTCCCGGTATCGCCGCGGGCGAGACCGTTGCCGCGCTGGCGGTCGACGAAGGACGCCACCACGACCCGGCGCGCACCGCGATGCGCGCCGAGCGGCAGGGCAACGGCTTCGTGCTCGACGGCGCCAAGCAGTTCGTCGTCCACGGCGCGAGCGCGGACCTGCTGCTGGTCGCGGCGCGGACCGGCGGGTCGGCGGGCGAGATCGACGGCATGACCCTGTTCGCGGTGCCCAAGGGCGCGGCGGGGCTGACAATTGAGAACGTCGCGCTGGCCGATTCGTCGAAGGCGGCGCGGATCGGCTTCGAGCGCGTGGCGGTCGATGCCTACGCGGTGGTCGGCGAGGTCGACGGCGGCTGGGCGCCGCTGTCGCGCGCGCTCGATGCCGGGCGCGCCGGCGCGGCAGCCGAGCTGGTCGGCGTCGCCGCCGGCGCGGCGGCGATGACCTTCGACTATCTTCGGCAGCGCAAGCAGTTCGGGCGGCTGATCGGCGAGTTCCAGGCGCTCCAGCATCGCGCCGCGCACCTTTACGGCGAGATCGAGATCGCGCGCGCCGCGACGATGAAGGCGGCGCAGCTGCTCGATTCCAACGACCCGCGCGCGGCGCTGATGACCGCGGTGGCCAAGGCCAAGGCGGGCAAGGTCGCGCGGCTCGCGGTGCAGGAGGGCGTCCAGATGCACGGCGGGATCGGCATGACCGACGAGCATGACATCGGCCTTTATATGAAACGGCAGGCGGTGCTCGACGAGCTGTTCGGCGGCCCGCGCTTTCACGCCGGCGAGGTCGGGCGGCTAGGCCGCGGCTGACGCGCGTTCGACGAGAAAGTTGATCCGCGCCGCGGCGATCGGCCGCGCCGGGTCGTGCTGCCAGGCGATCGCCTCGACATTGGCGATCCGCTTGCCGAGCCGCTCGACCGTCCCCTTCGCGCTGGTCTGGCCGTGGCGCGCCGCGCCGCCGCGCATATAGTCGACCGTGACGCTGATCGGCTTGAGGCTCGCGGGCTCGTCGCCGAGCGCGGCCTTCAGCGCCTCGAACGCAGCGAATTCGAGCAGCCCCGCGATCGCCCCGCCGTGGAGGAAGCCCGGCCGGCCGAGCACGTCGTCGTGGAACGGCATCGTCACCAGCCCGTCGCTCATCGAGAGGCGCAGCAGCTTGGCATAGGGAGGCAGGTCGGTCATCGCCGACCGCCCTAGCCGATCAGCCCTTGCTCTTGTAGCCGCAGACCGCGCCGAGGACGTAGGCGGTGACCAGCGCGAGCTGGACCTTGCCGTCGGCATCGTCCCAGCCGAAATATTGCGCGCCCCAGCCGAACAGCGCGACGAACATGGCGGCGGCCAGCGGAACCATCGAACAACCCTTCCCCACGGCCCCGGAGCGAGTCCCGGCAACCGTCGCCGATTGTCCGCCCAAATGGTAAATGGATGGTGAAGCTTGTCGTTTTGCGGCGTCGGCGTCATAGGGGCGCGCATCGCCATTCCTGCCCGAGGAGCCCCCGATGAAAGCCCGCGTGTTCGTCACCTTGAAGCCCGGCGTGCTCGACCCGCAGGGCAAGGCGATCCACCATGCGCTCGAGGGTCTCGGGTTCGACGGGGTCGCCGACGTCCGCGCGGGCAAGCTGATCGAGCTCGACCTCGCCGACGGGACCGACGACGAGACGATCGCCGAGATGTGCCGCAAGCTGCTCGCCAACACGGTGATCGAGAATTTCCGCATCGAGCGGCTGGAGCCCGCCGCGTGAGCGCGGCGGTCATCGTCTTTCCCGGCAGCAACTGCGACCGCGACCTTGCCGTCGCCATTCGCGAAGTGACCGGCCGCGCCCCGGCGATGGTCTGGCACCGCGACAGCGCGCTCCCCACCGGCACCGACTTTATCGCCGTCCCCGGCGGCTTTTCGTACGGCGACTACCTTCGCTCGGGGGCGATGGCGGCACGCTCGCCGATCATGCGCGCCGTCGCCGAGGCGGCGGGCAAGGGCGTTCCGGTGCTCGGCATCTGCAACGGCTTCCAGGTGCTGACCGAGGCGGGGCTGCTGCCCGGCGCGCTGATGCGCAACGCGGGGCTCCACTTCGTCTGCCGAACGGTGGGCCTCAAGGTCGAGAACAGCCAGTCGCTGTTCACCAGCCGCTACCGCGCGGGCGAGGAAATCGCGGTGCCGGTCGCGCACCACGACGGCAATTTCCAGGCCGACGCGGCGACGCTCGACCGGCTCGAGGGTGAGGGCCGGGTGGCTTTCCGCTATACCGAAGAGGTCAACGGCTCGGCGCGGTCGATTGCCGGGATCCTCAACGACGCGGGCAACGTGCTCGGCATGATGCCACATCCCGAGCGGGTGATCGAAGCCGCGCACGGCGGCACCGACGGCCGCCGGCTATTCGACGGACTGGTCGAAGGCCTGCTCGCCTGACCGGCGCTGGAGTGCGATCAGGACGACCAGCAAAGCCGCGATCACGAGCGTGTGAATGACGTCCCCGTGAAGGACGAGCAACTGCGCGACGAAGGCGCCGACGTCGACCAGCAGCAGCGTCAACGCACCGAGCGTCGAGCTGCGCGGCACGAGGATCGCGATCCCGCCGGCGAGCTCGAGAAGCCCGGTCAGGTAGCGAAAGCCCTGCCCAAGGCCGACCTTGTCGAATTCGGCGACCATCATCGGCTGTCCGCTAAGCTTCATCGCCGCCGCCGCGAGGAACGCGAGGCCGAGGAAGAGGCGAAGCACCCAGATCGCGATCGACTTGCCGGTGGAGCGCTTGGTCATCAGGATTTCCATTTTCTGTCGTTGGATGATGCGAAGCGGCGGACTTGGGGCCTTCGCAATCGCGCCTCAAGAAACAAATATGTGACCTTGCCCGCCCTTTCCGGCCCCCGCATAAGCGCCGCTGCGCGCGCCCGTAGCTCAGCTGGATAGAGCACGTGCCTTCTAAGCTCGTGGTCGCAGGTTCGAATCCTGCCGGGCGCGCCAGTTTCGAGCGAGCTGACCTATTGAAAAATTTGCCGGAATCCCGCCAAACGCGACGAAAGTCGTTCAATGCGTCCTCGCCCATTCGACCGCATTTGCGGGGTGGAGTAGGGCTAGGCCATCGTCACCCTTGGTAGCGGTCGACCGCAACGCTTGCGAAAGTTGGACGGCGGACAGCCGCGGATTGACGGCCAGCATTTGGGCGGCCGCCCGAACGACGAGGGGGGCCGCCTCGGAGGTGCCCTTGCCGTGCGTGGCACCGCCCCCCGGCGTTCTCACCGGCACGCCATTGCCCCAGGCGTAGATCGAAACGCTGTCGCCGAAGGTGCTGAAGTCGCTGATCGTACCATCCGGCTCCGCGGCGCCGACCACCAACAGATTCGGCGCCACGATCGATTGCGGCGATGAGGCCAGGATGACGTCGCTCTGGTTGCTGTTGCCCGCTCCCGTCACGAACAGAATATCCGGCGATTCCGCGATGACCCGACGCAGCGCCGCATCCGCCTTTGCGAACAATGCCTTTCCGCGCTCGACGGCTCGCGAATGGTCGGTTTCGCCGCCGACCTCCTGAAGGTTCTGCGCGATCTCCGCGGCGGTAATGCCCCAGCTGAGGTTGGCGACGCGCACACCGGCCGCTCGCATCCGCGCTCCTGCCCGATCGATCGCCGCGACCCATCGATCGATCTGTCCCTCGTCGAGCGGCACGGCCGTGGGATCATAGCCAAACGGCAAGGCGAAGACGTTGTAGAGACGGACGTAAGGCGCGCCGTCCGCAATCTCGCTGGCGAGCTTGGTCCCATGATTGCGGATCCCGACCTCGTTCCACAGCAGGTCGTCGTTGGTCTGCGCCTCGACATCAGCCTCGCGCGCGCGCTTTGCCATGAAGCCGGCTTCGGGGGTGCCGAGGCCCAATTCCATGTCGTCGTTGCCCTTGTGGAGCGTCATTTGCATGTCGAGTTGCCTCGCCAATAGCGGCGAGGGAGGCGGTAAGGACGCGGCAATCGGACGCAGGCGATAGTCGAGCGTCGGGCCGTTCCAGTCATCGACGACGCCGTTGCGATCATTATCCTGGCCGTCGACCGGCTCGGCCGGATCATGTGCGAGCTGCCCGGGAAACAGGTTCGGATCGTAGCCGCTGTCCCAGATTGCCACGACGACGGGAGAGGCGTGCGAAAATGCCGTCGCAGCGGGTTCGCGCGCGTTCCAAATGTTGGTGGCGGCGTGGCGCGGATCCGCAAGCCACGTTCGAAGCATTTCACTCACCGCCGACCGGCAGGCCGGTATGGCTGCGGCGGTTGCGCGGCTTCGCGCCAGGCGAAGGGCCTGCAGCAGGGTCACGCGGCCATGATTGGCAACTGCTATCGGATCGATCGACGCTTTGATCGACCCGACCAACAAGGCGCGACTAGTGGTTTCGAATTGCGCGTATCGAGCGATCGCCTCTCCCCTTGCGACGGCTGGCGGAACGGAATCCAGCCGGCGGGCGAGGAGCGCTGCTCCCCGACCGCAATCAGGGGGAGCGCCGCCTCGATCGACGGCCGCGGCGAACTCGTAAGGCAGGAGGTCGAAGGCACGCTGGCGTGGCTTGACGCCCGCCGCTCGCGCTTCCTCGACCAGCACCATCGCGTCCTTCGGCCGGTTTTGCAGGATGGCGATCGCGGCCAATCCCGCGATCAGATCGTTGGCGAGGACATTGTCTTCAATCCTCACCGTTTGCCGCAGATGCTCCACGTCCTCGCGGAGCGAAGGGACCGTCTCCGTCAGGAACCGATTCGATTGGAAGGCGACGCTCGGCAAGCCGCCAACAACATATTGCTTTGCGGGCAATTCCGCGGGTCCCCGGACGACGACCATTTTCGGCGGTGGCCCGTTGCCGGCAAGCATCGCGAAGGCCAGCCAAGCGAACAACCGCATCCTATCCCCCTCCGCCCCGGTTGGAATGAGAGAGCGAAGCGGGGTTCCAGAGTCAATGTTACTGACCCGGCAGACGCTGCGAGCCCTCAGCGCCTGGCGCGAAGATCTGACCGTAGTTGGCGGTGGCCATAAGCGGTCTACCGGACTAAAGGCGCCCCAAGAGAGCGGGTCCGGCGGGACCGCGAGTCGCGCGACAAGCCGCGGTTCAGTCCGGCCACCAGGCGGTCGGGCGACCGTCCGCCGCTCGCGAACGATGATGGGTCACGTGCCGAACGAGCCGATGCCGACCATGGGAAATGCCGCCCCGCGGCGGGCGCGCGCCGCGCTGCTAGCGGCAGGTGCGCTCTGCCTCGCCGGATGCGGCCGCGGCGTGCTCGGGCCGCAAGGGCCGGTCGCCGAGGCCGAGCGCACGCTGCTGCTCAATTCGCTGGGGATCATGCTGGCGATCGTCATCCCGACGATCCTCGCGACGATCGCCTTCGCCTGGTGGTACCGCGCCGGCAACAAGCGCGCGGTCTACGATCCCGACTTCGTCTATTCGGGACAGGTCGAGCTGGTCGTCTGGGCGATCCCGGCGATGGTCGTGCTGCTGCTCGGCGGGATCGCGTGGATCGGCAGCCAGCAGCTCGAGCCGTCGCGCCCGCTCGCCTCGTCGGTCAAGCCGGTCCAGGTCGAGGTCGTATCGCTCGACTGGAAATGGCTGTTCATCTATCCCGAGCAGGGCGTCGCGAGCGTCAACCGGCTGGTCATCCCCGCCGGGACCCCGGTCCAGTTCCAGCTGACGTCCGACGGCGTGATGAACAGCTTCTTCGTGCCGCAGCTCGGCAGCCAGATCTACACCATGTCGGGGATGGTCACGCGGCTGAACCTTCAGGCCGATCGCCCCGGCCGCTTCGCCGGCATGTCGGCGCAGTATAGCGGCGACGGGTTCGCCGACATGCGCTTTTCGGTCGACGCGCTTGCCCCGGCCGATTTCGCGCGCTGGGCCGCGTCGAGCCGGGGGGCGGGGCCGGCGCTCGACGCGCCGGCCTTCGCGAAGCTGGCGCAGCGGTCGAGCAACGTCCCGCCGACGCAGTTCGGCGCGGTCGATGCGGCGCTGTTCGCGAACATCGTCGCGGGGCGCGCCGCGGCGCCGCCCCCGCCGGCGGTCGTCGACGGACAAACGCAGAGGGTAGGCAACCGGTGAAACTGTTCGGCAAACTCGGCCTCGACGCCATCCCGCTGGACCAGCCGATCCCGCTCGTCGCGGGCGGCATCGTGATCGTCAGCGTGGTCGCCGTGCTCTTCTGGACCTGGTCGAAGGGCTACTGGCCCTATCTTTGGCGCGAATGGATCACCTCGGTCGATCACAAGCGGATCGGGGTGATGTACTGCGTCGTCGCGCTGGTGATGCTGCTGCGTGGCTTCGTCGACGCGCTGATGATGCGCTCGCAGCAGGCGATGGCGGTCGCGGGGGCGCCGGGATACCTCTCGCCCGAACATTACGACCAGATCTTCTCGGCGCACGGGACAATCATGATCTTCTTCGTCGCGATGACCTTCATGATCGGGCTGATGAACTTCGTCGTCCCGCTCCAGCTCGGAATCCGCGACGTCGCCTTTCCCACGCTCAACTCGGTCAGCTTCTGGCTGACCGCCTCGGGCATGGCGCTGATCAACATCAGCCTGATCGTCGGCGAGTTCGCGCGTACCGGCTGGCTGGTCTATCCGCCGCTCAGCGAGCTTGCCTATTCGCCGGGCGTCGGGGTCGACTATTACCTCGTCGCCCTCCAGATATCAGGCGCCGGAACGCTGATGGCCGGCGTCAACTTCGTCACCACCATCCTCAAGATGCGCGCGCCGGGGATGAGCCTGACACGGATGCCGATCTTCTGCTGGACCAGCCTCGCCTCGAACCTGCTGATCATCGCCGCCTTCCCGATCCTGACCTCGACGCTCGCGATGCTGATGCTCGACCGCTACCTCGGCTTCCACTTCTTCACCGTCGACGGCGGCGGCAACGCGATGATGTACGTCAACCTCATCTGGGCGTGGGGCCACCCCGAGGTCTACATCCTGATCCTTCCGGCGTTCGGCATCTTTTCCGAGGTGATCTCGACCTTCAGCGGCAAGCCGCTGTTCGGCTACCGCTCGATGATCACCGCGACGATGGCCATCCTGGTGCTGTCGTTCATCGTCTGGCTGCACCATTTCTTCACCATGGGCGCGGGGGCCAACGTCAACGCCTTTTTCGGCGTCGCGACGATGATCATCGCGGTGCCGACCGGGGTGAAGGTGTTCAACTGGCTGTTCACCATGTACCGCGGCCGGGTCCGCTTCTCGGTCCCGCTCCTGTGGGCGGTGGCGTTCATGGTGACCTTCGTCATCGGCGGGATGACCGGCGTCCTGCTCGCGGTCCCGCCGGTCGACTTCGTCCTCCACAACTCGCTGTTCCTCGTCGCCCATTTCCACAACGTCGTGATCGGCGGCGTGCTGTTCGGGGCGTTCGCGGGCTATAATTACTGGTTCCCCAAGGCGTTCGGCTTCCGCCTCGACGAGCGGTGGGGCCTTGCCTCATGGGCCTGCTGGGTGGTCGGCTTCTACGTCGCCTTCATGCCGCTCTACGCGCTCGGGCTGATGGGCATGACCCGGCGGATGCAGCACACCACCGATCCCGACTGGATTCCCTATCTCTACGTCGCGGGCGTCGGGGCGCTGATCATCCTCGCGGGCATCGCCTGCACAGCGATCCAGCTCTACGTGTCGATCCGCGACCGCGAGCGGCTTCGCGACGAAAGCGGCGACCCGTGGCACGGGCGGACGCTCGAATGGGCGACGAGCTCGCCCCCGCCCTCCTACAACTTCTCGCAGGACCTCCATGTCGAGGATGCCGAGGCCTATTGGGGGATGAAGCGGCTGGCGATCGAGCAGCAGAAGCTGCCCGACGAGCCCGACTATCAGGCGATCCACATGCCGCATAATTCGCCGACCGGGGTGGTCGTCGCCTTTTTCACCACCGTGCTCGGCTTCGCGATGATCTGGCACATCTGGTGGGCGGTGATCCTCGGGCTGATCGGCGCCTATGCAGTGTTCGTCTGGTTCGCGTGGCGCGACGAGCCGGAATATGAGGTCGATGCCGACACGCTCGCCGCCTATTCGCGCCATAATCGCGAGCGCAAGACCGCGCTCCTCGCTCACCCGGAGTGGAGCCAGTGAGCGCCGCCTCGGCCGACCCGCACGCCATCCTCGGCGAACCCAAGCCCGAGGGCGGGACCGCGCCCAAGGGGATCGTCGTCAGCTACGGCTTCTGGCTGTTCCTGGTGTCGGACATCATCCTCTTCTCGGGCTTCTTCGCCGCCTATGCGGTGCTGTCGGGCAATACCGACGGCGGCCCGTCGGGTCGGCAGCTGTTCCACCTCGACACAACCGCGATCCAGACCGGCTGCCTGCTGCTGTCGACCTTCGCCTGCGGCATGGCGAGCATCGCCGCCGAGGCGCGCTCGATGCGCTGGACCCAGGTCGCGCTGCTCGTCACGGGGCTGCTCGGCTTCGTCTTCGTCGCGCTCGAGCTCAACGAGTTCGTCGGCATGATCGCCGAGGGCGCGGGCCCGCAGCGAAGCGCATTCCTGTCGTCCTTTTTCGCGCTCGTCGGCTGCCACGGGCTGCACGTCTCGGCCGCCATCCTGTGGTGCGGGACGATGATGGCGCAATTCTGGGCAAAGGGCTTCCGCGACGACATCAAGCGGCGGATGCTGTGCTTCGCGCTGTTCTGGCACGCGCTCGACATCGTCTGGATCGGCGTGTTCACCGTCGTCTATCTACTCGGAGCGCGCGGATGAGCGAGCAGCACAACACCCCGCAAGGCGCCGACCGCGCCCCCGGCGAAGACGCCCACCGCGACCCGATCGACGGAGTCGTCGGCTATCTTATCGGGCTCGTCCTCGCGGCGGCGCTGACCGGCGTGTCCTTCTGGATCGCGATCGACGGCGGCGTCTTCTGGCAGCCGGGGGTGGCGATCGGGCTGCTCGTGCTGGCGGTGGCGCAGATGGGCATCCACCTCGTCTTCTTCCTTCACCTCACCAGCGGTCCCGACAACACCAACAACGCGCTCGCGGTCGCCTTCGGGGTGCTGGTCGTCGTGCTGGTGTGCGTCGGAACGCTGTGGATCATGTCGAACCTCAACGCGAACATGATGCCGCCCGAGACGATGACCAACATGCAGATGCAGCGCTGAGCGGACAAAGGAACGGCCAGCGCCCGGGGTCGGGCGCTGGCCGCTACCTTGACCGAAGCGTGGTTTAGCCGATCAGGTCGGCATTCATCACCTTAACCCACGCCTTGACGAAGTCCGCCACAAACTTCCGGTCGCCGCCCTTTTCGGCATAGACCTCGGCGATGGCGCGAAGCTGGCTGTTCGACCCGAACACGAGGTCGGTGCGGGTCGCGGTCCACTTCTGCTCGCGCCCGCCGCGGCTGTAGCCGACGAACTCCTCGTCGCTCGACGGGTCCTTCAGGTCCCAGAAGGTGTTGTTGTCGAGCAGGTTCACGAAAAAATCGTTGGTCAGCTGGCCCTTGCGGTGGGTGCACACTCCTTCCGGCCGGTCGCCGTAATTGGCGCCGAGCACGCGCAGCCCGGCGACGAGCACAGCCATCTCGGGCGCCGACAGCCCGAGCAGCGAGGCGCGGTCGAGCAGCAGTTCCTCGGTCTTCACATTCTGGCGGGTCTTGAGGAAGTTGCGGAACCCGTCGGCCTGCGGCTCCATCCAGTGGAAGCTCTCGACGTCGGTCCATTCCTGCGTCGCGTCGCCGCGACCGCCGGTGAACGGCACGTCAACCGCGTTGCCGCCGTCCTTCGCCGCCTTCTCGACCGCCGCCGAGCCGGCCAGCACGATCGCGTCGGCGAGGCTGATCGACCCGCGCAGCTCGTTGAGCTTGGCGAGCACATTGGCGAGCTCGGCGGGCTCGTTGACCGCCCAGTCCTTTTGCGGGGCGAGCGCGATCCGCGCGCCGTTCGCGCCGCCGCGCTTGTCCGACCCGCGATAGGTCGAGGCCGAGGCCCAGGCGGTCTTGACCAGCTGTGCGATCGTCAGCCCGCTCGCCAGCACCTTGTCCTTGAACGCGGCGACGTCGGCCGCCGACGGGACGGTCCCCTGCGGCACCGGGTCTTGCCAGATGAGATCTTCGGCGGGGACGTCGGGCCCGAGGTAGAGCGCCTTGGGGCCCATGTCGCGATGGGTCAGCTTGAACCAGGCGCGGGCGAAGGCATCGTCGAGCGCGGCCTGGTCGTCCTTGAAGCGGAGCGAGATCTCGCGGAACTCGGGGTCCATCTTCAGCGCCATGTCGGCGGTGGTCATGATCGTCGGCACGCGCTTGTTGGGGTCGCGTGCGTCGGGAGCCATGTCCTCGGGCTCGGGGTTGACCGGGGTCCACTGCTTTGCGCCCGCCGGACTGGTGGTCAGCTCATAGTCGTACTTGAACAGCAGGCGGAAATAGTCGCCGCCCCACTTCGTCGGGTTGTTCGACCAGGCACCCTCGATCCCCGAGGTGGTGATGTTGCCCTTGCCGATCTGCTCGTCGTCGGTCAGCCAGCCGAGCCCCTGCAGGTGGAGCGCTTCCGACGCCGGGTTCTTGCCGAAATTGTCGGCGGGCTTGGCGCCGTGCGCCTTGCCGAACGCGTGGCCGCCGGCGGTGAGCGCCACCGTCTCCTCCGAATTCATCGCCATGCGCGAAAAGGTCGCCTTCATGTCGCGCGCCGACTTCAGCGGGTCGGGATCGCCGCCCGGCCCTTCGGGATTGACGTAGATCAGGCCCATCTGGATCGCCGCTAGCGGGCCTTCAAGCTCGACCTGCTCCTCGGTGATCCGGGTCGGCGCGCCGTCGCTAACCCAGATTTCCTCGGCGCCCCAGAAGGTGTCGCCTTCCGACTGGTAGACGTCCTTGCGTCCGCCGCCGAAGCCGAACACCGGCCCGCCCATGCTCTCGATCGCGACATTGCCCGCGAGGATGAACAGGTCGGCCCAGCTGATCGCCGGCCCGTACTTCTGCTTGATCGGCCACAGCAGGCGCCGCGCCTTATCGAGGTTGCCGTTGTCGGGCCAGCTGTTGAGCGGCTCGAACCGCTGCTGCCCGCTCGACGCGCCGCCGCGCCCGTCGGTGACACGGTAGGTCCCCGCCGCGTGCCACGCCATGCGAATGAAGAAGGGGCCGTAGTGGCCATAGTCGGCCGGCCACCACGGCTGGCTGTCGGTCATCAGCGCGGTGAGGTCAGCCTTGAGCGCGTCATGGTCGAGGCCCTTGAACGCGGTCGCATAGTCGAAATCCGGACCCATCGGGTCGGGCGACCGGCCGTTCTGGTGGAGCATGTCGACCGGAAGCGCCTCGGGCCACCAGTCCTTGTTGGTGCGGCCCAGCAGCGAGCGCGCCTTGCCGCCGTGCATCGGGCAGCCGCCAATATCGCCAGTTTTCGCGTCCATGAGAATCGTCTCCGCTGAATGGAACAGGCGGCCGGTCTAGGCCTTGGCAGTCAATCGGTCCAATCGATTGAACGCGTCAGCGTAATCGAAGGGCTTCATCAGCGACCGCGATCGCGCCGAGCGGCCCCGCGTCCGCGCCGAGCCGTGGCGCCTCGATCACCGCGCGCACCGCCGCGGCGCTGTCGAGCCCGGGCAGATAGCCGTTGAGGATCGCGGGGACGTGCGCGCAGGCGGCGTCGATCAGCCGCGGCACCCCGACCCCAATCCCCCCGCCGACCAGCAGCCGGTTGGGCGCATAGGCGAGCAGCAGCGCGGCGAACAGTTCGGCGAGGTCGCGCGCGGGGGCGTCGAGGTCGGCCGCCGCGTTGGGGTCGCCGCCCAGCCGCTTCCACAGCGCCGGGCCGGCGACCAGCCCCTCGGCGCAATCGCCGTGGGACGGGCAGACCCCGGCGAAACCGTCGGCCTTGCGCACCCGCAAATGCCCGATCTCGGGATGCAGCGCGCCGTGCAGCGGGTGACCGTCGATCAGCACGCCCGCGCCGATCCCGGTGCCGATGGTGAGATAGACCAGCGACGAATAGTTGGCGCCCGCCCCCGCGCCCCACCGCGCCTCGGCCAGCGCGGCGGCGTTGACGTCGGTGTCGAGCCCCCACGGCACTCCCAGGCCGTCGGCGAGCGGCGCGAGGTCGGCCCCCGCCCAGCCGGGCTTGGGAGTGGAGAGGATATGGCCGAAATCGCTTGCCGCCGGGTCGACCCGCACCGGGCCGAACGCGGCGATGCCGAGCGCTTCGAACTGGGCTTCGGCCTGCCGCTCGCGAAGCCAGCGGTTGACTGCGGCGAGCGTGTCGGCGGGCTGGCCGGTCTCCCACCGCTCCCGCGCGACGATCGTCGTCCCTTCCGCGATCGCGGCGATGATCTTGGTGCCGCCGAGTTCGATTCCTGCAAGCCTGCTCATGTCAGTTTCCCCGGGTTCATCAGCCCGCCCGGATCGAGCGCGGCGCGGATCGCTTTCAAGGTCGCGACGCGCGCCGGGTCGAGCCGGGCGAGTTCGTCGCGTTTCATCTGGCCGATGCCGTGCTCGGCGCTGATCGAACCGCCCGCGGCGGTGACGAGGTCGTCGACCAGCCGGGTCACCGCCGGGCCTTCGTGGTCGATCCAGCCGGGACGGCCGCGTGCCATCGCGCGGACGTGGAAATGGATATTGCCGTCGCCAAGGTGGCCGAAGCCCGACGCGCGCGTCCCCGGAAACGCCGCCTCCACCGCCGCCGACGCCTCGGCGAGGAAGGTCGGCATGCGTTCGACCGGGACCGAAAGGTCGTGCTGGGTGGCGGGGCCGAACGCCTTTTTCTCGGCCTCCGACAGGCTGTCGCGGATCCGCCAGAAGGCCTCGGCCTGCGATTCGGACGCAGCGATGGTCGCGTCCTCGACCAGCCCGCTCGCCAGCAGCGGCGCGAGCAGTCGTTCGAGCAGCGCCTCGGGCGCTTCCTCGGCCGGCGAGGCGGCGGTCGCCTCGACCAGCACGTGCCACGCATGAGCGCCCGCCAGCGGGGCGCGGGTCCCTTCGATCTCGCTCAACGCCGCCTGCAGGCTCTCGTCGGGGACCAGCTCGAACCCCTCGATCCGGTCGGTCGCTGCCTCGAGCGCGCGGAGCGTGTCGAGCGCGGCGTGCGGGCTGGCGAGCCCGAGCCACGCGACCGCGCGCGCCGCCACCGCGGGCACCAGCCGGAGCCGTGCGGCGGTGACAATCCCAAGCGTACCCTCGGCCCCGATCAACAGCTGGTCGAGGCTGGTCCCGCGATTGTCCTTCTTGAGCCCGCTCAGCCCGTCGTGGACCGTCCCGTCGGGAAGCACCGCCTCGATGCCCTGCACGAGCCCGCGCATCGTGCCGAAGCGGAGCACCTGCGTCCCCCCGGCATTGGTCGAGACGAGCCCGCCGATCGTCGCGCTGCCCCGCGCGCCGAGCGTCAGCGGAAAGCGCAGCCCCTCGTGGTTCGCGGCCTCGTGCAGCGTCTGCAGGATCACCCCGGCCTCGGCCAGCGCGCTTCGCGACGCCGGTTCGATCGCGCGGATGCGGTTCATCCGGCGCAGCGACAGGATCAGTGCCGACCCGTCGGCGGGCGGGGTCGCGCCGCCGACCATCGACGTGTTGCCGCCCTGCGGCACCAGCGCCACCCCGGCCTCGCGTGCCGCCGCGACCATCGCCGCGACGTCTTCGGTCGATCCGGGCTGGAGCAGCGCCTCGGCCGCCCCGGTCCAGCGCCCGCGCCAGTCGGTCAGCCACGGCGCGATCGCGTCGCGGTCGGTCACCACCGCGCGCTCGCCGAAGCGATCACGCAGCCGTTCGACGAGGGCGAGAACGCGATTCATCGCGTCGACGCTTTGCAAAGCGCGCGCGCTGGGGCAAGCGCCTTGGCATGGCGATCACCCTCCTCCTCGCCCGCGCGATCAACGGCGTCATCGGCCGCGACGGCGCCTTGCCGTGGCACATCCCCGCCGACCTCAGGCGGTTCAAGGCGCTGACGATGGGCAGCGCTCTGATCATGGGGCGCAAGACGTTCGACAGCCTGCCCGGCCTGCTTCCCGGTCGCCGCCATATCGTCATGACCCGCGACCCGGCCTGGTCGCACCCCGGGGTCGAGGTCGCGCGGTCGGTCGACGAGGCGCTGGCGCTCGCCGGGGACGGGGCGGTGTCGGTGATCGGCGGCGCGGTGGTGTTCGAGGAATTCGAGCCGCGCGCCGACCGGATCGAGTTGACCGAGGTGCTGGCCGAGGTCGACGGCGACGTCACCATGCCCGACCTGCGCGCGTCCGAGCGGTGGCGCGAAGTGGCGTGCGAGGACCATGAGGCGACCGCCGAGACCCCGGCCTATCGCTACGTGACGCTCGACCGCGCCGACTGACGCGGGCTGCCTATTCGCCGAGGATCGCGTCGATCGCGGCGGTGACGTCGGCGGGCGAACCCATCCCGTCGACGCGCGCGATCAGGCCTTTTGCCTCATAATAGGGCAGGATCGGCGCGGTCTTGGCGCGATATTCGGCCATCCGCTTGCGTACCGTCTCGGCATTGTCGTCGGGCCGGCGGACGAATTCGTGGGCGCCGCACACGTCGCAGGTGCCCGCGACCTTCGGCTGCTTGAAATTGTCGTGATAGGGGGCACCGCACCTGGCGCAGCTGAAGCGGCCGGTGATCCGTTCGACCAGCGCGTCCTCGTCGACCACAAGTTCGACCACATGGTCGATCTCGCGTCCGCGCGCGGCGAGGATCGCGTCGAGCGCCTGGGCCTGCGCGAGCGTGCGCGGATAGCCGTCGAAGATCGCGCCCTCGCCCGCGTCCATCCGCGACAGCCGCTCGTCGATCAGCGCCGAGACGATGTCGTCGCTGACCAGCGCGCCCGAATCCATCACCGCCGCCACCTGCCGCCCGAGGTCGCTGTCGGCCTTGCGCGCTTCGCGGAGCATGTCGCCGGTCGACAGCTGGACCATGCCATGTTCGGCCACCAGCCGCTCGGCCTGGGTGCCTTTGCCCGCGCCCGGCGGTCCCAACAGGATGATGTCCACGGCGATGCCCCTGACTAGTGACGACCCTTAGCGGCGCTTGCCCGTCTTGAGCTTCGCCTTCTTGATCAGATCGCCATATTGATGCGCGATCAAGTGGCTCTGGATCTGGCTTACCGTGTCCATCGTCACGTTGACGACGATCAGCAGGCTGGTGCCGCCGAGCCGGAGGTTGGTCAGCCCCATCTGGTTCGAGATGATCTCGGGGATCAGGCAGATGACGGTGAGGTAGGCGGCACCGATCACCGTGATCCGGTTGAGCAGGTAATCGAAATAATTCTCGGTCGCCTTGCCCGGGCGGATGCCGGGGATGAAGCCGCCGTGCTTCTTGAGGTTCTCGGCGGTCTCCTCGCTGTTGAACTGCACCGCGGTGTAGAAAAAGGCGAAGAAGATGATCCCCGCCGCATAGAGCACCATGAACAGCGGCGAGCCATGCTGGAGATAGGTCGACAGGGTGATCAGCAGCTCGCTGCTCTTCGACCCGGCCTGGCTTCGCGCGCCCGCCATCTGGAGGATGGTGATCGGCAGCAGCAGCAGCGACGAGGCGAAGATCGGCGGGATCACGCCCGCGGTGTTGAGCTTCAGCGGCAAATGGCTGCGCTCGGGCTGCATCATCCCGCGCGCGGTCTGGCGCTTGGGGTACTGGATCAGCACGCGCCGCTGCGCCCGCTCCATGAAGCAGATGAACAGGATCAGCGCGAAGGCCAGCACCGCGATGGTGATGATCAGGAACGGGTCCATCGCCCCGCTCCGCCCGCTTTCGAGCAGCTGGCCGATGCCCTGCGGAAGCCGCGCGACGATGCCCGCCATGATGATCAGCGACACCCCGTTGCCGATCCCGCGGCTGGTGATCTGCTCGCCGATCCACATCAGGAACAGCGTGCCCCCGATGAGGCTGATCGTCGCCGACAGGCGGAACAGCATCCCCGGCTCGACCACCGCCGAAATGCCCTGCTTTGCGGCGAGGCCTTCGAGCCCGGTGGCGATGAAATAGCCCTGCACCATCACCAGCAGCACGGTGAGGTAGCGGGTGTACTGGTTGAGCTTCTTGCGCCCCGTTTCGCCTTCTTTCTTGAGCGTCGCCCACGGGCCGTAGAGCGAGGAGCCGAGCTGCACCACGATCGAGGCGGTGATGTACGGCATCACCCCCAGCGCGACGATCGACATGCGCTGCAGCGCGCCGCCCGAAAAGGTGTTGAAGAAGTCGAGCACGCCGCCCGACTGCGTCTCGTACAGCGCGGCCATGGCGTGCGGGTCGATGCCGGGGATCGGGACGAACGACAGCAGTCGGAACAGGATCAGCGCGCCGAGGGTGAACCACAGCCGCTTCTTGAGCTCGGTGGCCTTCGAAAAGCTGCCGAGCGAAATATTGGATGCCAGTTGTTCGGCTGCCGATGCCATCGATCAATCCTGCGCAGAAGAAAAGCGGCGGATGGCCCCGAAAGACCCCCCGCCGCCCGATATAGTCACGGAAGGGCGCTTGCGAAGCCCTTCATGCGGCGAGGCGAAGGTTACGCCTTCGCCTTCTTGGCCTTCGCCTCGAGCCGCGCGTCGCGGGTCTTGCCCTTCTTCGCGGCGGCCAGCGCGGCCGGATCCTTGCGCTCGATCAGCTCGACCTTGCCGCCGGCCTTTTCGACCGCCTCGATCGCCGACTTCGACGCGCCGGCAACCTTGAAGCTGAGCTTGGCAGTCAGCGTGCCCTTGCCGAGCAGCCGGACGCCGTCCTTGCCGCCGCGCGCGATGCCCGCCGCCTTGAGCGCGTCATGGTCGAGCGTGCCCTGGCCGTCGAGCGTCTTGGCGTCGATCAGCTTCTGGATCTGGCCCAGGTTCACCTCGGCGTAATCCTTGGCGAAGATGTTGTTGAAACCGCGCTTCGGCAGCCGCATGTGGAGCGGCATCTGCCCGCCTTCGAAGCCCTTGACGGCGACGCCGCTGCGGCTCTTCTGGCCCTTCTGACCGCGGCCCGAGGTCTTGCCCAGGCCCGACCCGATGCCGCGCCCGACGCGCACCCGGCCCTTGCGGGCGCCGGCATTGTCCTTGATTTCGTTCAGCTTCATGATTGCACTCGCTTTCGCTTTTGTCGCGCGTGGGCCGATGCCCGGTCTTGGATATTAGCGTTCGACGCTCACCAGGTGCGCCACCTTCTTGACCTGGCCGGCGACCTCGGGGGTCTCCTCCACTTCAACGGTGCGGTGCATCTTGTTGAGGCCGAGACCGACCAGCGTCGCGCGCTGGGTCTTGTCGCGGCGGATCGGCGAACCGGTCTGGGTGATCTTGATCTTGGCCATGTCGCTTACTCCGTCACCGCGTCGGCGGTGGCTTCGGCCTCGGCCTTGTCCATCCCGCCGCGACCAAGCAGGTCGCTGACCTTCTTGCCGCGACGCTGGGCCACCGAGCGCGGGCTCGTCTGGTCCTTGAGCGCCTCGAAGGTCGCGCGGATCATGTTGTAGGGGTTCGAGGTGCCGACCGACTTGGTCACCACGTCGTGGACGCCGAGGCTCTCGAACACCGCACGCATCGGGCCGCCGGCGATGATGCCGGTCCCCGCCGGGGCAGTGCGGAGCGTCACGCGACCCGCGCCGAAATGGCCGAGCCCGTCATGATGGAGCGTGCGCCCGTCCTTCAGCGGAACGCGGACCATCGCCTTCTTCGCGGCCGCGGTGGCCTTCGAGATGGCTTCGGGCACTTCGCGCGCCTTGCCGTGACCGAAACCGGCGCGGCCCTTGCCGTCGCCGACCACGACCAGCGCGGCGAAGCCGAAGCGCTTGCCGCCCTTCACGGTCTTCGAGACGCGGTTGATGTGAACCAGCTTCTCGATCAGCTCTTCGCCGCCGTCCTCGTCGCGGTTGCCACGACGGTCGTCGCGACGCCCGCGATTGCCGTCACGGCCGCCGCGCCCGCCACCGGGACCGCCACGGCCACGGCCGCCGCGCGGGCCGCGCGCGTCGCGCTGCTGCTCGGCCGGCGCGCCCTCGGTCGAGGTAGCTTCGGGGGCGGTCTGGTCGGCCACCGGGGTTTGGTTTTCATCAGCCATTTAGAACTCCAGTCCGCCGTCGCGGGCGGCATCGGCCAGCGCCTTGACGCGGCCATGGAACAGGAAACCGCCGCGGTCGAACACGACCTTGTCGACGCCGGCCTTCTTGGCCTTTTCGGCCAGCGCCTTGCCGACGCTGCTGGCGGCATCGCGGGTCGCGCCGCCGTCCTTCTTGAGGTCCTTGTCGAGGCTCGAGGCGGAGACGATCGTCTTGCCCGCGGCATCGTCGATGACCTGCGCATAGATGTGACGGCCCGAGCGGTGAACCGACAGCCGCGGCTTGCCCGAGGCGCGTGCGCGCAGCGCGGTGCGAACCCGGCGGCGGCGGCGATCGAAGAGAGAGAGTTTCGCCATGGCTTACTTCTTCTTGCCTTCTTTGCGGAAGATGAACTCGCCGCGATACTTGATACCCTTGCCCTTGTAGGGCTCCGGCTTGCGCCAGCGGCGGATTTCGGCGGCCAGCTGCCCGACCTTCTGCCGGTCGATGCCGCTGATCTCGACGGTGGTGTTGTCCGGGGTCTTGACCTCGAGCCCGTCGGGCACCGCGACGTTGACGTCGTGGCTGTAGCCGAGCTGCAGCTTGAGCGTCTTGCCCTGCGCGTTGGCACGGTAGCCGACGCCGGTGATCTCGAGCACCTTGGTGAAGCCCTCGGTCACCCCGGTGACGAGGTTCTGGACGTTGGTCCGCTGCATCCCCCACGCGGCGCGGTTGCGCTGCGCCTGGGTCAGCGGCTGGACCGCGACCTGGCCGTCCTCGACCTTGTACGAGACGAGGTCGTCCATCAGCGGCATGCTGAGCGTGCCCTTCGGACCCTTCACGGTCATGGTCGACCCGTCGATCGTGGCGGTGACGCCACTCGGCAGCGCGACCGGCTTCTTACCGATGCGGCTCATCAGAACACCTCCGCCAGCACTTCGCCACCGACGTTATGCTCGCGCGCTTCAGCATCGCTGAGCACGCCGCGCGGCGTCGAGACGATGGTGATGCCAAGGCCGTTGCGGATCCGCGGCAGCTCCTTGCTGCCCGAATAGACGCGGCGGCCCGGCTTCGAGACGCGGGCCAGGTGCTGGATCGCCGGCTGGCCCTCGAAATATTTGAGCTCGATGCGCAGGCCCTTCTGGCCGGCAAGCTCTTCCTCGCTGTAGCCGCGAATGAAGCCCTCGCGCTGGAGCACGTCACAGACGTGGGCGCGAAGCTTCGACGCCGGCGTCAGGACACTGTCCTTCTTCGCCTGCTGGCCGTTGCGGATGCGGGTGAGCATATCACCCAGGGGATCGGTCATCGCCATACGCTGTCCTTACCAGCTCGACTTGGTGAGACCGGGAATCAGGCCCTTGTTGCCCAGTTCCCGAAGCATGATCCGCGACAGGCGGAACTTGCGATAATAGCCGCGCGACCGTCCGGTCAGCTCGCAGCGGTTGCGAATGCGGGTCGGGTTGCCGTTGCGCGGCAGCTCGGCCATCTTCAGCCGCGCGATGAGACGCTCGGTCTCGTCGAGCGACTTGTCGTTCGCCTTCGCCTTCAGTTTCTCGAGCTTCGCAGCGGTCTTGGCGACCAGCTTGCGACGGTGCTCGTTCTTGTTCACGGAACTCAGTTTCGCCATGACTTAAGTTCTCCAGCGCCGCTTACGCGGCTTCTTTCTGTTCGGCCGCCGGGAAGGGGAAGTTGAACAGGCGCAGCAGTTCGCGCGCCTCTTCGTCGGTCTTCGCGGTGGTGGTGATGATGATGTCCATGCCCCGGACCTTGTCGATCTGGTCATAGTTGATCTCGGGGAACACGATCTGCTCCTTGAGACCCATCGCATAGTTGCCGCGGCCGTCGAACGACTTGGGGTTGAGCCCGCGGAAGTCGCGAACGCGCGGCAGCGCGATCGTCACGAGACGGTCGAG
Source organism: Sphingomonas sp. ASV193 (assembly GCF_040203355.1). NCBI lineage: Bacteria > Pseudomonadati > Pseudomonadota > Alphaproteobacteria > Sphingomonadales > Sphingomonadaceae > Sphingomonas > Sphingomonas sp. ASV193. The sequence goes on from NZ_JBEHBW010000002.1 coordinate 194,911, forward strand.
GAACTCGTACATCCGCTCGCGGCGAAGCGTGACCTTGCACCCGATCGGCATGCCCTCGCGCAGCTTGAACTGCGCGATCGACTTCTTCGCCTTGTTGATCACCGGCTTCTGGCCCGCGATCTTTTCCATCTCGGCGGCGGCCTGCTCGACCTTCTTCTTGTCCTGGGTCGCCTCGCCGACGCCCATGTTGATCACGATCTTCTCGAGCTTGGGCACCTCGAGCGCGTTCTTGTAGCCGAACTTCTCGGTCATCGCCTTGGCGATGCGCTCGTTATAGTCCTGCTTCAGGCGAGGCGTGTAAGCCTGCTCAGCCATCGATCTTCTCCCCGGTGCGCGCCGAAACGCGGACCTTCTTGCCGTCCTTGCCGGTTTCGAACCGGACGCGGGTCGCCTTGCCGTCCTTCGGGTCGACCAGCGCGACCTTCGAGATGTGCAGCGGCGCTTCCTTGCGCTCGATCCCGCTCTGCGGGTTGGCCTGGGTCGCCTTCTTGTGACGCGCCGCGACGTTGACGCCGCTGACGATCACCTTGGCGTCCTTGGTCAGCACCTTGGCGATCTCGCCGGTGCGGCCCTTGTCCTTGCCGGACAGGACGACGACCTTGTCGCCCTTCTTGATCTTGGCGGCGGACATTACAGCACCTCCGGCGCGAGCGAAATGATCTTCATGTGCTTCTTGGCGCGAAGCTCGCGGACCACCGGGCCGAAGATACGGGTGCCGATCGGCTCCTCGTTCTTGTTGACCAGCACCGCAGCGTTCGTGTCGAACCGGATCACCGAGCCGTCGGGACGGCGGATGTCCTTGGCGGTCCGCACGATCACCGCGCGGTGAACGTCGCCCTTCTTCACGCGGCCGCGCGGCTGCGCTTCCTTGACGGAGACGACGATGATGTCGCCCACGCCGGCCACCCGGCGCTTGGATCCGCCGAGCACCTTGATGCACTGGACGCGCTTGGCGCCCGAGTTGTCGGCGACCTCGAGGTTGGACTGCATCTGGATCATGGGTCAGTCCTTCCTTAGGCTTCGGTGGTTTCAGGGGTGGCGTCCGCCGGCTCGGCCTTCTTGGCCTTGCCCTTGGTCGCCTTCTTCGGCGCAGCGGCCTCGTCGGCCGGCTTGCTCACGGCGTTCTCGTCATACTCGTGGGCCTCGATCGGGGCGGCGCCGACGCGCTCCACCACGGTCCAGGTCTTGAGCTTCGAGACCGGGGCGCACTCTTCGATGCGCACCTGCTCGCCCGACTTGTAGGCATTGCCTTCGTCGTGAGCGTGATACTTCTTCGACAGCTTGATGATCTTGCCGTACAGCGGGTGCTTCACCCGCCGCTCGACGCGGACCACCACGGTCTTGTCTCCCTTGTCCGACACCACGGTGCCGGTGAGGACGCGCTTGGGCATCTTCCTATACTCCCTTACGCCTTGGCCGCTTCACGCGCGCGGGCGGATTGCAGCGTCTTGATCCGGGCGATGGTGCGGCGCACTTCCTTGACCCGCGACGGCTTCTCGAGCTGGTTGGTCGCGGACTGGAAGCGCAGGTTGAACTGTTCGCGCTTCAGCTCCGAAAGCTGGGTGGCGAGCTGGTCGTCGCTGGTGACCGAAAGGTTTTCCTTCTTGGCCATGGCTTAGTCCTCCTCGACCATCGTTTCGCCAAGGCGGGCGACCACCTTGACCTTGATCGGCAGCTTCTCCGCGGCGCGCTCGAACGCGACCTTGGCGAGCGGGCCGGGGACGCCGTCGAGTTCGAACAGGATGCGGCCGGGCTTGACCCGCGCGACCCAGAACTCGGGCGCGCCCTTGCCCGAGCCCATGCGGACTTCGGCGGGCTTCGACGAGACCGGGAGGTCGGGGAAGATGCGGATCCAGAGACGGCCCTGGCGACGGATGTGACGCGTGATCGCGCGGCGGGCCGCCTCGATCTGGCGCGCGGTGATCCGCTCGGGCTCCATCGCCTTCAGGCCGAAGGCGCCGAAGTTGAGCTCGGTCCCGCCCTTGGCATTGCCGTGGATGCGGCCCTTGAAGGCCTTGCGGAATTTGGTGCGCTTGGGTTGCAGCATGATCTAATCCTTAGCGCCGGTCGTCGCGCATCGGGCGAACGCCCGAAGTTTGCGCGTCGAGCATAAGCCGATCCTGGGCCATCGGGTCGTGGCCGAGGATCTCGCCCTTGAAGACCCACACCTTGACCCCGCAGACGCCGTAGGCGGTGTGCGCCTGGGCTTCCGCATAGTCGACGTTGCCGCGCAGCGTGTGCAGCGGAACGCGGCCTTCGCGATACCATTCCGAGCGCGCGATCTCGGCGCCGCCGAGACGGCCACCGCAGTTGATCCGGATGCCCTCGGCGCCGAGGCGCATCGCCGACTGCACCGCGCGCTTCATCGCGCGGCGGAAGGCGATACGACGCTCGAGCTGGTCGCAGATGCCCTGCGCCACCAGGCGGGCGTCGACTTCCGGCTTGCGGATCTCGACGATGTTGAGGCTGACATCCGAACCCGTCATCTTGGCGAGCTTCGACTTCAGCTTCTCGATGTCGCTGCCCTTCTTGCCGATGATCACGCCGGGGCGCGCGGCATAGATGGAGATGCGGCACAGCTTGGCCGGGCGCTCGATCACGACCTTCGAGATCGCGGCCTGCGGCAGGCTCGCCATGATGTACTTGCGGATCTTGAGATCCTCGAGCAGCAGACGACCGTAGTCCTGGCCTTCCGCGTACCAGCGGCTGTCCCAGGTGCGGTTGATCTGAAGCCGAAGGCCGATCGCGGACGATTTGTTACCCATTAGGCTTCTTCCTGCTCACGAACGACGACGCGGAGCCGCGAGAACGGCTTGACCACCCGGCTCGAACGGCCGCGGGCGCGCGTCGCGAAACGCTTCATCGAGATCGACTTGCCGACCGACGCCTCGCTGACGACGAGCGCGTCGACGTCGAGGTTGTGGTTGTTCTCGGCATTGGCGACGGCCGAGGCCAGCACCTTGTAGACATCCTCGCTCATGCCCTTCGGCGAGAACTTGAGGATGTTGAGCGCTTCCTCGACCTTGCGGCCGCGGATCAGGCCCGCGACGAGGTTCAGCTTGCGCGCCGAGCCACGAATCATCGTGCCGGTCGCCAGCGCTTCCTTGTCGCCGACCTTGCGGGGGCTCTTGGGCTTGCTCATCAGCGCTTACCCTTCTTGTCGGCGGCGTGGCCGGGGAAGAAGCGGGTCGGCGCGAACTCGCCGAGCTTCATTCCGACCATGTCCTCGTTGACCGAGACCGGCACGAACTTGCGGCCGTTGTAGACGTTGAACGTCAGGCCGACGAACTGCGGCAGGATCGTCGAACGGCGCGACCAGGTCTTGATCGGCGCGCGACCACCCTTGTCCTGCGCGGTCTCCGCCTTCTTCAGCAGCGACAGCTCGACGAACGGACCTTTCCAGACGGAACGAGCCATTACTTCTTCCTCGCGTGGCGCGACCGGATGATGAACTTGTCGGTCGCCTTGTTGTGACGGGTGCGGGCACCCTTGGTCGGCTTGCCCCACGGAGTGACCGGGTGACGGCCGCCCGAGGTCCGGCCTTCACCACCGCCGTGCGGGTGGTCGACCGGGTTCTTGGCGACGCCGCGGGTCAGCGGACGGCGGCCCAGCCAGCGATTGCGGCCGGCCTTCGCCAGGTTGGTGTTGCCATTGTCGGGGTTCGACACCGCGCCGACCGTCGCCATGCAGTCGGAACGGATGTAGCGCTGCTCGCCCGAGTTGAGGCGGACGATGACCATCCCCTTGTCGCGGCCGACGACCTGGACATAGGTCCCGGCGGCGCGGGCGATCTGGCCGCCCTTGCCCGGCTTCATCTCGACGTTGTGGACGATGGTACCGACCGGCATCTGGCCGATCTCCATCGCGTTGCCCGGCTTCACGTCGACCTTCTTGCCCGCGACGACCTTGTCGCCCGGCGCGAGCCGCTGCGGCGCGAGAATGTAGGCCTGCTCGCCGCCCTCGTAGGTCACCAGCGCGATGAACGCCGAGCGGTTCGGGTCATATTCGATCCGCTCGACCGTGCCGGTCACGTCCCAGGTGCGACGCTTGAAGTCGATGATGCGATACTTCTGCTTGTGACCGCCGGCGATCCCGCGCGAGGTCACGTGGCCCTTGTTGTTGCGGCCACCGGTCTTGCGCTTGCCTTCGGTCAGCGCCTTGACCGGCTTGCCCTTCCACAGCGCCGACTTGTCGACGAGGACGAGCCCGCGGCGCGACGGCGAAGTCGGCTTATATTGCTTGAGTGCCATCGGTTAGATCCCGCTCGTGATATCGATGGAATCGCCGTCCTTCAGGCGGATGATCGCCTTCTTGACGTCGCTGCGCTTGTAGGCCTCGCCCTTCCAGCGCTTGGTCTTGCCCTTGGTGACGATCGTGTTGACGCCGGTCACGGTGACGTTGAACAGCGCCTCGATCGCCGCCTTGATCTGCGGCTTCGACGCGGTCTTGGCGACCTTGAACACCACGGCGTTCTGTTCGCTGACCAGGGTCGACTTCTCGGTGATGTGCGGCGCGACGATGACGTCGTAGTGGCGATTGTCGATCGCCGCCGCCTGCGGTTTCTTAGCCATTATTCAGCCCCTCCGGTGACGGCGAAGCGCGCCTCCAGCTTCTCGACCGCGGCGCGGGTCAGGACCAGCGTCTCGTGGCGAAGGATGTCGTACACATTGGCCCCGGCCGCCGGCATCAGGTTGATCGCGCCGAGGTTCGACGACGCCCGGGCGAAACCGACGTTGAGCGCCTCGCCGTCGATCACCAGCGCAGTCTTGCCGAAGCCCAGCTTGCCGAGCTTGGCCGACAGCGCCTTGGTCTTGGCTTCCTTGCCGAGATCGAGGTTGTCGAGCACGATCAGGCTGCCGTCCTTGGCCTTCGCCGACAGCGCCATCTTGAGCCCGAGCGCACGGACCTTCTTGTTCAGCGAGCTGGTGAAGACGCGGGCCCGCGGGCCGTGCGCCTTGCCGCCGCCGATGAACACCGGGGCGCGACGATCGCCGTGACGGGCGGTGCCGCCGCCCTTCTGCTTGCCGAACTTCTTGCCGGTGCGGGCAACGTCGCTGCGCTCGCGCGCGGCGCGCGCCGGGCCGCGGCGGTTGACCAGCTGCCAGGTGATGACGCGGTGGAGGATGTCGGCGCGCGGCTCGACGCCGAACACGGCATCGTTGAGCTCGAGATCGCCACCCTTGCCGGCGTCGAGGGTCTGAACCTTGACCTTCATCGCTTAGCCTTCCTTGCTCTCGTCGGCAGCAGGCTTGTCGCCCGCGTCGGCCGAACCGGCATCGTTGTTCTCAGCCTCGGCAGCAGCCGCTTCCGCGCCCGCTTCCTGCTCGGCCGCGATCGCCGCGACTTCCTCGTCGCTCGGCAGCGCGGGAATCTCGTGGACCGCGGCATCGTCGACCAGGCCGGCCGGCGCTTCGTCGACCGGGGCCTTCGCCCTCGGGTCGAACAGGCCCGCCGGGTACGGCGCCTCGTCGTGACGGCTCAGCTTGATCGCGTCGGCGACGGTCACCCACGAGCCCTTGTGGCCCGGGACCGAGCCCTTGACGAACAGCAGCCCGCGGGCGGCGTCGGTACGGACGATTTCCAGGTTCTGCTGGGTGCGGTTGCGCGCGCCCATGTGCCCGGCCATCTTCTTGTTCTTGAACACGCGGCCCGGGTCCTGGCGGTTGCCGGTCGAACCGTGCGAGCGGTGCGAGACCGACACGCCGTGGGTCGCGCGCAGACCGCCGAAGCCCCAGCGCTTCATCGCGCCGGCAAAGCCCTTGCCCTGCGTCACGCCGCGGATGTCGACCTTCTGGCCGGCGACGAAGTGGTCGGCCGAGATGGTCGCGCCGACGTCGAGGAGTGCATCCTCGGCCACGCGGAACTCGACGACCTTCGCCTTGGGCTCGACCTCGGCCTTGCCGAAGACGGCGCGCTGCGGCTTGGCGACGTTCTTCGCCTTCGCCTTCCCGGCGCCGAGGGTGACGGCGGTGTAGCCGTCGCGATCTTGTTCGCGAACGCCGACGACCTGAACGTCTTCCAGCTGGAGGACGGTGACGGGCACGTGGCGCCCGTCCGCCTGGAACAGGCGGGTCATTCCCATTTTCTTCGCGATCACGCCAGTGCGCATGACCAGTTGCTCCTCACAGAGGCCTGCCCCGTCGCCGGAACAGGCATGCAGCCCATTTGAATGATGCGAGCCCCCGCCGGGCTATTCTCGCGTTAGCGAGAGACGGGGGACGCAGGCCGGTTGTCCCGGAGGACGACCGCGGTATCCCTTATGGTTTTCGCGAAGCAGGATCGCCGAAGAAGCGATTCGACCGCCGCGCGCCAGCCCTTAGGCCAGTTTGATCTCGACGTCCACCCCGGCGGCGAGATCGAGCTTCATCAGCGCGTCGACCGTCTGGGGCGTCGGCTGGACGATGTCGAGCAGCCGCTTGTAGGTGCGCACCTCGAACTGCTCGCGCGACTTCTTGTCGACGTGGGGCGAGCGGTTGACGGTGAACTTCTCGATGCGCGTCGGCAGGGGGATGGGACCGCGAATGAGCGCGCCGGTGCGGCGAGCGGTGTCAGCGATGTCGCCGGTCGCCTGATCGAGCACGCGGTGATCGAAGGCTTTCAAGCGAATGCGGATATTCTGCGTTTCCATGTCCCTACCGATGCGAAAGAGCCGACGGACCGTTGCCGGTCCGAAAACAAAGAGGCCACCCGGTTTGACCCCGGTTCCCCGGGTCGGACGACCTCGACTATGATTTGCAGGACGGGGACGAATCCCCGTCGTTGGAGGCGCCTCTACCGACGAGCGGCGCGAAGATCAACCCCTTGGTATTGCGGATTGCCGACGAGCCGAGGTTGATGTCAGCTGTGCGGTCATTCGCTAAGCCGGGCAGCCTCCGTTTCGCGCTGCAATTCCCAAGCCGCTGCTGCAACCGCCGCTGTCAGGGCCAGCACGACCACGTTGAGAAGGCCATTAGCAATTGCAATGACTGAAGCCGATACGACGTCCTGCGCCTTCGCGATTTCTGGAATAAAGTCGGCCCTCTTTAGTCCATTCAATATAAGCGAAGCAGTAATCAGCGAGAGGCGATGGCCTCGTGTTTTTCGCCATATTTGTACCGGAGAGACAAACGCGGCCGAGAGCGACTGGGCAATAGGCCAGCACGATAAAAGGCTTACCAAAAAGAAAGAGATCAAAAGGCCCAGCAACAATCCAAGCACGCGAGCGGATTCGGTAAAATCCGCCTTCGTCGAGATCGCGAACGTAAGCACGACCCCGAGCGGGGCGAGCATCGCGGCGCTGATCCCGGCGAAGCGCAGATAGCCAGCCCAACTCGTCTTTCGACCTATGATGCCGAGCGTGCTAATGTAAATCGCGGCCAGCGAAGCAGCCACGAGGAGAACTGCCGGCACGATCGCCGCCGTCGTCAACTTTTCGCCGGTTGCCCAGAAAACAATATCAGAAGCCGCAGACATCGCGCTCGCAAAAAGGGCGGCCAACCATCCTTCGCGAGGTAGGCGACTGAGGTTCGCAGCGGCCCGTTGAAATACGCTTCTCGAGAACATCGACGAAATTTGCCGCGCTTCTCGGCAGTCAGCGAGTGCAGAAACAAAAAGCCCGGCGCTTCGCAAGGAAGCACCGGGCTTTTCATCGTCCAGCGCCCGGAGGCGCCGAACCTTACTTGGTGATGTTGCCGACGACGCCCGCGCCGACGGTCCGGCCGCCTTCGCGGATCGCGAAGCGCAGGCCCTGGTCCATCGCGATCGGCGCGATCAGCTTCACGCCCAGCGACACGTTGTCGCCCGGCATGACCATCTCGGTGCCTTCCGGCAGCTGCACTTCGCCCGTCACGTCGGTCGTGCGGAAGTAGAACTGCGGACGATAGTTGGCGAAGAACGGCGTGTGACGGCCGCCCTCGTCCTTCGACAGGACGTACACCTCGGCCTGGAACTCGGTGTGCGGCGTGACCGAACCCGGCTTGGCCAGAACCTGGCCACGCTCGACTTCCTCACGGCCGACGCCGCGGATCAGCGCGCCGATGTTGTCGCCCGCTTCGCCCTGGTCGAGCAGCTTGCGGAACATTTCGACGCCGGTGACGGTCGTCTTCTTGGTGTCCTTGATGCCGACGATCTCGACTTCCTCACCCACCTTGACGACGCCGGTCTCGACGCGGCCGGTGACCACGGTGCCGCGGCCCGAGATCGAGAACACGTCTTCGATCGGCATCAGGAACGGCTTGTCGAGCGGACGCTCCGGCTGCGGGATCCAGTCGTCGACCGCCTTCATCAGCTCGAGGATCTTCTCGTCGCCGATTTCGGGGTTGCGGTCCTCGAGCGCGGCGAGCGCCGAGCCCGACACGATCGGAATGTTGTCGCCGTCGAAGTCGCGCTTCGAAAGCTCCTCGCGGATTTCGAGCTCGACGAGCTCGAGCAGCTCGGGATCGTCGACCTGGTCGACCTTGTTGAGGAAGACCACCATGGTCGGAACGCCGACCTGCTTGGCGAGCAGGATGTGCTCCTTGGTCTGCGGCATCGGGCCGTCGGCGGCCGACACCACCAGGATCGCGCCGTCCATCTGCGCCGCGCCGGTGATCATGTTCTTCACATAGTCGGCGTGGCCCGGGCAGTCGACGTGGGCATAGTGGCGCTTGTCGGTCTCATACTCGACGTGCGCGGTCGAGATGGTGATGCCGCGCTCGCGCTCTTCCGGCGCCTTGTCGATGTTCGCGAAGTCGACGGCAACGCCGCCGCCATGCTTCGCCAGCACCTTGGTGATGGCCGCCGTCAGCGACGTCTTGCCATGGTCGACGTGACCGATGGTGCCGATGTTGCAGTGCGGCTTGTTCCGCTCAAACTTTGCCTTCGCCATTTTAACGCCTCTTCTTGCTCATCTGATGGAATCGGGCGGCGCTCGCCCGGTTGCGAGCGCGCCCTTAACGACTAATTTTCGATTACGCCAGCTTCGCCTTCACTTCGTCGGCGACGTTCTGCGGCACTTCTTCGTAGTGCGAGAACTGCATGGTGTACTGCGCGCGGCCCTGCGTGAACGAGCGCAGCTGGTTCACATAGCCGAACATGTTGGCCAGCGGCACCATCGCCTCGACCACCTGCGCGTTGCCGCGGCTGTCGGTGCCCTGGATCTGGCCGCGCCGGCTGTTCATGTCGCCGATGACGTCGCCGAGATAATCCTCGGGGGTCACCACCTCGACCTTCATGATCGGCTCGAGCAGCTTGATGCCGGCCTTCTGGGCGGCTTCACGCATCGCGCCGCGGCCGGCGATTTCGAACGCCAGCGCCGAGGAGTCGACGTCGTGATACTTGCCGTCGAGCAGCTCGATGTCGAAGTCGATGATCGGGAAGCCGATCAGCGAGCCGGTCTCGGCGGTCTCGCGCATGCCCTTCTCGACCGACGGGATATATTCGCGCGGAATATTGCCGCCCTTTATCGAGTCGATGAAGTTGATGCCCTGGCCGCGTTCGCCCGGGCGAAGCGCGACCTTGACCTCGCCGAACTGGCCCGAGCCGCCCGACTGCTTCTTGTGGGTGTAGATCAGCTCGACCGGCTTCGCGAGCGACTCGCGATACGCCACCTGAGGCGCGCCGACGTTCGCTTCGACCTTGAACTCGCGCTTCATGCGATCGACCAGGATGTCGAGGTGAAGCTCGCCCATCCCCTTGATGATCGTCTGGCCCGATTCATGGTCGGTCGACACGCGGAACGACGGGTCCTCGGCGGCCAGGCGCGACAGGGCGACGCCCATCTTCTCCTGGTCGGCCTTGGTCTTCGGCTCGACGCTCAGCTCGATCACCGGCTCGGGGAATTCCATCCGCTCGAGGATGATCGGCGCCTTTTCGGCGCACAGCGTGTCGCCGGTGGTGGTTTCCTTCAGCCCCGCCAGCGCGACGATGTCGCCCGCATAGGCCTCGTCGATGTCCTCGCGGCTGTTGGCATGCATCAGCAGCATGCGGCCGATCTTTTCCTTCTTGTCCTTCACCGAGTTCAGGTAGCTGCCCTTCGACAGCTTGCCCGAATAGATGCGCGCGAAGGTCAGCGAGCCGACGAACGGGTCGTTCATGATCTTGAATGCCAGCGCCGCGAACGGCTCGTCGTCGCTCGACGGACGGGTTTCCTCGGCCTCGTTGTCGGGGTTGATGCCCTTGATCGGCGGAATGTCGAGCGGGCTCGGCATGTAGTCGACGACCGCGTCGAGCAGCGGTTGGACGCCCTTGTTCTTGAACGCCGAACCGCACACCACCGGCACGAACGCGCGCGCCAGCGTGCCCTTGCGGATCAGCCCCTTGAGCGTCGCCACGTCGGGCTCCTCGCCCTCGAGATACGCCATCATGACTTCGTCGTCCTGCTCGACGACGGTCTCGAGCAGGTCGTGGCGATACTGCGCCGCCTTGTCGGCGAGCTCGGCGGGAATGTCGGTATAGTCGAACTTCGCGCCCAGGCTCTCGTCCTGCCAGACGATGCCGCGCATGTTGACCAGGTCGACCACGCCCTTGAGATCGCTTTCGGCGCCGATCGGCAGCGTCAGCACCAGCGGCTTGGCGCCGAGGCGGTCGATGATCGACTGGACGCAATAGTAGAAATCGGCGCCGGTGCGGTCGAGCTTGTTGATGAAGCACATCCGCGGAACGCCGTACTTGTCGGCCTGCCGCCACACCGTCTCCGACTGCGGCTCGACGCCGGCGACGCCGTCGAACACCGCGACCGCGCCGTCGAGCACGCGCAGCGAACGCTCGACCTCGATGGTGAAGTCGACGTGGCCAGGAGTGTCGATGATGTTGATCCGGTGCTCGGGGCCCTGCCCGTCCTCGGCCTTCCAGAACGTCGTCGTTGCCGCGGACGTGATGGTGATCCCGCGCTCCTGCTCCTGCTCCATCCAGTCCATCGTCGCCGAGCCCTCGTGGACCTCGCCGATCTTGTACGACTTGCCGGTGTAATAGAGGATGCGCTCGGTCGTCGTCGTCTTGCCGGCGTCGATGTGCGCCATGATGCCGATGTTGCGATAGCGTTCGAGCGGATGGCTGCGGGCCATGTCAGTGGGCTTCCTTAACAATGTCGGGGGACCGGCGCAAAGCCGATCCCCCTGAATATAGGGACTATTTTCGACAGCGCCAGTTGGGCGACGCCATCGTTACCAGCGGTAGTGCGAGAAGGCGCGGTTGGCCTCGGCCATGCGGTGCGTGTCCTCGCGCTTCTTCACCGCGTTGCCGCGGTTCTGCGAGGCGTCCATCAGCTCGCCCGATAGGCGGCCGGCCATGGTCTTCTCGCTGCGCCCGCGCGCGGCGGTGATCAGCCAGCGGATCGCCAGCGCCTGCGCGCGGACGTCGCGGACTTCGACCGGGACCTGGTAGGTCGCGCCGCCGACGCGGCGGCTGCGGACCTCGATGCCCGGCTTCACATTGTTGAGCGCGTCGTGGAAAACCGCGATCGGGTCCTTTTTCAGACGGGCTTCGACATTGTCGAGCGCGGTGTAGACGATGCTTTCCGCGACCGACTTCTTCCCGTCGAGCATGATGTTGTTCATGAACTTCGACAGGGTGATGTCGCCGAACTTGGGATCCGGCAGGATGACGCGCTTTTCTGGGCGACGACGACGGGACATAAGTTATTCCTTATCAAGAGCGGCGCGCCAGCCTCAAGCGGCGCGGCCGGCGAAACCAGCTTACTTCGGGCGCTTGGCGCCGTACTTGGAGCGCGACTGGCGGCGATCCTTCACGCCCTGCGTGTCGAGCACGCCGCGAAGGACGTGGTAGCGCACGCCGGGAAGGTCGCGCACACGGCCGCCGCGGATCAGCACGACGCTGTGTTCCTGCAGGTTGTGGCCCTCGCCCGGGATGTACGAAATGACTTCGCGCTGGTTGGTCAGGCGAACCTTGGCCACCTTGCGCAACGCCGAGTTCGGCTTCTTCGGGGTCGTCGTGTAGACGCGGGTGCAGACGCCGCGCTTCTGCGGGTTCTGTTCCATCGCAGGGACCTTCGACTTGGCCTTCTGCGGGTCGCGACCCTTGCGGATCAGCTGGTTAATCGTCGGCATGAAGCCTTCACCTTTCGTTGCCGGACCGAATCGCCGGCGGTTACTTTGCCCAATGCAAAAGCGCGAAATCCCGGGCGGCAAACGCCGGCCGGAGTTTCGCGTGCTTGAAGCAATGTTCAGCTCTGCCCGGCCAATTAGCTGGCACGGACGAGCGGCCCCCTAGTGGGATTCGCCCCGATCGTCAACCGTTCGCCCCCGTGCCTACTGCCCCTCGCCGCCATTTACCGACCGTTAGTCGTGAGGGGCTAAAGCGGTGAGCGTTCGGCAGTTTTCAAACGGGGCAAGGCGTGGGCAAACTTCATTTCTGGCTGATCGGCGCGGGCGCGGCGTGGCTCGGCTACCTCTACTACAACGGCTTCCCGTACGGCGGCTTCGGCATCGGCACCGCGTTCGGCGCGATCGGGCTCGGGATTCGCCAATGGTCGATGGCAAGCGCGCACAAGGAACGGCAGGAGGCGGCCATCTCGGGCAACTACCGCCCGCAGAAGGACAAGTGGCACTACCACGGCCCGCCCTTCTGATCGGCTGACCCCTATTCGCTCGTCGCCCCGTCCCACTCCTCGTCGTGGTGGCGGGAGTCGGCCTCTTCCTTGGTCGCCTGGACGATCCCGTCCTTGTGCTCGGGCGGCCCGTAGAGCGTGTAGAGCTTGAGCGGCGCATCGCCGGTGTTGCGGACGTTGTGCCGCGCGCCCGCCGGGACGACGACCCCGCTGCCGTCGGTCACCGCGTAGCGATTGTCGTCGATCTCGACCTCGCCCTCGCCTTCCTCGAACCGGAAGAACTGGTCGCGTTCGTCATGCACCTCGCTGCCGATGTCGCAGCCGGGCGGCAGGGTCATCAGCACCAGCTGGAGGTGATGCCCGGTGTAGAGCACGCGGCGAAATTCGCCGTTGCCGGTGGTCAGCGCCTCGATGTCGTCGTGGAATCCCTTCATCGCCGCTCAGCCTTTCTTCTTCATCGGGTCGTGGCCCCAGTTCATCAGGCTGTAGCGCCAGTTCGACTCCTCGGGGTGCGCCGGGCGCTGCGCGAGATGGCGGTGAACATAGCCGATCACCTTTTTCATGTGCGCATAGTCTGCGGCGGTGAGGTCGCTCACGTCCTTGCGCTTGATCCGGACGATGTGCCGCCCGCTCTCGTGGCCGACGCTCTCGCCCTTGCCGTCGCCGTCCGCGCCCTTCCAGCCGACCGTCTTGCTGTCCTCGCTGTCGAGCCATTTCTCGAGCTCGGCAGGCCCCATGTTGACCGCCTCGCCGAAATCCTTGCGGATGTCGGCCTTGTCGTCGGCGTCGGTCGTCGCTGTCATCCTCGTCTCCTCGCGCGCTCCAATGCGCGAGGCGGCGGACGGGTTTCGTCAGTCGGCGCGCTTGTCGGGCAACACCAGCGCCGCCGCCCCCGCGCGCGGGCGGATGAAGGTCCGCTTGATCGTCGGCCAGCGCGCCTGCGCCTCGTCCTCGATGCACTCGACCAGCCGCTCGACGTCGCCCGCGCTCATCGAGTCCTCGAAATCGACGCTCATCAGCACGGTGATCGAATCGGGCGAGGAATGGAGCGTCAGCACGTCGCCAACCCCGGTCACCCCGCGCTGACGTTCGGTCAGCGCCTTGAGCCCGTCGACCATCTCGGGATCGGCGCTCTCCCCGATCAGCAATTGCTTCGATTCGGCGGCTAGGAGCCAGGCGGTGAAGCCGAGGATGATCCCGATCACCACCGACGCCGCCCCGTCGAAAAACGGGCTCTTCAGCAGCAGGGTCAGCGTCAGCCCGACCGCGGCGACGAGGATGCCCGCCATCGCCGCGCCATTTTCGAGCAGGACGATGAACGCCGGCGGGTCCTTTGAGCGGGTGACCGCCTCGAACCAGCCGAGGCTGCCCTTGGCCGCCTTGAATTCCCTGAACGCCGAGACGGTCGATCCGCCCTCCATCAGGAAGGCGACCGCCAGCACGCCATAGGCCCAGCCGGGGCTGACCGGCTCCTCGGGATGCTGGATGTGGATCACGCCCTCGTAGATCGACACTCCCGCGCCGAGCGCGAACACCATCACCGCGACGACGAAGCTCCAGAAGTAAATCTCGCGCCCGTAGCCGAGCGGATGAAGCTTGTCGGCCGGGCGCCTGGCGGCGCGGCGCCCCCACAGCAAGAGCAGCTGGTTGGCGCTGTCGACCACCGAGTGGACCCCCTCGGTCAGCATCGCCGACGAGCCGGTGAAGGCGGCGGCGATGAACTTGCTGATCGCGACGCCGAGGTTCGCGGCAAAGGCGATCCACAGGGTCCGGTTGTTCTCGTGTCCGCCTGCCGATCGTCCGCTCATGGCGCGGGCTTAGCGCGGTCGGCGGCGATGTCCACCGGCCAGCCGCGCCAGCCGAGCATCGCCTGGTAGCTGTCGGGAGCGCGCGGCAACGCGGCGCGCGCCTGCCAGCCGGTGGCGAGCAGCGCGGCGACCAGCGCGACCGACCCGGTCAGCGCGAGCGGGCTCGGCCGCCGGTCGGCGAGCAGCACCAGCGCGAGCGGCGCGGCGACGATCGTCCACAAGTGATAGCGCAGGTCCGAGGCGATGCTGACCACCACGAAGCTCGCCTCGAGCGCCAGCGCCGACCCCGCCAGCGCGAACGCGATCCGCCCCGCCGGCTCGTCGCGCGTCCACGCGGCGATCGTCCCGACCAGCGCCAGCGCGGTGAACAGGATCGGCCAGCCGAGCGGGCTGTCGGCCTGGCGGTCGGCGAGCCCCTGCCACGCGATCGCCGCCGGTCTCCTCGGCGCGACGAGGCCGAGGTCGTTGGGCTCGGCCTCGTCAGGCGGCCCCGCACCGATCAAGCCGTCGGGCACTCGCCACCGCTCGGTCGAATTCCAGTGCGCCGCGCGGTGCAGGGCATAGGCCAGCGGATGCGCAGCCACCTGCCCCGCCCAGGCACGGTAGAGCGCGCCGCTCGGCACTTCCTCCTGCAGCCGGTCGATATCGGCCTGGCACCCGCCCTCCTCCTCGCCCAGCGGGTCCCACCAGTAGGGGGACGCGCAATGGCGCGCGCGGATGTCGGCCAGCTCGTCGGCGGTGAACGGGCTTCCCGTCGGCGCGGCAATCCCGATCGCGGCGAGGTCGTAGAGCGGCAGCGTCTTGTCGACCGCGCTCGCGCTCGCGCCGATCAACCGGTGGTTGACGACCGGCGCGGCGACCAGCGCGATCCCGACCAGCGCGGCGGTCGCAACCGCCTGCCGCACCCGCCCCGCCCCGGGCCACGCCAGCAGCACCGCGAGCGGCGCGACCGCGAAGATCGCGTTGGCGCGGAGCAGCGCGGCATAGGCAAGCAGCAGCGCGACCGCGAGCCACCCCAAGACGCCGACCCGTCCCCCGCCGAGCCGCCCCCCACCGAGCCGCGCGAACGCGACGATCCCGCTCGCCGCCAGCATCGCCCCGAGCAGCTGGCAATCCTTGAGCAGCACCGCCTGCCAGCCGAGCGTCAGCGGCATCGCCGCCAGCCCCAGCACGAGCGCCGCCGCCACCGGCCGCCCGGCGCGCGCCAGCCCCGCCGCGATCGCGCCGAACCCCGCCCAATAGGTCGCCATCTGCAGCACCAGCATCGGGCCGCCCGCTCCGCCGAACAGCCGGTGCAGGCCGTGCCACACCCACGCCATCACCGGCGGGTGCCAGTCGTCATATTGGCCGTCGAGCGCCTGGCGATATTGCGCCAGCGTGTCGTACATCGCGATCCCGGGGTGGAACAGGGCAAGGCTCGCCGCGAACCCGACCAGTGCCGCCGCGGCGAACGCCAGCGGCCAGCGCGCCGGCGCCGCCGCCCTGCCCCGCCGCTGCCCCCGCGCGCGGGTCAGATGTGGATCACCCGCCCGTCGGCGGCGAGCACGCTCTCGTGCATCATCTCGCTCAGCGTCGGGTGCGGGAAGACGGTCTGGATGAAATCCTCGTCGACCAGCTCGGCCTGCTTGCCGACGGTATAGCCCTGGATCAGCTCGGTCACCTCGGCGCCGATCATGTGCGCGCCCAATAGCTCGCCGGTCTCGGCGTCGAACACCGTCTTGATGAACCCGTCGGTCTCGCCCAGCGCGATCGCCTTGCCGTTGCCGATGAACGGGAACTTGCCGGTCTTGACCTTGTGCCCCACCTCCTTGGCCTTCGCCTCGGTCATCCCGACGCTGGCGACCTGCGGGTGGCAATAGGTGCAGCCGGGGATGTTCGACTTGTCCATCGCGTGCGGATGGACCTGCTTGTTGCCGAGCGCCTGCGCGATCGCCTCGACCGCGATGATCCCCTCGTGGCTCGCCTTGTGCGCCAGCCACGGCCCCGGGGTGATGTCGCCGATCGCCGAAATCCCGGCGACGTTGGTGCGCATCAGCCCGTCGGTCTGGACGATTCCGCGCTCCATCGTCACGCCGAGCTTGTCGAGCCCGATGTTCTCGGTGTTCGGCACGATCCCGATCGCGACGATCGCGTGGCTGAACTTCAGCTCGGCAACCTTGCCGTCCTTGCCCTTGATCTTCGCGGTCACCCCGTTCGCGTCGGCCTTGAGGTCCTCGATCCCGGTCGCGGTGCGGATCGTCATACCCTGCTTGGTCAGCGATTTTTCGAGATGCGCCGAAATCTCGGCATCCTCGACCGGCACGATCCGGTCGAGCATTTCGACCACCGTCACCTTGGCGCCCATGTCGTTGTAGAAGCTGGCGAACTCGATCCCGATCGCCCCCGACCCGATCACCAGCAGCTCGGTCGGCATCTCGGGCGGCACCATCGCGTGGCGGTAGGTCCAGATGCGCTTGCCGTCGGCGGGGGCGAACGGCAGGTCGCGCGCCCGCGCCCCGGTGGCGACGATGACGTGCTTGGCCGACAGCGTCTCCTTGCCCTTCTCGCCGCTCACCTCGACCTTACCCGGCGCGGTCAGCACGCCGCTGCCCATGTGCACCGCGATCTTGTTCTTCTTCATCAGGTGGGTGACGCCCTGGTTGAGCTGCTTGGCCACCGCCCGGCTGCGCCCGACGACCTTGCCCAGGTCGGGCTTGATCTCGCCGCTAAGCGCCAGCCCGAAGCTGTCGGCATGCTTCATGTGATGAAGCATTTCGGCCGAGCGAAGCAGCGCCTTGGTCGGGATGCAGCCCCAGTTGAGGCAGATGCCGCCGAGGTTCTCGCGCTCGACGATCGCCGCCTTGAGCCCGAGCTGCGCCGCGCGGATCGCCGCGACATAGCCGCCGGGGCCCGAACCGAGGACGATGAGGTCGTATGAAGGTTCAGCCATTGCTCTCTTTCCCGATTGCGCGCGGCTTGCCCGCCGCGTCCAGCGCGACGAAGGTGAACTCGCCCTCCGCCACCAAAATCTCATTGTTCCCGTCGCGCTCTCGCGCGATCCCCTCGGCGCGAAGCCGCAGCGAGGTACGCCCTTCTTTCAGCGGCTCGACGTAGACGCTGAGTTCGTCGCCGACCGCCATCGCGCCGGGAATCTTCAGAGCGTCGGCGGCGACGAGGATCGCCTTGCCCCCGGTCCGCCGCGACACGAAGCTCCCGCAGGCAAGCCCCATCTGCCCCATCAGCCAGCCGCCGAACACCCCGCCATAGGGGTTGGTGTCGGCCGGCATGGCGGTGGTGCGGATCAGGGGTTCGCGCATCGCCAGGCGGCTAGTTCCGGTGCCAGTTGAAGAACAGCCGTGCCGCGATCGCGCCCACCGCCGCGACGGGAATCGAAAACAGCAGCCCGGGCGACGTCTCCGACGGCCGGATCGTCCCCGCCCCGGCCCAGCTGTTGAGCCACAACCCATCCTGCCCGCCGAACGCCAGCGGCAGGATGAACCCGAGGATCGCGCCGAGGATGAGGGCCGAAACCCACCTCATCTCAGGCGACCAGCCCCATCGGGTTCTCGCACAGCTCCTTGAACGCCTTCATCAGCCGCGCCCCGTCGGCGCCGTCGATCGCGCGGTGGTCGAAGCTGCCGGTCGCCGACATGACCGTCGCGATCTCGAGGGCGTCGCCGACCACGTAGGGACGCTTCTCGCCCGCGCCGATCGCCATGATCATGCCCTGCGGCGGGTTGATCACCGCCTCGAACTGCTTGATCCCGTACATCCCCATGTTCGACAGGCTGGCGGTGCCGCCCTGGTACTGGTGCGGCTGGAGCTTGCCGTCCTTCGCCGCCGCCGCCAGTTCCTTCATCTCGTTCGAGATCTTCGACAGCGACTTGTCCTCGGCCCCGGTGACGATCGGGGTGATCAGCCCGTTCGGGATGCTCACCGCGACCGAAATGTCGGCGCGCTTGTACTGGATCAGCGTGTCGCCGCCGAAGCTGACGTTGCACTCGGGAACCTCGATCAGCGAGACGCCGAGCGCCTTGATCAGCAGGTCGTTGACGCTGAGCTTGACCCCGCGCGAGGCGAGCCCGGCGTTGAGCTCGCCGCGAAGCTTGAGCAGCGCGTCGAGCCGGATGTCGACCGTCAGGTAGATGTGCGGCACCTGCTGCTTCGACTCGGTCAGCCGCCGCGCGATCGTCTTGCGCATGTTGCTAAGTTTGACCGCCTCGTGCGGCGTGTCGCCCGGATCGACCGGCGCGGGCTGCGTAGTGGACGCGGGGGCAGGGGCAGGGGCCGGAGCCGCGGCGACTGCGGTGGGCGCAACCGCGGGCTTGGCCGCGCCCTTGCCGAGGTCGGCGCGGACGATCCGCCCGCCAGGCCCGCTGCCGGTCAGCGAGGAAAGGTCGATCCCCTGCGCCTCGGCCAGCCGCCGCGCCAGCGGCGAGGCCTTGATCCGCTCGCCGCTGCCGCCCTTCGCGGGCTGCGCGGGGGCGGGCGGAGTCTCGCCGCCACCCTTGGCGGGCGGCGCGGGCTCGGCCGCCTTGGCGACTTCGGGTTCGGGCTTGGGCTCGGGCTTGGCGGCGGGTGCCGGGGCTGCTTCCGCGCTTTCGCCTTCCTCGCCCAGCATCGCGATCAGCGTCCCGACCTTGACCCCGTCCGAGCCCTCGGGGACCAGGATCTTGAGCACGGTGCCCTCGTCGACCGCTTCGAACTCCATCGTCGCCTTGTCGGTCTCGATTTCGGCGAGGATATCGCCCGACGACACGCTGTCGCCCTCCTTGACCAGCCATTTGGCGAGCGTTCCCTCCTCCATCGTCGGCGACAAGGCGGGCATCTTGAGTTCGATCGGCATTCGGCGTTCCCGTGGTTGCTTTTCGAGCGCTTCCAAACGCCAACGCGCCCGCCGGGTCAAGTGCGCCCGCTTGCGCCGCGCCCGACTTTGTGCGCAGCCTGCCGCCGCGACGCGAGAGGAGGGCAGCCGTGGCACGCACCTATCTGGTGGTGATCGACGAAAGCGACGAGGCGCGGGTCGCGCTCCGCTTCGCCGCGCGCCGCGCGAGCAAGACCCACGGCGCGGTCGAGGTGCTCGCGGTCACCCAGCCGCAGGACTTCGTCCAGTGGGGCGGGGTCCAGGCGGCGATGGAGGAGGAACAGCGGCTCCGCATCGAGGCCAGCGTCGCCGCCGCGGTCGGCGAGATCATGGACGCCGCGGGGATCAGGCCGCACATCGTCGTCAAGGCGGGCGACCCGGTGACCGAAGTGCGCGCCTATGTCGGCACGCGCGAGGACATCGCCGCGCTGGTCCTCGGCGCCGCCGCCTCGGGCAGCCCCGGCCCGCTGGTCGCCGACTTCACCGGCAACGACGCGGGCAAGCTCCCCTGCCCGGTGATGGTCATCCCCGGCGGGCTAAGCGAAGACCAGCTCGAAAAGCTGAGTTAAGGGCGGTTTGCGTCGACGACAAAACTGTGCATGAATTCGACATCCGCTACTCTTTGTGGCGGAAGTAATGGGGGGTTTCATGCTTCGTCTCACAGTCGCCGCTTCTGCGGCATTGCTCATTTCGTCTTCCGCCCTCGCTCAAGCCAATGGTCAAGCCGCTCTCGCCGCGCCGCAGCGCGCGACGATCGTGTCGCCGGACGGCGGTAACGTTCTTCGCGCGGGGGTGGAGATTCCGCTCCGCCTCGAAGAAAGCCTCGACTCGAACGACAAGACCGTCCGGGAAGGCAACCGCTTCAGGATGACCGTCGCCAGCGACGTCATGCTCGGTCGATCAATCGTCATTCCGGCCGGAAGCCCCGCGACCGGCGAAATCACAGATGTCCGGCGCAAGGGCATGTGGGGCAAGTCGGGACGCATCGTCGCACGCGTCTTGAGCGTTCGCGTCGGCGACCGGCTCGTTCGACTTAGCGGATCGTTCGACGACAAGGGAACGACCGGAACGGCCGGCGTGGTCGGTGCAGTCGTCCTCCTGCCGGTGGCGGGCTTCTTCATGACCGGGACCAGCGCCAAGATCCCGGCGGGCAGCGGGGTCAAGGCGTTCCTCGACGAGGATCTGACCATCGCGTCGGCCACCCCGGCCCCCGCGCCGCAGCCAGCGGCGGTCGTGATCAAATAATCAGATCGCGCTGGACAAAATCTGCGCCAGCCGTTCACAGCCCGCTTCGTCGTCCGCGTCGAAGCGGGCTTTTTTCGGGCTGTCGAGGTCGAGCACCGCGAGCAGCTTGCCGTCGCGCACGATCGGAACGACGATCTCGCTCTCGCTCGCCGCGTCGCAGGCGATGTGGCCGTCGAACGAATGGACGTCCTCGACCCGCTGGGTCTCGAGCGTCGCCGCCGCCGCCCCGCACACCCCTTCGCCGAACTTGATCCGGATGCACGCCGGGCGCCCCTGGAACGGCCCGACGACCAGTTCCTCGCCCACGTTCCGGTAAAATCCGCACCAGTTGAGGTCGGGCAGGCTTTCCCAGATCAGCGCCGCCGCATTGGCCATGTTGGCGACCCCGTCTCGCTCGCCCCCAACCAGCCCTTGGAGCGCGCTCGCGAGGTCGCGATAGAGCGTCGCCTTGTCCGCCGCTTCGATCCTGAAATCGTACATCTAGTCCAGCCTCACCTTGCCGCGTCCGGCCTTGATCGCGCCGCGGCTCTTTTTCGTCTCGACCCGCTTCGCCTTCGCCGCGCGCGACGGCCGCGTCGGGCGGCGCTTGGCCTGGACGATGTGGGCCTCGGCGACCAGCTCGGCAAGCCGCCGCCGCGCGTCCTCGCGGTTCGCCTCCTGCGTGCGATAGCGCCGCGCGGTGATCACCAGCTCGCCCCCGGCGGTCAGCTTGCTCCCCGCCAGCGCCTTCAGCCGCGCATAGGCGGCGGGCGACAGGCCGAGCCGGAAGACGTCGACCCGAAGCTGGCACGCGGTCGCGACCTTGTTGACGTTCTGCCCGCCGGGCCCGGTCGCGGCGAGGAACTTCTCGCTCAGCGCCTCTTCGGGCAGCCGCACCTCCTCGGGCTTCACGGCAGGAAATCCAGCCAGCGACCGAACCGGTCGGGGACCGGTGCGATGACGTCGACCGGCTCCTTGGGATCGCGCGGCACGAACAGCCGCCACGCGTGGAGCAGCATCCCGCTGTCGGGCAGCTGCATCGCGCCCAACGGCGCGTCGTCGGCGCGCGAATAGACCGGGTCGCCGACGATCGCCGCCCCCAGCCCGCGCGCCGCGTGGACCCGCAGCTGGTGGGTCCGCCCGGTCTCGGGGCGAAGTTCGAGCAATGTCTGCCCCTCGGCCTCGCCGAGCCGCTTCCAGTGGGTCCGCGCCGCCTTGCCCGCCGCAGGGTCGACCACCATCCGCCACCCCCCGCGCGCGGTCGAGAATTTGGCGACCGGAAGGTCGATCGTCCCCTCGTCGGCGCCGAGCGTCCCGTCGATCACCGCGAGGTAGGCCTTGCGCACCGCCCCACCCTCGAACGCCTGCTGGTATTGCGCGCGCGCCTTGGGGTTGCGCGCGAACAGCAGGCAGCCCGAGGTGTCGCGGTCGAGCCGGTGCATGGCGACCGGCGGCCGGCGAAATCCGAGGTTGAGCTCGCCCAGCCCGACCCGCGCCTCGACGCTGTCGCCGCCCCCGCGCGGGGCGTCGACCGCCAGGCCGGCGGGCTTGTCGATGACGATCGTCGCACCGTCGACGAAGAGGATCTGCTGTTCGAGGCTCACCACCGCCCCCTGCGCGATGTGATGCAATGTTGCAACGCCGCCCCCTCTTTACGAAGCTTTACACAAGATTAACCTTTTGGGGCGAGAAGCCGAATGGTTAATGACGGCTTCAACGTCGTTAAGCGCGTCCTAAAGAGGCGCGGCGGGCGACGAGGAACAGGGGTTTGGAACGATGCGGGTTCTGCTGATCGAGGACGAAGAGACCATCGCCAAGAGCATCGAGCTCATGCTCGGGACCGAAGGCTTCAACGTCTACACCACCGACCTGGGCGAAGAGGGCTTGGACCTCGGCAAGCTCTACGACTACGACATCATCCTCCTCGACCTCAACCTGCCCGACATGCACGGCTACGACGTGCTCAAGAAGTTGCGCACCGCCAAGGTCTCGACCCCGGTGCTGATCCTGTCGGGCGTGGGCGAGATGGACAGCAAGGTCCGTGCGCTGGGCTTCGGCGCCGACGACTATGTCACCAAGCCGTTCCACCGCGACGAGCTGGTCGCGCGAATCCACGCCATCGTCCGCCGTTCGAAGGGCCACAGCCAGTCGGTCATCCGCACCGGCAAGCTGGCGGTCAACCTCGACGCCAAGACGGTCGAGGTCGACGGCAACCGCGTCCACCTGACCGGCAAGGAATATGCGATGCTCGAGCTCTTGTCGCTTCGCAAGGGCACGACGCTGACCAAGGAAATGTTCCTCAACCACCTCTACGGCGGGATGGACGAGCCCGAGCTCAAGATCATCGACGTGTTCATCTGCAAGCTGCGCAAGAAACTGGCGCTGGCCTGCGGCGGGGAAAATTACATCGAGACGGTGTGGGGCCGCGGCTATGTGCTTCGCGACGTCGCCACCGACGAGGCGGAAGCCGCCGCCTGACACGGTTTTGCACGGGGGCGATCGGACGGCGGGGCGGCAACGCTCCGCCGTTTTGTTGCCCGAAAGCGTCATTTCCTGATTTAAGTGAAATTGTTGGTTGAAAACGGAACGATCTTCCTCGACAATGCTTTGACTCGGTTATCGCGTCTAAGGGGTATGTTATGTCGAAGTTTCGGATGGGTGTGTTGATCGCCGTGATCGGCGTCTGTCAGAGCGTGCCGGCGTTTTCGCAGATCGCTGGCGGCGGCGGCGGTGGCGGTGTCCCGGGTCCGGAAATCGGCGCCGGTGTCATCGGCATGGGCCTCGCGATGGGTGCTTACCGCTTCATGCGTCGTCGCATCGCCCGCTAAGCAGTTTGCAGATCGCGGCCACGCCGCGCGCAGAGATCGGCGTTAACCGCGCCGGTCTTTTTGCGTTTCTGGCGGTCCTTCTCCTCGTCAACAGCGAGCTTCCACTCGCCGCGCAGGACGTCGCGGCGGAGGGTTTGTGGCGCTCGGGCCTCAACCTGTTCGCCGTTGGGCTGGTGTTCTACGTCGCCGGTTTCGCGTTCATCACGGTCGCCCGCGCGGCAGATGATGAGCCCGTCCGGCCGCTCGACTGGCTGGCGGCGGTCGTCGTCAGCCTGCTCGCGCTGGTCCCGCTCCACTGGTTCGCCAAGTCGGCCTTCGTCCCGCTCGCGGCCTATGCGCTCGCGACCTCGCCGCGCGAAAGCCCGGTGTGGCGAATCGGCGTCGTCGCGGCGACCTTCGTCGGCGGGGCCTTCCTGCTCAGCGCCTTCGCCGAGCCGATCCTCGCGCTCGACGCGACGATCGTCCGCGCGGTGACGGGAAGCAGCGGCTACGGCAACGTGGTCGACACCGACTTCGTTCCCGGCTCGAACCAGATCACCCACGTCATCATCCTCGAAGCCTGCTCGTCGTTGAAGAACCTGTCGCAGGCGACGATCCTGTGGGCGAGCCTGACGCAGATGTTCCGCACCCCGATCACGCGCCCGATCGTCCTTGCGGGAATTGCCGCGGGGGTCGCCGTGGTCGCCACCAACGTCGTGCGGATCGCCGCGATCGTGCGCTTCCCGCAATATTACGAATGGCTCCACCACGGCCCGGGCGCGACCCTGTTCGGCCTGGCCTCGCTCGTCGCCTGCGGCGCGATCCTATGTGCGGCTATCCTCCATGCCTCGCAACCTCGCCGCGCTTAGCGCCGGCGCGCTGGTCGCCGTCCTGTCGGTCGTCGGGAAGCTCGCCTTCCTCGGTGGCGACGTCCGGCCCGTCACCGACGTCGCGGTCGGCGCGATCGCCAGCGATCTCGACCGCCAGGGCCTGACCGCGCATCTCGTCCGCGCATTCGAGGGTCCGATCGTCGTCGCGGGCCGAGGACCGTGCGAGATGGCGGTCCGCCCGCTCAAGGCGTCGGGCGACAATCGCGACCTCAGCGAGCGCGAACTGTCGGGCTTCCCGCGCCACCGCTACATTTACGAGGGCTCGCTGTTCGACCGGGCGCCGAAGACCCGGCCCTACCTCGCCTTCCAGCTCGCCCGCGCCGCCAACCGGCTGGGAATCGGCGTCAGCTGGTCGCCGGTGCTGTCGGTCGCCGACAATGGCCGCTGCCAGCCCGAAGACCTGCCGATGAAGGTCGAGGCCGCGCCCTTCGCGCGGATGTGAGCGGCTCGCTCAGGCGTCGATCGGGGCGCGGCGGACGCGGCTCGGGAGCTTGACCGCCACCGGCTCGTCGATCGTCTCGAGCGGGCGCCAGCCGTCGCGCGCGAGCCGCTCCATCGGCCGGAAATTGGTCTTGTAGGCCATCCGGTCGCTGCCCTGCACCCAATAGCCGAGGTAGACGTAGGGCAGGCCGGCGCGCGCCGCGCGCTGGATATGATCGAGGATGATGAAGGTCCCGAGTCCCTTGCGCGCCTCCTCGCCGACATCGAAGAAGCTGTAGATCATGCTCAGCCCGTCGGCCTGCTGGTCGGTCAGGCACGCGCCGACCAGCCGCCCCGGCCGCCCGTCAACCGACGGCTCGCGATATTCGACGACGTAGGAGCGGACCGGGGTCTGCTCGATCATGTCGGCATAGTCGTGCTCGTCCATCTCGATCATCCCGCCCGACGGGTGGCGGCTGGCGAGATAGCGGCGGAGCAGCGCATATTGCTCCTCGGTCGACCACGGCTTGCACGCGCTGACCTCGAGGTCGGAATGGCGGCGGATCAGCTTGCGCTGGGTCGAGGTCGGGGCGAACTCGCCCGCCACGACGCGAACCGACACGCAGGCGCTGCAATCGATGCAACTCGGGCGATAGGCGACCGATTGCGAGCGGCGGAAGCCGATCCGCCCGAGCGCCTCGTTGAGCTCGCCCGCGTTGCGCCCGGTCAGCTCGGTGAACACCTTCCGCTCGACCTTGCCGGGCAGGTAGGGACAGGGCGCGGGGTTGGTGACGAAGAATTTGGGAAAGCGGAACGGTGCGCTCAAAGCTTCGGTCTCCCTTCCGCCGCCCGATGGTTACGAAATCCTTTATGCGCTCGCTCAACGCGCGGGGGAAGAGGCGGATGCGTCGTTTCGACACGAAAATGACGCCCTGTCCCGCGCTGGGGCGGAACGGGGTTAACGTCAGTCGAGCGCGGCGCGGGTGACGTCGAACCCGCCGCGCTCGAGCCGGGTCACCAGCGCGTCGATCGCGGCGGCGTCGCGCGCCTCGGCCTCGACCTCGATCACCGTGTCCTTGGCGGGCAGCGCGGTGAAGATGCGGTGGTGCTGGACCTCGATGATGTTGACTCCCGAGGCGTGGAAGCAGGCGGTGATCGCGGCCAGCGCGCCGGGCCGGTCGGCGGCGGCGATCCGCAGCCGCGCGATCCGCCCGCAGCGGACCAGCTCGCGCACCAGCACGTTGGCCAGCAGGTGGGTGTCGATATTGCCCCCGCACAGCACGGTCGCGACCTTGCGCCCGGCATAGCGCTCGGGCTGGGCGAGGATCGCCGCGACCCCGGCCGCGCCCGCGCCCTCGACCACCGTCTTCTCGATCCCGACCAGCAGCGCCACCGCGCGCTCGAGGTCGCGCTCCTCGACCAGCTCGATCCGGTCGACATGGCTGCGGATGATCTCGCGGGTCAGCTTGCCCGGATATTTCACCGCGATCCCCTCGGCCAGCGTGTCGCCGCCGATCGGCCCGTTGCCGCCCTCGATGACGTTCTTCATCGACGGGTAGAGCTTCGCCTCGACCCCGACCACCTCGATCTCCGGCCTGATCGCCTTGGCGGCAAGTGCGATCCCGCTGATCAGCCCGCCCCCGCCGATCGGCACGACCAGCGTGTCGAGGTCGGGGGTCGCGGCGAGCATCTCGAGCGCGAGGCTGCCCTGCCCGGCGATCACCGCGGCGTCGTCGAACGGGTGGACGAACGCCAGCCCTTCCTCGGCCTCGAGCTGGTACGCGCGCTCGAACGCGTCGTCGACCATCTGCCCGTGGAGCACGACCCGCGCGCCATGCCCCTCGGTCTGGACGACCTTCACCGTCGGGGTCGGCTCGGGCATCACGATCGTCGCCGGGATGCCCAGCCGCCGCGCATGATAGGCGACCGCCTGCGCATGGTTGCCGGCCGAGGCGGTGACCACCCCGCGCGCCGCCTGCCCGGGGGTCAGCTGGAGCAGCTTGTTGAGCGCGCCGCGCTCCTTGTAGGCGCCGGTGTGCTGGAGGTTCTCGAACTTGAGCCACAGGTCGGCGCCGGTCCGCTCGCTGAGCAACCGGCTGCGCTTCATCGGCGTGTCGACGATCGCCCCTTCGATCCGGCTGGCGGCGGTGCGGATATCGTCGAGGGTCGGGAAGGCATCGGTCATGGCCCGCGCGGCCTAGCCCTTCCCCGCGCGGGCGACAATGCTATGCCGCTCGCATGACCAAGCGCATCCTCCTCGCCGCCCTGCTCGCCGCCTCGGCCACCCCGGCGCACGCCGACACGCTCTACGCCCACGCGAACGGCCTTCGCGCGACCCCCGACGGCCATCTCGAGCATTTCTCCGGGCTGCTCGTCGGCGACGACGGCAAGGTGCTGCGCGTGCTTCACGGCGAGCAGCTCAAGCTTCGTCCGGGCACCCGCGTGGTCGATCTCGGCGGCAAGGCGATGCTCCCCGGGCTGATCGACGCGCACGGCCACGTCACCGATCTCGGCTTCTTCCTCACCCGGCTCGACCTCACCGGCACCCGCTCGCTCGCCGAAGTCAAGGCGCGGCTCGCGACTTACGCGAAGGCGCACCCCGCCGCCCCGTGGATCATCGGCTTCGGCTGGAACCAGGAGCAGTGGGCCGACAAGAGCTTCCCGACCGCCGCCGACCTCGATTCGGTCGTCGCCGGGCGCCCGGTCGTGCTCCAGCGCGTCGACGGCCACGCGATCGTCGTCAACTCGGCGGCGATGCGCGCGGCGAAGGTCACCGCCGCGACCCGCGCCCCGGTCGGCGGCGAGATCCGCGACGGGCTATTCGTCGACATGGCGGGCGAGCTGATTTCCAAGGCGATCCCCGATCCGACCCCGGCCGAACTCGACCGCGCGCTGGCCGAGGCGCAGGGCGCGCTGCTCGCCGTCGGGATCACCGGGGTCGGATCGATGAGCACCACCATCCCCGACTGGCAGGCGTTCCGTCGCGCAGGGCAGCGCGGCACGCTCAAGGTCCGGCTGATGGCCTATCTGCTCGGTCCCGAGGCGATCCGCTCGGTCCCCCACCCGACCGGCTGGCTTTACGGCGACCGGCTGCGCGCCGCGGGGATCAAGCTGTTCGCCGACGGCGCGCTCGGCTCGCGCGGGGCGTGGCTCAAGGCGCCCTACGCCGACAAGCCCGATTCGCGCGGGCTGCGCTTCCACTCGGACGCCGAGCTGCTGGCGCAGGCCGACGCGGCGGCGAAGGCGGGCTTCCAGGTCGCGACCCACGCGATCGGCGACGCCGCCAACGCGCAGGTGATCGGCGTTTACGAACATCTGTCGAAGCGCTACGGCACCGACCGGCGCTGGCGGATCGAGCATTTCCAGATCGTCGATCCCGCCGACATCCCGCGCCTCAAGCCCGCCGGGATCATCGCCTCGATGCAGCCGACCCACCAGACCAGCGACCGGACGATGGCCGAGGCGCGGCTGGGGACCAACCGGCTCGGCGGTGCCTATGCGTGGCAGAGCGTCGATCGGCTCGGCATCCCGCTGGCGTTCGGCAGCGACTTCCCGGTCGAAAGCCCCAACCCCTTTCCCGGCCTCGGCGCGGCGATCAGCCGACAGGACCCCGGTGGCAATCCGCCCGGCGGCTGGCGCCCGCAGGAACGGCTCTCGCTCGGCCAGGCGCTCCACGCCTTCACCCGCGGCGCGGCCTACGCCGGGTTTGCCGAAACCCGGTTCGGCGCGCTCGATCCCGGCCAGTGGGCCGACTTCATCATCGTCGACCGCGACATCGAAAAAGTCGATCCGCAGGCGCTGGCGAAGACGAAGGTGCTCGAAACGTGGATCGCGGGCCGGCGCGTGTTCAGCGGGACTCCGGCAGTGCCTGCGCCCGTGAAGTGAGCATCGCCGGGGTCAGCAACTGGGGCAGCTCCTCGGGCGGCCGGCCGGGAACGTACCACAAATAGAGCGGCACTCCGGCGCGGCCCCGCGCCTCGAGGAAACGCCCGATCGCCGGGTCGCCGTTGGTCCAGTCGCCCGCGACCACCTTGACCCCGTGCGCGGCGAAGGCGTCGCGCACCGCCTGCCGGTCGATCGCCCCGGCCTCGTTGACCTTGCAGGTCAGGCACCAGTCGGCGGTGAAATAGGCGAACACCGGCTCGCCCTTGGCAAGGTGCGACGCGACCCGCGCCTCGCTCCACGGCTCGGCCCCGTCGAGCTCGCTCGATGGCGCGGCGCGCGGCGGGACCAGCAGCGCGGCGGCGAGCGCCGCCGCGACCGCCCCGCCGAGCGCGAGCGGCGCGCTCCTCTTCCCGCTCCGCTGCCGCGCCCCCGCGAGCAACAGCACCAGCGCGAGCAGCAGCGTCGCGGCGAGCCCGACCAGCAGCGCCCGCGTCCCGCCCTGCCGGTAGAGCAGCCACAGGCAGGCCGCCGCGCTCGCCGCCATCGGCAAGGCGAGGAAGCGCTGGAGCCGCGCCATCCACGGACCCGGCCTGGGCAAGCGGTTGCGAAGCGCGGGGACGAACGCCAGCGCGACGAACGGCAGCGCGAGCCCGAAGCCGAGCGCCGCGAACACCGGCACGCTCGCCACCGCCGGGAGCGCCAGCGCGCTGCCGAGCGCGGCACCGAGGAACGGCCCGGCGCAGGGCGTCGCGACGAAGGCGGCGAGCAGCCCGGTGCCGAAGCTTCCCGCCGGGGCCTGGCTGCCGCCGAGCACCGGCAGCTCATACGCGCGCAGCAGGTTGAGCGTGATCGCGCTCGCCAGCAGCAGCAGCAGGATCGTCGTCCTCGGATCCTGCAACTGGAACGCCCAGCCCGCCGCGCTGCCCCCAGCGCGGATCGCGAGCAGCGCCGCGCCGAGCGCGCCGGTGCCGACGATTGCGCCGCCCGCATAAGCCAGCGCCTCGCGCCGCGCCGCGCGCTCGTCGCCCCCCGCGCGGGCGAGGTGGACGCCCTTGAGCGCGAGGATCGGGAAGACGCATGGCATCAGGTTGAGCAATATGCCCCCCGCCAGCGCGCCGAGCAGCGCGGGCAGGATTGCGCGCGCATCGGTCGACGTCGGGGCGAGGTCGGGCACCGGCCCCGGCACCGCCGCGACCTCGAGCCCGCGCCCGTCGCCAAGCGCCAGCACCCCGCCGAGCGCGGTCGGCGTCGCGGCCCCGTCGGCGCGGGTCAGCGTCACGACCAGCAGGTCGCCCTCGCGCGCCACCGGCTGCGGCGCGGCATAGTCGATCACGTCCTGGTCGGCGGGAAAGAAGTAGGGCTCGGCGACGCTCACGCTGGCGGGCAGCGGGATGGCGAGCTTCAGCGCGCCGCCCTGCAAAGCGAACCGCGCCGGGGCGGCGAGCGGACGCGGCAGCGCGCGGCGAAACTGGTCGAACCGCGCCTGCTGGGTCGGGGCGCCCGGGCCCACCGGCACCGACAGGCTGATCTCGGCACGCTCGGGAACGCAGATCTTGTCGGTGCAGGCCAGCCAGCTCGCCTTTCCGCTCAGCGCCGCGGTCCCGCTTGCGCCGGCGGGCACGTGGAGCCGGGTCAGCAGCGCATAGTCATGCTCGTAGACATAGTTGACCAGCCCCGCGACGAGCAGCTTCTGCGGCACCGGGAAGCGGAGCGGATCGAGGCGCGCCCCCGCCGGCAGCGTCCACTCGACGGTCAGCGGAAGCCCCGCCGCACCGGGATTCTTCCAGTACCCGTGCCACCCCTGCCCGGTATGCATGACGATCGCGACGTCGACCGTCCCGCCAGGCGCGACCGGGCCCTCGGCGACCATCTCGGGAACGATATGCGTCGCCTGCGCCATCGCGGCGCCGGGCATCAGCAGGGCGAGGAGGAAGAGCAGTCGGCGGATCACGCGCTCCCCGCTACGCCGCCCCGCGCGCTTAGTCGAGGTTGGGGCGAAGCCAGCGCGTCGCCGTCTCGCGATCGACCCCGCGGCGCGCGGCATAATCGTCGAGCTGGTCCGGCCCGATCCGCGCGACCCCGAAATAGCTCGATTCGGGGTGCGCGAAGTAGAAGCCGCTGACCGCCGAGGTCGGCAGCATCGCGAAGCTCTCGGTCAGCCGCACCCCCGCTCCCTCGCCGAGCAGGTCGAGCAGCAGCGGCTTTAGGCTATGGTCGGGGCAGGCGGGGTAGCCCGGCGCGGGACGGATCCCGCGATATTCCTCGCGGATCCGCTGCTCGTTGGTCAGCGCCTCGCCATGTGCATAGCCCCACAAGTCGGTGCGGACATGCGCATGGAGTCGCTCGGCGAACGCCTCGGCCAACCGGTCGGCCAGTGCCTTTAAGAGGATGTCGTTATAGTCGTCATGCTCGGCCTTGAACCGCTCGAGATGCGGCTCGATTCCGTGGATCGCCACCGCGAACCCGCCGAGCCAGTCCTCCTCGCCGGGAACGAGGAAGTCGGCGAGGCACAGGTTCGGCCGCCCCGCGCGCTTCTTCACCTGCTGGCGAAGGAAGGGTAGCCGCACGCCGTCGCCCTGCTGGACGACGAGGTCGTCGCCCTCGCGCCGCACCGGCCACAGCCCGACCGTGCCGCGTGCCTGCAACCATTTCTCGTCAACAATTTTTGCAAGCATCGCCTGCGCGTCGGCGAACAGGCTCCGCGCGCTCGTCCCCACCACCTCGTCGTCGAGGATCGCCGGATAATTGCCCGCAAGCTCCCACGCGCGGAAGAAGGGCGTCCAGTCGATGCACTCGGCCAGGTCGGCGAGCGGCCAGTCGTCGAACGTGTGGCTCCCGGGCTTGGCCGGGCGCGGGCTCGGCTCGCGGTGCAAGGGCACGAAGCTGTTCGCCCGAGCCTCGCCGAGAGTCGCGAGTTCGCTCGACCCGCGCCCCTCGCGCGCCTCGCGCAGCGCGCGATAATCGTTGGCGGTGCGCGCGATCAGCTCGCCCCGGCTCGCCCCTTCGCTCACCAACTGGGTCGCGACCCCGACCGCTCGGCTGGCGTCGAGCACGTGGAGCACCGGCCCGCTATAGGCCGGGGCGATCCTGAGCGCGGTGTGCGCGCGGCTGGTGGTCGCCCCGCCGATCAGCAGCGGCAGCTCCATCCCGGCGCGCTCCATCTCCTCGGCGACGGTGACCATCTCGTCGAGGCTCGGGGTGATCAGGCCCGACAGCCCGATCATCGCCGCGTCATTCTCGTTCGCAGCCTCTAGGATCCTGGTCCACGGCACCATCACACCGAGGTCGATCACTTCGAACCCGTTGCACGCCAGCACGACCCCGACGATGTTCTTGCCGATGTCGTGGACGTCGCCCTTGACCGTCGCAATGACGATCCGCCCCTTCGACGAATTGGTGCCCTCGCCCTTTTCGGCCTCGATGTAGGGCAGCAGGTGCGCGACCGCCTTTTTCATCACGCGTGCCGACTTGACCACTTGCGGCAGGAACATCTTGCCCGACCCGAACAGGTCGCCGACCAGGTTCATCCCGGCCATGAGCGGCCCCTCGATCACCTCGATCGGCCGCGCGAACTGGGTCCGTGCCTCCTCGGTATCGGCGACGATGTCGGCATCGAGCCCCTTGACGAGCGCATGGCTCAGCCGGTCGCGCACCGGCCAGCCGCGCCACTCGGCCGCCGCCTTCTCGGCGGCCGCGTCGGTCCCCTTGAATCGCTCGGCAAGCGCGATCAGCCGGTCGGTCGCGTCGTCCCGCCGGTCCAGGATGACGTCCTCGACCGCCTCGCGAAGCTCGGGGTCGATGGCGTCGTAAACGTCGAGCTGCCCGGCGTTGACGATCCCCATGTCCATTCCGGCGGGGATGGCGTGGTAGAGGAACACGCTGTGCATCGCCCGGCGCACCGGCTCGTTGCCGCGGAACGAGAAGCTGAGGTTCGACAGCCCGCCCGAGATGTGCGCGCCCGGACAGCGCGCGCGGATCTCGCGCGCGGCCTCGATGAAGTCGAGCGCATAGCGGCGATGCTCGTCGATCCCGGTCGCGACCGCGAAGATGTTGGGGTCGAACACGATGTCCTCGGCGGGAAAGCCGTCGGCGGTCAACAGCTTGTAGGCGCGCTCGCAGATCGCGACCTTGCGCGTGGCGGTGTCGGCCTGCCCGGTCTCGTCGAACGCCATCACCACGACCGCGGCGCCATAGGCGCGGACCTTGCGCGCCGCGTCCATGAACGGCGCCTCGCCTTCCTTGAGGCTGATCGAATTGACGATCGGCTTGCCCGACACCCATTTCAGCCCGGCCTCGATCACGCTCCACTTCGAGCTGTCGATCATCAGCGGGATCCGCGCGATATCCGGCTCGGCGGCGATCCGGCGGACATAGGTCGCCATCGCCTCCTCGCCGTCGAGCAGCGCCTCGTCCATGTTGATGTCGAGGATCTGCGCCCCGGCCTCGACCTGGTCGCGCGCGACCGCGACCGCGGCGTCGTAATCGCCCGCGAGGATCAGCTTCTTGAACTTGGCCGAGCCGGTGACGTTGCTGCGCTCGCCGATATTGACGAAGCGCGCGCCGGCGGCGCTGGATTCGGATGTCACGCGGCGATCACCATCGGTTCGAGGCCCGCGAGCACGGTCGCGCGCGGCGCGGCGGGGATGGCGCGCGGGGCGCCGCCGCGAAGCGCGCCGGCGATCGCGGCGATATGCGCGGGGGTCGTCCCGCAGCAGCCGCCGACGATGTTGACCAGCCCCTCGTCGACCCATTCGGCGACCTGCGCCGCGGTCTCGGCCGCCGCCTCGTCATATTCGCCGAGGTCGTTGGGCAGCCCGGCGTTGGGATAGGCCATCACCAGCGTCTCCGCCGTCCGGCTGAGCGCGGCGAGGTGCGGGCGAAGCTGCGCCGCGCCGAACGAGCAGTTGAGCCCGATCGTCAGCGGCCGCGCATGGCGAACGCTCGCCCAGAACGCCTCGACCGTGTGCCCCGACAGGTTGCGCCCGCTAAGGTCGGTCAGCGTCATCGAGATCATCATCGGCACCGGCCGCCCGAGCGCGCCTTCCGCCTCCAGCACCGCCATCACCGCCGCCTTGGCGTTGAGCGTGTCGAACACCGTCTCGATCAGGATGAAATCCACGCCGCCGTCCAGCAGCGCCTCGACCTGCTGGCGATAGACCGCCTTGACCCGGTCGAAATCGACCTCGCGGTAGCCGGGATCGTTGACGTCGGGCGACAGCGACAGCGTCTTGTTGGTCGGCCCCAGCGCGCCCGCGACCCACATCGGCCGGTCCTGCGCGTCGGCGACCTCGCGGATGATCCGGGCCGAGGCGCGGTTCATCTCGTCGACCAGCGCCACCGCGCCTTCGCCATAATCGCCCTGGCTGATCGCGTTGGCGTTGAACGTGTTGGTCGCCAGCAGGTCGGCCCCGGCGGCGGCGAAGCGCTGCGCGATGTCGCGGATGATGTCGGGCCTGGTCAGGTTGACGAGGTCGTTGTTGCCGCGCTGGTCGCGGTCCAGCCCGAGGTCGCCGGCATAGTCGGCCTCGGTCAGCTTCGCCGCCTGGATCTGGGTGCCATAGGCCCCGTCCTTGACGATCAGGCGGCGCGCGGCCTCAGCGCGAAAGGTCTCGGCGGCGCGGCTCATGCGCGCACCCCCAGCAGGCGGCAGATGGCGTAGGTCAATTCGGCCCTGTTCAACGTGTAGAAGTGGAATTCGCGCACGCCCCCGGCATAGAGGCGCGCGGCCAGCTCGGCGGCGACGGTCGCGGCGACCAGCCCGCGCGCGGCGGGCATGTCGTCGAGCCCGTCGAACAGCCGGTCGAGCCAGTCGGGAATCTCCGCTCCGCACTGCCCCGCGAACCGGCGGGTGGTGGCGACGTTGGTCACCGGCAGGATGCCGGGCACCAGCTCGACCCCCGGCCGCGCCGCGGCGAGCCGGTCGCGAAGCCGGAAATAGCAGTCGGGCGAGAAGAAGAACTGGGTGATCGCGCGGTCGGCCCCGGCATCGATCTTGGCGAGGAGATTGTCGAAATCGCTGTCGGCGCAGTCGGCCTGCGGGTGGACCTCGGGATAGGCCGCGACCGAGATTTCGAACGGCGCCACCGCCTTCAGCCCGGCGACCAGCGCGGCGGCGTTGGCATAGCCTTGCGGGTGCGGCGCATAGGGCGCGCCCGGCTCGCTCGGGTCGCCGCGAAGCGCGACGATGTGCCGCACCCCCGCCTCCCAGTAATCGCGCGCCACCGCGTCGACCTCGGCCCGGCTCGCCCCGACGCAGGTCAGGTGCGCCGCGGGCGTCAGCGGCGTTTCCCTGACGATCCGGCTGACCGTCGCGTGGGTGCGCGTGCGGGTCGATCCGCCCGCGCCGTAGGTGACGCTGACGAAGCGCGGCCCGAGCGGGGCGAGCGTCTCGATCGACCGCCACAGCGTTTCGGCCATCGCGTCGGTCTTGGGCGGGAAGAATTCGAAGCTGACCGCGATGTCGCCACGGGTCTTCTCGAACAGCGGCGCATGGGTCGCCAGCGCCTCGCGGGCCTCGGCGTTCATGCCGCCCGCCTTCCGGCGACGGCGTGGCCACGCCGCACCCCGCCCTGCTTGACCCCGCGCCACAGGATGACGGTCAGCTCGCCCCCCTCGAGCCGGTCGATCCGGTCGAGCGCCAGCCCGGCGCCATCGAACCAGCCGCGCATCGCCTCGTCGGCAAAGCCGAGCCGCAGGTGCGCGTCGCGCTCGCGAAGCTCGGCGCGGTCGTGCTGGGCAAAGTCGACCACCACCAGTTGGCCGCCGTCGCGAAGCACCCGCGCCGCCTCGCCGATCGCCGCGCCGGGCGACTGCGCGAAATGGAGCACGTGGTGAAGGATGATCGAATCGACGCTGTCCTCCCCCAGCGGCAGCGCGAACATGTCGCCCTGGCGAAGGCTCGCCCCCGCGACCCCGGCATCGTCGAGCCGGACCCGCGCCAGCCGAAGCATCTCCGACGAGCGATCGACCCCGATCGCCCGCTCGGCGCGCGCGGCGAACAGCTCGAGCATCCGCCCGGTCCCGGTACCGATGTCGAGCAGCACCCCGAGCGGCCCGTCGCCGAGCGCGGCGCCAATCGCCTGCTCGATCTCGCATTCGGCGACATGGAGCGCGCGAACCGACTCCCAGGTCGCGGCGTGCGCCTCGAAATAGCGGCGCGCAGCCTCGGCGCGCTCGGCGCGCACCACCTCGAGCCGCGCGGCATCGGCATCGAACTGCGCGACGCTGTCGTCGTCGGCCCACGCGGCGGTCAGCTCGAACAGCGGCCGGCTCTGCGGCGACAGGCCGAGATAGACGAAGCTGCCCTCCTTGCGCCGCTCGATCAGCCCGGCATCGTCAAGCACCTTGACGTGGTGCGAGATGTTGGGCTGGCTCTGGCCGAGCACCTGCGCGATCTCGCCGACCGCCAGCTCCATCGCCCGAAGCAGCGACAGCACGCGCAGCCGGGTCGGGTCGGCAAGCGCCTGGAACCGCGCGGCGAGCGGCTGGGTGGGCCTGGATAAGGACATAAACAACTGCTTATATAGCATTGCCGCGGCTGTCCATTCCAAGCTGAACGACGGTTCATCAAAATGGCAATTGCGTGACCGACACGATTCCGTCTATCTCCGCGGCCCTGGCCTGAACGACGTCAGTCGCGCAGGCCGAGCCCCGTGGCCCGGCTCGCCGGACCACCTGAAGCAAGGAATGGAACGATCATGAAGAAGGTTGCACTGACCGTTGCGGTCCTCGCGCTCGGCCTCGCCGCGTGCGAATCGAAGACGGCCAACGCCGTCAACAACACCGACGTGTCGAACGCGATGGAAGCCGACGCGAACGCGGCCGCCGCCAGCGTCGACAACGCGCTCGACAACACCGCCAACGCGGCCGACAACGCCGCCAACGCGATGGACAATGCCGCCGCGAACACGGTGAACAACGCCAACAACAAGATGTAATCATCGCCTTTTCGCACCCTTCGGGGGCGGAAAGCGAGGGGCCGTCCGGCACGTCCGGGCGGCCCCTTATCATTTTCGAGCGGGGCAGTAGATTGATCGCGTGAAACGGCTGCTCTTTCTGCTGCTCGCGCTGTCCGCCTGCCAGGACAAGCGCCCGCCCGCGCCGAGCGCCGAGCAGAATGCGCAGATGGACGAGGCCGCCAACATGCTCAACGCCATGGCGGGCAACGCCGGCTAGGGCTGCTCGAGCTGGATCCGCGCCGCGCCCAGGTTGCCGGTGCCGAGGTCGTACGGCGAGATGAAGGCGTAATAGGCCCCCGCGTCCCCCCACATCCACCGCATCGCATCGTCGCTCGCGACCTGCAGCAGCAGCACCTCGGCCTGCGGCCCCGGCTCGGGATCGGACTGGATGCCGTCGTGGAACCCGCCCATCCGGATCGGCCGGTTCTCGACCAGCGCGCGCCAGTGCGGCTCCATCCGCTCGGCAACGCCCTCGGGCAGCAGGTGGCGCCGCGCCGGATCGAGATAATAGTCGGCGACCAGCTCGGCGGTCGCCGCCCCGATCCCGCGCCGGGCGAGGTCGAGCAGGCTCAGCGCGCGATAATCGAGCGACACCGGGAAATCGCTGTTGCGGCTGGTCCAGCCGGCGCTCCAGCCCTCGAACCGGTCGGCGTCGAGGTGCGCGGCGAGCGCGGTCCAGTCCTCGTCCGACAGCGGCGAGTCGAGCTCGTGCGCTAGGATCGCCTCGCGGATCTGCCCCAGCCGCCCGGCCGCGCTCGACCGCCACGCCGCTTCCTTCGCGGCGTCGTCGTCGATCCGTGCGGCGATCGCCGCGGCGCCCGGATATTGGTTGATGAACCCCGCCAGCCGCTCCACCGCCGCGTGGCGCGCCGCCGCGACCGGGGCGATCGCCTCGCGCCGCTCGCGCTCGCGCGCGGTCAGCGGCTCTTCCTTCGACAGGATCGCGCCTTCCCCTTCGCTCAGCCAGCGCGCCTCGCGCGCGCGCATTTCGGGCACCAGCGCGGCGACGAATCCCTCGCGCCCCAGTGCCTCGCGAAGTCCGGGCCCGAGCGGCTGCGGCGCCTCGGCCGGGTCGTCGAGCCGGCGAAGCACCGCGTCGACCGCGTAGAGCGCGCCGCGCCAGCTGAACGGCGCGACGTCGGATAGGTCGGGCGCCTGCCCCTCGACCGGCGCCCCCTCGTACAGCGCGCTCGCATAATCCTTCGGGGTGACGACGATCCGGTAGCCGTCGTCGAACGCCTCGTTGGGCATTTCGACCAGGTCGACCGGCCAGCGCCGCCATTCGCCCGGGATGTCGCCCGGCCGCACGAACGGCCAGTCGCCCCCGCCGAAGCCCTCGACCGCGACCGGCGGCAGGTCGGCGGGCGGCGCGCGCTCCTCGCCGAGCACGGGCACGTGGATCGCGCGGAAGATGCGCTCGTCGTCCCCGGCCTCGTCGCGCGGGTTGAGGAAGAACAGCAGCCAGCCCGTGCGCGGCCCGACCCCGCCCCACAGCTCGGCGGGCAAGTCCTCGCACGCCACCTGCGCGACGAAGTTGAGCGGGACCGGCCCGGCGGCCGGATCGTCGGGCTGGACGCTGCGCGGCCATTCGACCTCGGCGGGCATCATCGGCCGTCCGCCGAGCCAGCTGCGCGGCGCCTCGTCGAGCCGCGGCGGGACCTGGCGGCGGAGCACCACCGACACGCTCTCCTCGACCTCGCGCGGCGGCGGCGGCGCGCTCTCGGCATAGGTGGCCGCGCCCGGCGCCGGACCGGCGACGCCGCCCGCCGCGTCTTCGATCGCCCCGGCGAGCGGATTCGCCCCGCCCCCTTTCTTCTTCTTCGCCAGCTGCGACAGGATCGACGGCGGCTCGTCCCCGCCCGCCGCCGCGACCGGCGTGACCGGATCGGGCGGAAAATCCTCTTCAACGCCCGCGTCGGGCGACGGCGCGAGCGCAGACTCGGGCGTCGGTTCGGGAAGCGGCTCGGGGCGCGGCGGTTCGGTCCACGGCGTCTCGTCCTCGCCCGCTTCTTCCTCCGCCTCGGGCACGACCTCCTCGGCCGCGCGCTCGTCGCCGCTCCACGGGGTCAGCCCGATCGACCGGCTCTCGCGCACCGGGGCGACCGGCTCGGCCACCGGCGCGGCGGCCTCGTCGGCGATCAGTGTCGCGCCGACCGCGCGGCGGCGCATGGGCTCGGCCTCGACCGTCTCGACCGGCGCCTCGGGCGACTTGCGCCGCATCAGCGCGAACGCCGCCAGCACCACGACCAGCGCCACCGCGCCGCCAACCAGGATCATCGTCATCGACCGAGCCACTCCAATAGGTCGCGCCGCGCTACCCGCCAAAGGTTGATGGCCGATTGACGCTGGCCCGGAATCGGCCGGATAATGAGGCCATGGACGATGCCATCGACGCGCTTCTCACCCGCCACTCGCGCCCGGGGCTGCGCCTCGCCCGCTTCGACGACGACCTCGCCCCGCACTTCGACCGGATCAACCGCCGCTGGATCGAGGAGATGCACGTGATCGAGCCGGTCGACGAGGACCAGCTCGGCCAGCCGCGCGCGACGATCGTCGAGCCGGGCGGCGAGATTTTCTTCGCGATCGACGACAAGCTCGGCCCGGTCGGCACCTGCGGGCTGCTGCGGATCGGGCCGGGCGATTACGAGCTGATCAAGATGGGGGTCGACCCCGTCGCACAGGGGCTCGGGGTCGGCGAGACGCTGCTGAAGGCCGGGATCGAGGCGGCGAAGGCCCTCGGCGCGACCCGGCTGTTCCTGCTCACCAGCACCAAGAGCGCGGCGGCGATCCGGCTCTACGAACGCAACGGCTTCGTCCACGACGAGGCGCTGAAGGACGAGCTGGGCGGCGAATACAGCCGCTGCAACGTCGCGATGCTGCATCGGGGGTAAGACTAAGGGGCCGGAAGCGGGTGCTTCCGGCCCCTTTCTTGGGTGGCTTCGGGCTGGGCCGACGCGGCGTAAATCCGCGTCGTCGGTCCTGTCGGGCTTCGCCCGCAGGCCGTCCGGCCTTCGGCGAGTCCTGGCCTAGCGTCGCTAGGCCAGGCCGCCTCGCTTCGGGCTGGGCCGACGCGGAGTAAATCCGCGTCGTCGATCAGGATCGCTGCGCGACCTGTCGTCCGGCCTTCGGCGAGTCCGGGGACAGCTAACGGTCGCTTGCGACCGCTTCGCTGTCCCCGGCCGCCTCAGGCTTAGAAATCCATTCCGCCCATGCCGCCCATGCCGCCGCCGCCCATCGGCATCGCCGGCTTGTCCTCGGGCAATTCCGACACCGCCGCTTCGGTGGTGATCAGCAGCCCGGCGACCGACGCCGCGTTCTGCAGCGC
Organism: Sphingomonas sp. ASV193; assembly: GCF_040203355.1. Lineage (NCBI taxonomy): Bacteria > Pseudomonadati > Pseudomonadota > Alphaproteobacteria > Sphingomonadales > Sphingomonadaceae > Sphingomonas > Sphingomonas sp. ASV193. Next base: position 234,594 of record NZ_JBEHBW010000002.1, read on the forward strand.
GGTGCGGACGACCTTGGTCGGGTCGATCACGCCGGCCGCGACGAGGTTCTCATACTTGTCGGTCTGGGCGTTGAAGCCCTGCGACGAGTCGCCGCCCTCGAGCAGCTTGCCCGCGACCACCGCGCCGTCATGGCCGGCGTTGGTGGCGATCTGGCGGACCAGCGCCGACAGCGAGCGGCGGACGATGTCGATGCCGCGCGTCTGGTCGTCGTTCTGCCCGGTCAGCCCGTCAAGCGCCTTGGTCGCATAAAGCAGCGCGGTGCCGCCGCCCGGGACGATGCCTTCCTCGACCGCCGCGCGGGTCGCGTGGAGCGCGTCGTCGACGCGGTCCTTGCGCTCCTTGACCTCGACTTCCGAGGCCCCGCCGACCTTGATCACCGCGACGCCGCCGGCGAGCTTGGCCAGCCGCTCCTGCAGCTTCTCGCGATCATAATCGCTGGTGGTGTTCTCGATCTGCTGGCGGATCGCGCCGCCACGGGCCTCGATCGACTCGTGGCTGCCGGCGCCGTCGACGATCGTCGTGTTGTCCTTGTCGATCACGACCTTCTTGGCGGTGCCGAGCATCTGGACGGTGACGTTCTCGAGCTTGATGCCGAGGTCTTCCGAGATCATCTCGCCGCCGGTCAGGATCGCGATGTCCTCGAGCATCGCCTTGCGACGATCGCCGAAGCCCGGCGCCTTGACCGCCGCGACCTTGAGCCCGCCGCGAAGCTTGTTCACGACCAGCGTGGCGAGCGCCTCGCCCTCGATGTCCTCGGCGATGATCAGCAGCGGACGGCCCGACTGCACCACCGCCTCGAGGATCGGCAGCATCGCCTGCAGCGACGACAGCTTCTTCTCGTGGATAAGGATGTAGGGATCGTTGAGCTCGACCTGCATCTTTTCCGGGTTGGTGATGAAGTAGGGCGACAGGTAGCCGCGGTCGAACTGCATGCCCTCGACGACGTCGAGCTCGAACTCCAGCCCCTTGGCTTCCTCGACGGTGATCACGCCTTCCTTGCCGACCTTTTCCATCGCCTCGGCGATCTTCTCGCCGACGACGGTGTCGCCATTGGCCGAGATGATCCCGACCTGCGCGATCTCCTGGCTGCCGCTGACCGGCTTGCTGCGCGACTTGATGTCCTCGGTCACCTTGGCGACGGCGAGATCGATGCCGCGCTTGAGGTCCATCGGGTTCATGCCCGCGGCGACCGACTTCATGCCCTCGCGGACGATCGCCTGCGCCAGCACGGTGGCGGTGGTGGTGCCGTCACCGGCGTTGTCGTTGGTCTTCGAAGCGACCTCGCGCAGCATCTGCGCGCCCATGTTCTCGAACTTGTCCTTGAGCTCGATTTCCTTGGCGACGGTGACGCCGTCCTTGGTGATGCGCGGCGCGCCGAAGCTCTTGTCGATGACGACGTTGCGGCCCTTCGGCCCCAGCGTCACCTTGACCGCGTCGGCGAGGATGTCGACGCCCTTGAGGATGCGCTCGCGCGCGTCGCGGCTGAATTTTACGTCCTTGGCTGCCATGATGGCTGTCCTTTCAAATCAGGTGAACTCGGGAAGAAATCGGCTCGGGCGACGATGCCCAGCCCGTTGGCGTCAGCCAACAATCCCGAGAATGTCGCTTTCCTTCATGATGATGAGGTCTTCGCCGTCGACCTTGACCTCGGTGCCCGACCATTTGCCGAACAGGATGCGGTCGCCCGCCTTGACGTCGAGCGGGGTGATGGTGCCGTTTTCGGCGCGCGCCCCGGTGCCGACCGAGACGACTTCGCCTTCCTGCGGCTTTTCCTTGGCGCTGTCGGGGATGATGATCCCGCCGGCGGTCTTCTCGTCAGCCTCGACGCGGCGGACGAGGACGCGGTCATGAAGCGGCCTGAAACCCATGATTGTCGATTCCCTTGCTAATGTTGTTGCTGGCACTCGCTTGTAACGAGTGCCAGCGGTGGCCGGGATATGGTTCGGGGGGCCGGGCGCGTCAATGGCTCGGGCCAACGATAATCGCGCGCCGGGTGCATTGGCGGCCGAAGCAGGCTAGGCAAGGCGGAAGTCCGCCGTTCCCGTCGAGGTATTCCCATGCTCACCCGCCGTTTTTCGCCCCTTTTCGCGCTCGCCGCGCTCGCCGGCTGCGCGATGCAGCCCGCCGGTCCCGGCCCCGACATCGCGCGGGTCAGCGACAACCCGATGACCCGCGCCGCGCTCGCCCAGACCGCGCAGGTCTTCCCCAACCAGCCGCTCGCCCCCGGCCACTATGTCTGGGTCGCCGACAAGGCGATCCCCGCGACCGGTCCGATCCGCGTCCTCGTCAGCCTCCGCCAGCAGCGCGCGTGGATCTTCAGGAACGAGCAGATGATCGGCATGACCACCGTTTCGACCGGCATGCCCGGCCATCCGACCGTCCCGGGCCACTGGCCGATCCTGCAGAAGGCTAAGTTCCACAAGTCGAACAAGTATAGCGACGCGCCGATGCCGTTCATGCAGCGGCTCGACCAGTACGGCATCGCGCTCCACGCCGGCACCAACCCCGGCTATCCCGCCAGCCACGGCTGCATCCGCCTGCCGCTGGCAGTGGCGAAGCGGCTCTATTCGCTGACGAAGCTCGGCGACCCGGTCGACATCGAGAGCTGACGCCCGAGCCCGAGCGCCCCGCGCCGCGACCAGCGCCACAGCATCAGCGCGGCGACCACCGCCAGCCCCGCCGCGAGCCCGGTCCAGATCCCGACCCCGCGCCAGTCGCGCGCGAACGCCAGCCACGCCCCGATCCCCAGGCCGATCACCCAGTAGCCGACCAGCGCGAACAGGAACGGCACCCGCGTGTCGTGGAGCCCGCGGAGCATGCCCGCGCCGATCACCTGCCCGCCGTCGACCACCTGGAACAGCGCCGCGACCGCCAGGAACCGGACCGCCAGCGCGATTACCGCCCGGTTGGCGGGCGCATCGGCGAGGAACAGCGTCACCAGCGGGTGCGGCGCGACCCACATCGCCACCGCCGTCACGCTCATGAAACCGACCCCGATGACCCACGCGGTCCACCCCGCGCGCGTCACCCCGTCGGCATCGCCGCGCCCCAGCGCCAGCCCGACCCGCACCGTCGCCGCCTGCCCGATCCCCAGCGGCACCATGAAGGTGGTCGAGGCAATCTGGAGCGCGATCGCGTGCGCCGCGACCACGCCCGCCCCGAGCCAGCCCATGAAATAGGTGGCGAGCGCGAACACTCCCATCTCGAGCATCATCGTCGCCCCGATCGGCAGCCCCAGCCGGACCATCGCCGCGACCCGCTCGCGGTCGAACCGCCACCAGCGCCCGAACAGGTGGAACCGCCGGAACTGCCGGTCGGTCCGCACCACCGCGATCATCGCGGCGCACAGCATCGCCCAGGTGATTGCGCTGCCGACCCCGCCGCCGACCAGCCCCAGCGCGGGCAGCCCGAACCTGCCGAAGATCAGCGACCAGCTCAGCAGCGCGTTTAGCGGGATCCCCGCCAGCGACAGCCATAGCACCACCTTCGGCCGCTCGAGCGCCCCGGCGAAGTTGCGCAGCAGCTGGAAGACCAGCCACGGCAGGCTGCTCCACATGTAGGCGCGCATGAACGCCTGCCCCATGTCGGCCAGCGCCGGGTCCTGCCCGAAGGCGCGGATCACCGCCCCGATGTGCCACAGCGCCAACCAGTAGAAGGGCAGCGTCAGGATCAGCAGCCATAGCCCGGCGCGGAACGTCCGCCGCACGTCGCGCACGTTGCTCGACCGCTGGCCAAGCGCGCTCGCCATCATCGGCGAGGCGGCGATGACCATCCCGAACAGCAGCATGTTGAGCGTCCAGGTAAGGTTGAGCGCCAGCGTCGCCGCCGCCAGCGGCGCCGCCCCCAGCCGCCCCATCAACAGCACGTCGGTCGCGTTGATCAGCTGGCTGGTGAGGTTGGCGACGACCAGCGGCCACGCGAGCGCCAGCGTCGCGCGCGCCTCCGCCCGCCATGCCGCCCAGTCCCGCCCGCTCGTGTCCATGCGCCGGCGCTTAGCAGCACCCGTCGTCGAAAAGCGATGGCCGTTCGCCCGGCGCTTCGCTACGCCGCTCGGCGAAAGGATTCCGGTCGATGGCGTTCGTGAAGGCAATCTGGAAGCTTCTCGTCGGGGTCAAGGACGCGCTGGTGCTCGTCTTCATGCTGCTCTTCTTCGGGCTGCTGTTCGCCGGGCTGAAGTCGAAGCCGCGGCCGATCGGCGACGGGGTGCTCCTCGTCGACCTCAACGGCTCGCTCACCGAACAGCCCTCGCGCGCCTCGGCGGCGCAGCTCGTCGGCGGCGGCGCGCGGATGAACGAATATGCGATCAACGATCTATCGCAGGCGCTGGTCCGTGCGGCGGGCGACGAGAGGGTCAAGGCGGTGGCGCTCGACCTCGACGGCTTCACCGGCGGGGGCGAAAGCGGGATCGCCACCGTCGGCGCCGCGCTCGATGCGGTGCGCAAGGCGGGCAAGCCGGTGATCGCCTACGCCACCGGCTACACCGACAGCGGCTACCAGCTCGCCGCCCACGCCAGCGACGTAATGGTCGACCCGATGGGGGTTGTCGCGCTGCGCGGCCCGGGCGGCACCAACCTCTATTACAAGGGGCTGCTCGACAAGCTCGGGGTCAACGCCCACGTGTTCCGCGTCGGCACCTACAAGAGCGCGGTCGAGCCCTACATCCGCGACGGCATGTCGCCCGAGGCGCGGCAGAATGCGCAGGCGCTCGCCGGGGCGATGCTCGAAAACTGGAAGGACGACATCAAAAAGGCGCGCCCGCAGGCGGCGGCGGGGGTCGACGCACTGCTCAAAGACCCGGTCGGAACGCTCGCCGCCTCGGGGGGCGACTTCGCCAAGTCGGCGCTCGCGCTCAAGCTCGCCGACCATGTCGCCACCCGCACCGACTTCAACGCCCGCCTCGCCCAGCTCGGTGGCAGCGACAAGGACCGCCCCGGCGGCTTCCGGCAGATTGGGCTCGATTCCTACCTTCGGGATACCGCCGACAATCGCGGCACCGGCCCGATCGGGATCGTTACCGTCGCCGGCATGATCGTCGACGGTAAGGCCGGCCCCGGCACCGCGGGCAGCGCGACGATCAGCCGGCTGATCGACAGGGCGGTCGCCTCGGGCAAGCTCAAGGCGCTGGTCGTGCGCGTCGACAGCCCCGGCGGCTCGGTCACCGCCTCCGAACAGATCCGCCAGGCGATCGTCGGCGCGAAAAAGGCGGGGCTGCCGGTGGTCGTGTCGATGGGCGACGTCGCCGCCTCGGGCGGCTACTGGGTCTCGACCCCGGGCGACTATATCTTCGCCGAGCCGGGGACGATCACCGGCTCGATCGGGGTGTTCGGCATCCTCCCCAGCTTCGAAGGCTCGCTCGCCAAGCTCGGGGTCCACGCCGACGGGGTGCAGACCACCCCGCTGTCGGGCCAGCCCGACTTCCTCAAGGGCTTCTCGCCCGCGGCCGACGCGCTGGTCCAGGCGGGGATCGATTCGACCTACCGAACCTTTCTCGGCCTCGTCGCCGCCTCGCGGCAAAAGAGCCCCGCCGACATCGACAAGATCGCGCAGGGCCGCGTGTGGGACGGCGGCAGCGCGCACCAGATTGGGCTGGTCGACGGCTTCGGCGGGCTCGACGCGGCGGTCGCCAAGGCGGCCGAGCTTGCCAAGCTCGGCGACGAACGCGGCACCACGATCATCGCGACCCGGCCGAGCTTCGCCGACTCGATCGCCGAAGGCCTCGCCGACCGCAACGACGACGACGATGCCAACGCGACCGACGCGCTTGCCTCGCTCTCGCCCGCCCCCGCCGGACTGGTCGCGCAGGCGCTCGATCGCGCGCGGCAGCTGCTGACCGGCCCGACCGTCCAGGTCGCGTGCCTCGATTGCCCCCCGGTCACCGTCGCCGCGCCCAGGGCGCTCCCCGCCGCCACCGGCTGGCGCGCGATCCTGCTGGAGTTGCTTAGCTGACCACCGTCCACGCGACGGCGGAGGGGCACGACTAGCCTCAGATGTGGATCGGCTTCCCGGTCACCGCCATCGCCGCTTCCTTGATCGCCTCGCTGTGCGTCGGGTGGGCGTGGCAGGTGTAGGCGATGTCCTCGCTCGTCGCGCCGAATTCCATCGCCTGTGCCGCCTGCGCGATCATCGTCCCCGCGACGCTCGCGATCGCCCACACCCCGAGCACGCGGTCGTTCTTCGCATCGGCGATGATCTTCACGAAGCCGTCGGGCTCATGGTTGGTCTTGGCGCGCGAATTGGCGAGCATCGGGAACTTGCCGACCTTGACCTCGCCCTGCTCCTTCGCCGCTTCCTCTGTGAGGCCGACGCCGGCGATCTCGGGCCAGGTATAGACCACGCTCGGGATCACGTCGTGGTTCACGATCCCGGTCAGCCCGGCGATATTCTCGGCCACCGCGATGCCCTCGTCCTCGGCCTTGTGCGCCAGCATCGGGCCGGGGATGACGTCGCCGATCGCCCAGACGCCGTCCACCTTGGTGCGGAAGTCGTGGTCGGTCTCGATCTGCCCGCGATTGTTGGGCGAAAGGCCGATCTTCTCGAGCCCCAGCCCCTCGGTGTTCGGCCGCCGCCCGATCGACACCAGCACGCAATCGGCCTCGATCGTCTCGCCCGCCCCGCCCTTGGCGGGTTCGAGCGTCAGGCTCGCCCTGTCGCCGTTCACGGTAACCCCGGTCACCTTGGTCCCGAGCTTGAACTCGATCCCCTGCTTCCTGAAGATCTTGTTGGCTTCCTTGCGCACCTCGCCGTCGAAGCCGGGGAGGATCTGGTCGAGGAACTCGACGCAGGTGACCTTCGCCCCCAGCCGCCGCCACACGCTGCCGAGCTCGAGCCCGATCACCCCGCCGCCGATGACGACCATGTGCCCCGGCACCTTCGGTAACTCGAGCGCGCCGGTCGAATCGACCACTACCCGCTGGTCGATCGTCACGCCGGGCAGCGGCGTCACCGACGAGCCGGTGGCGATGACGATGTTCTTCGCGGTGACCGTCTGCCCGCCGACCTCGACGCTGTGCGCGTCGGCAAAGCTCGCCTTGCCCTTCAGCCAGGTGACCTTGTTCTTCTTGAACAGGAACTCGATTCCCCCGGTCAGCTGCTTGACCGCGTCGGTGCGCTGGCCGTGCATCGCCGGCAGGTCGAGCTCGGGCGTGACCTTGATCCCCATCTTGGCCATCGCCCCATTGGCCGCCGCGTCAAAATATTCCGACGCGTGGAGCATCGCCTTCGACGGGATACAGCCGACGTTGAGGCAGGTCCCGCCGAGCGTTTCGCGGCTCTCGGCACAGGCGGTCTTCAGCCCCAGCTGCGCCGCGCGGATCGCCGCGACATAGCCGCCGGGACCGGCCCCGATCACCAGCACGTCATAGTCGAACTCAGCCATCATCTTGTCCTTTAAAGGTCGATCAGGAGCCGCGTCGGGTCCTCGATCGCTTCCTTGATCCGCACCAGGAACGTCACCGCCTCGCGCCCGTCGATCAGCCGGTGGTCGTAGCTCAACGCGAGGTACATCATCGGCCGCGCCACGATCTGGCCGTCGCGAACCACCGGCCGCTCCTCGATCCGGTGGAGGCCGAGCACCGCCGACTGCGGCGGGTTGATGATCGGGGTCGACAGCAGCGATCCGAACACCCCGCCGTTCGAGATGGTGAAGGTGCCGCCCTTCATGTCCTCGATGCCGAGCGTCCCGTCCTTCGCCTTCTTGCCATAGTCGGCGATGGTCTTCTCGATCTCGGCGAAGCTCATGGCCTGCGCGTCGCGGATCACCGGGACGACCAGCCCCTTCGGCGCCGACACCGCGACCGACACGTCGAGATAATCGGCGTAGACGATCTCCTGATTGCCTTCTGGCCCCTCGATCCGCGCGTTGACCGACGGCACGTCGCGCGCGGCGAGCGCCGCCGCCTTCACGAAGAAGCTCATGAAGCCGAGCCGGATGCCGTGCTTCTTCTCGAACAAGTCCTTGTAACGGGCGCGCGCGGCGATCACCTCGCTCATGTCGACGTCGTTGAAGGTGGTCAGCAGCGCCGCCGTGTTCTGCGCTTCCTTCAGCCGGGTCGCGATCGTCTGCCGCAGCCGCGACATCTTCACCCGCTCTTCGGTGCGCGCACCGCCGCTCGCGCGCGGCGCTGCGGGGGTCGCGGCCGGGGCCTTGGGCGCGGGCGCGGGCGCCTTCGCGCTCGCCGCGGCGATCACGTCGTCCTTGGTAATCCGCCCGTCCTTGCCGCTGCCCTTGATCGACGAGGGATCGACATGATGCTCGAGCACCGCGCGGCGCACCGCCGGCGACAGCGTCAGCGCGGCATCGGCCGCCGCGCCTGGCCCGGGCTGGCGCGCCTCGACATTCTCGCCCGCCCCGGTCGGGTTGACCGGCGTCCCCGCGACCTGCTGCGGGATCGGCGCGGCGGCGGGCGCAGGCGCTGCCGTCGCCGCCGCTCCCTCGCCGATCCGCGCGATCACCGCGCCGACCTCGACCGTGTCGCCCTCGCCCGCCAGCTGCTCGGCGAGCGTGCCGGCGACCGGCGCATTGACCTCGACGCTGACCTTGTCGGTCTCGAGGCTCGCGATCGGCTCGTCCGCCGCGACCGCCTCGCCGGGCTTCTTCAGCCACTGGCCGATAGTCGCCTCGGTGATCGATTCGCCGAGTGTCGGAACCTTGACGTCGGTGGGCATTCGATAAGTCCTAGCTGGCTTTGGCGATGGTGGCGGAGGCGGCGATCCCGAGCGCGTCGGCGATCAGCGCGGCCTGTTCGGCGGCGTGGCGCTTGGCCAGCCCGGTCGCGGGCGAGGCCGAAGCGGCGCGCCCGGCATAGCGCGGGCGCATCCCCTTGCGCCCCGCCTCGTCGAGGCACTGCTCGAGCCGCTCCTCGACGAAGAACCAGGCGCCGTTGTTCTTCGGCTCTTCCTGCGCCCAGACCAGCTCGCGAAGCTTCGGCATCGCCTTGAGGCGGCGCACCAGCGGCTCGGACGGGAACGGATAGAGCTGCTCGATCCGGACGATCTCGGTGGTGCGGTCGGCGCCCGAGGCGTCGCGCGCCTCCATCAGCTCGTAGGCAAGCTTGCCCGAACACAGCACGACCCGCCGCGTCTCGCCCTCGGCGGGCGGGTTGAGGTCGCTCAGGATCCGCTTGAAATGCCCCTCGCCGGTGAAGTCGGCGCGGCTCGACACCGCCAGCTTGTGGCGAAGCAGCGACTTGGGCGTCATGATCACCAGGGGCTTGCGGAAATCGCGCAGCATCTGCCGCCGCAGGATGTGAAAATAGTTGGCCGGCGTGGTGCAGTTGGCGACCTGCAGATTGTCCTCGGCACACAGCTGCAAATAGCGCTCGAGCCGCGCCGAACTATGCTCGGGCCCCTGCCCCTCGAACCCGTGCGGCAGCAGCATCGTCAGCCCGCTCGCGCGCAGCCATTTGGCCTCGCCCGCGGCGATGAACTGGTCGATGATCGTCTGCGCGCCGTTGGCGAAGTCGCCGAACTGCGCTTCCCACAGCACCAGCTTGGTCGGGTCGGCGATCGAATAGCCATATTCGAAGCCCAGCACCCCGAATTCGCTCAGCGGGCTGTCGCGCACCTCGAACCGCGGCTTCATCGTCTCGCCGTCGTTGATCTGGCGAAGCGGGATATATTTCTCGCCGCTCGCCTGGTCGACCCACACCGCGTGGCGCTGGCTGAAGGTGCCGCGCCCGCTGTCCTGCCCCGACAGCCGCACCCCGTGGCCCTGCTCGACGAGGCTGCCGAAGGCGAGGCTCTCGGCGGTCGCCCAGTCGATCCCCGCGCCGTCCGACAGCGTCTTGCGGCGCGCCTCGATGATCCGCGCCAGCGTCTTGTGGATCGAAAAACCCTCGGGGACCGTCGTCGTCAGCGCGGTCAGCCGGTCGTAGAGCTCGTCGGGGATCGCGGTATTGACGTTGCGCCGCGCGTCCACCGGCTCGCCCGGCTTGCCCAGCCCCTGCCAGCGCCCCTCGAACCAGTCGGCCTTGTTCGGCAGGTAGGACGCCCCCGCCGCGAACTCGCTTTCGAGCAGCGTGGTGAAATCGGCGGTCTGCTTGTCGATCCAGCCTTGGTCGACGACCCCCTCGGCGACCAGCTTGCCGCCATAGATCTCGCTGATCGGGGGGTGCTGGCGAATCGCGGCATACATCAGCGGCTGGGTGAAGCTCGGCTCGTCGCCCTCGTTGTGCCCGAAGCGGCGGTAGCACCACATGTCGATGACGATGTCGCGGTTGAATTTCTGGCGGAATTCCATCGCCAGCTTGCAGCAGAAGGTCACCGCCTCGGGATCGTCGCCGTTGACGTGGAGGATCGGCGCCTGGACCGACTTGGCGATATCGCTGCAATAGGGCGAGGAGCGGGCGAACTGCGGGCTGGTGGTGAAGCCGACCTGGTTGTTGATGACGAAGTGGATCGTGCCGCCCGTCCCATAACCCGGCAGTCCGGAAAAACCGAAGCATTCGGCGACGATCCCCTGCCCCGCGAACGCCGCGTCGCCGTGCAGCAGCACCGGCAGCACGCTGTCGCCTTCGCGGTCGCCCTTGATCGCCTGCACCGCGCGGCTCTTGCCCAGCACGACCGGGTCGACCGCCTCGAGGTGCGAGGGGTTGGGGACGAGGCTCAGGTGGACCTTGACCCCGTCGAACTCGCGGTCGCTCGAGGTGCCGAGGTGATATTTGACGTCGCCCGACCCGCCGACGTCGGCCGGGTTGGCCGCCCCGCCCGCGAACTCGCTGAAGATCGCGCGATAGGGCTTGCCCATCACGTTGGCGAGCACGTTGAGCCGCCCGCGATGCGCCATGCCGAGGGTTATTTCCTGCACCCCCGACAGCCCGCCGTACTTGATCACCGCCTCGAGCGCGGGGATCGCGCTTTCGCCCCCGTCGAGCCCGAACCTTTTGGTCCCGACATATTTCTTGGCGAGGAATTTTTCCCACTGCTCGCCCTGGATCACCTTGGCGAGGATCGACTGCTTGCCCTCGGGGGTGAAGACGATCTCGGCGTGCTGCCCTTCCATCCGCTCCTGGAGGAATTTGCGCTCCTCGAGGTCGTTGATGTGCATATATTCGAGGCCGACATGCCCGCAGTAATTGGCCTTGAGCATCGCCACGATCTGCCGGATCGACGCACGCTCGTAGCCCAACGTCCCGCCCAGCCAGATCGGCCGGTCCATGTCGCCCTCGGTAAAGCCGTGGAACGCCGGGTCGAGCTCGGGCACCGGCTCGTGGTGCGCCAATCCCAGCGGGTCGAGCTCGGCCATCAGGTGCCCGCGCACCCGGTACAGCCGGATCAGCATCATCGCGCGGATGCTGTCGCTTGCCGCCGCATCAACCGCCTTGGGATCGGTGACGCCCGCCGCGACCGCCTCGGCCTTCGCCGCCTTCTGCACCGTGGCGATCGCCGCCTCGGTCGGGTCGAGCCCGAGGTTGACCTCGTCGAGCGCCGCCACCGGCCAGTTCGCCCGTGCCCAGCTCGGTCCCGCCTCGCGGTCCACGCCCATGGTCTCGATCTCGGTCACGTCAGCCCTTCAACAGCTCCGTCAGCGTCGTGCCGAGCTCAGATGGGCTCGGGGACACGCGGATTCCAGCGGCTTCCATCGCCGCGATCTTCGAATCGGCGTCGCCCTTGCCGCCCGACACGATCGCGCCGGCATGGCCCATGCGGCGGCCCGGCGGCGCGGTGCGCCCGGCGATGAAGCCGACGGTCGGCTTCGACCGGCCGCGCTTGGCCTCGTCGATCAGGAACTGCGCCGCCTGCTCCTCGGCATCGCCGCCGATCTCGCCGATCATGATGATCGACTTGGTTTCCTCGTCGGCGAGGAACAGCTCGAGCACGTCGATGAAGTTGGTGCCGTTGACCGGGTCGCCGCCGATCCCGACCGCGGTCGTCTGGCCCAGCCCCTCGTTGGTCGTCTGGAACACCGCCTCATAGGTCAGCGTACCCGAACGCGAGACCACGCCGACGCTGCCGTTGGAAAAGATGTTGCCCGGCATGATCCCGATCTTGCACTCGCCCGGCGTCAGCACGCCCGGGCAGTTCGGCCCGATCAGCCGCGACTTCGAGCCCGACAGCGCCCGCTTGACCTTGACCATGTCGAGCACCGGCACCCCTTCCGTGATCGCGACGATCAGCGGCACCTCGGCATCGATCGCCTCGAGGATCGAATCGGCCGCGAACGGCGGCGGGACATACACCACCGACGCATCGGCCCCGGTCTTGGCGACCGCCTCATGGACCGTGTCGAATACAGGCAGCCCGATATGGGTGCTCCCGCCCTTCCCCGGCGTGACGCCTCCGACCATCTGCGTCCCATAGGCGAGCGCCTGCTCGGTATGGAAGGTGCCGGTCGCCCCGGTCATGCCCTGGACGATGACGCGCGTATTCTTGTCGACGAGGATGCTCATTCGAAACCTTCTTTTTTCCGATGCTGGGCAAGCTTTGATGCAATGAGCCCGGAAAGGAACACGGCCGCTAGCATGATCGCGGCACCGTAGACCATCAGGCGCCAAAGCTGCTGCATTTGGACGTCATCGGCCGAATTAATCGGTAATGTCCAAAGGAAGGCTGCGTAGCCCAAAATAAGAAGCTCGATCACCAACGGCGCGAGCCAACGGCGGCGATACCCAGCGATGGCAAACGGGGCCGCCAATATGACTAGCGTCACAATGAGAATGAGGGGAAACACCTAACCCAGCGACCCATCAATCGCCTTGCACGCCACCAGCAGTTCCTTGACCGCGTCGACGCTGACCTGGAAATTGGCCTTCGCCTCCTCGTCGAGCGCGATTTCGATCACTTCCTCGGCCCCGCCCGCGCCGATCACCGTCGGCACGCCGACGTAGAGCCCGTCGAGCCCGTATTTCCCCTCGACCTTCACCGCGCACGGCAGGATCCGCTTCTGGTCGCCCAGATAGGCCTCGGCCATCGCGATCGCGCTGGTCGCCGGGGCGTAATAGGCGCTGCCGGTCTTGAGCAGCGCGACGATCTCGCCGCCGCCGCCGCGCGTCCGCTTGACGATCTCGTCGATCTTTTCCTTCGACGAACGACCCATCTTGACCAGGTCGTCGACCGGGATGCCCGAAATCGTCGTGTAGCTGGTGACCGGCACCATCGTGTCGCCATGCCCGCCGAGCACGAAGGCGTTGACGTCCTTGACCGACACCTCGAACTCCTCGGCGAGGAAATGGGCGAAGCGCGCGCTGTCGAGCACGCCCGCCATGCCGACCACCTTTTCCGCCGGCAGCCCGCTATATTCGCGCAACGCCCACACCATCGCATCGAGCGGGTTTGTAATGCAGATGACAAAGGCGTCGGGCGCGTTCGCCTTGATCCCCGCGCCGACCGCCTTCATCACATTGAGGTTGATGCCCAGCAAATCGTCGCGGCTCATCCCCGGCTTGCGCGGCACGCCCGCGGTGACGATCACCACGTCGGCCCCGGCGATGTCGGCATAGTCGTTAGTGCCGCTGATCTTCGCGTCGAACCCCTCGACCGGGCCGCACTGGCTCAAATCGAGCGCCTTGCCCTGCGGCAGCCCCTCGGCGACGTCGAACAGCACGATGTCGCCCAGCTCGCGCTTCGCCGCCAGGTGGGCGAGCGTTCCGCCGATCATCCCGGAACCGATCAGCGCGATTTTCTTGCGAGCCATGGGGCGGCAATCCTTCTTGAACATAGGGACAGGTCAAATGGGAGCGGGGCGGAAGACTCCGCCCTGACGCGCGCCGCTTAGCCGCTGGGGCGGCGCGCTTCAACCGCCGATCGCCCGGTCGGCGCCCTGCCCGGGAACCGCCACCGCCACGGCGGGTTCAAGCCGACGGACCGGGTTACGCGACATCGTATCCCACGCCCGGCCGGAACCGGAGAGAGGAAAACCAATGAAATTCGCCCTTCTTGCGCTCGCCACGGCCGGCGTCGCCCTTGCTGCCGCCACCCCCGCCGCCGCCCACCCCGGCCGCGGCCATCATTATGCCTACGGCCACAACAAGGTCTGCACCCGCTGGCACCGCGGCCATTGCGTCGCGTGGCAGACCCGCGGCTGGCACAACCGCATGGAACGCCGCGAGATGCGCGCCGAGCGCCGTGCTGCCTATAACGTCGGCTACCGTTTCCGCCCGAGCTACGCCTGGACCCCCTACGACCGGCTGCCGCAGCAGTATGTGACCCAGTACAACCTCGATCCGAATCGCCGCTACGTCTACTCGAATAACTATATCTACCAGGTCGACCCGACCACCTACGCGGTCCAGCGCGTGATCGACGCGCTCACCCGCTAGATCCCGAGCCTTGCGGCGCGATGAGCGGGCGGCTCAAGCCCGGTTCATCGCGCCGCGCCTATCGTCGGACCCGAACAAGGAGACATGAGATGAACAGGACCATCCTCCTCGGCGCCGCGCTCGGCGCCCTCGGCGCGATCGCCGCCAGCCCCGCGCTGGCCGATCCCGGTCACGGCCACGGCTGGGGCAACCAGCGCGCGCAGGGCTACGGCGTTGGCGGCTGCCCGCCGGGGCTGGCCAAGAAGAACAACGGCTGCCTTCCCCCGGGGCAGGCGAAGAAGCGCTACAACGTCGGCCAGCGCTACTATGGCTCGCGGCTGATGGGCTACAACCAGCTGCCCGACTATTACCAGCAGCGCTACGCCTACGACCCCTATGCGCGCTACGCCTACGACAATGGCTATTATTACCAGGTCGACCCCCGCACCCAGCTGATCAGCCGGGTGCTCGGCGCCCTCATTCGCTAGTCACCGCTCGGCCGAGTGCAACCGGCCGTCAGGGGCCGTCCCGGCAACCGCCGGGGCGGCCCTTTTGCCGTTCGCCTCAGCTCGCCAGCGTCTTCACGATCGTCTCCCAGTAGACGACGTCGTCGTAAAAGGCGCGCACCGGGGTCCGTTCGTTGAGTCCGTGCATCCGCTCGTCGTCGGGGCTGATCCCCCAGCTGCCGTCGATGTCGTAGACCGGGATCCCCTTGGCGCGGAAGAAGCTTCCGTCGCTCGCCCCGGTCGACATCGCCGGGATGATCGGCATCGACGGCCCGTAGATTTTGCCCACCGCGGTCCGCACCGCGCCCATCACGTCGGGGCGCAGCGGCGAAGCGGGGGTCGTCTCGCCCAGGAACCGCGGGTCGAGCGTCACCGCCACCTTCGGCCCCGCCAGCGCCTGCAGTTCATCGCGCACCGCCGCGGTCGTTACCCCCGGGAAGATCCGGCAGTTGACCGTCGCCACCGCCGATTGCGGCAGCGCATTGTCGGCATGCCCGGCCTCGAGCATCGTCGCGACGCAGCGGGTGCGGGTGATCCCGACCTCGGTGTCACTCGCCTCGATCGCGTCGGCCGCCTTGCCGTCGGCGGGGTTCGCCAGCCACGCGCGCATCTCGCGGCCCAGCGCGCTGTCCCCCTCCTGCTTCGCCCGCGCGGTGAAATAGGCGCGGGTCACCTCGTTCTGCATCGGCGTGAAGCGATGGTTGCGAAGCTTCTCGATCGCGTCGGCAAGGTCGTAGATCGCATTGTCGGGGCGCGGCCGGCTGCTGTGCCCGCCGCGGTTGCGCGCGGTGAAGAAATAGGTCTGGAAGGTCTTCTCGGCGGTCGTCACCGAGAAGCCGAGCGGGTTGCCCGCCCGGTCGAACGCCCCCGCCCCGCCGTCGGCGTTGAGCCCGAACTCGGCGTCGGTCCACTCCCGCCACTTGCTCGCCCCGAGCGTCGCGCCGTGCCCGTCGGTCTCCTCGTCGCCCGAATAGAAGAGGATGATGTCGCGGTCGGGCACGAACCCCGCCGCCTTGAGCTTGAGCAGCGCCAGCGTCGTCGCCGCCACCCCGTTCTTCATGTCGGCGGTGCCGCGCCCGTAGAAATAGCCGCCTTCCTCGATGAAGCTGAACGGGTCGCGCTCCCAGTCGGCGCGCTTGGCCTCGACCACGTCCATGTGCCCCAGCAGCATCATCGGCTTCTTGGTCGCGTGCGGACTGCGCCAGCGCGCGATCAGCGCCACCGTATGGTCGCCGGTCCGCCCCTCGTAGGGCATGATGTGGATGTCGCTCGCCGGGATCCCGCCCGCTTTCAGCGCATCGGCCAGCGCCGCCGCCACCTCGGGCACATTGCCCCGCCCCTCGACCGAGGGAATCTCGATCAGCTGCTTGAACAGCGCGCGCGATTTCGCCTGCCACGCCGGGTCGAGCTGGGTCGGCCTGCTCAGCATCTGCGGCACCGGCTCGGCCAGCGCAGGCACGGTGGAAGCGGTCAGCAACAGGGCGGCAAGGACGGCAGCGCGCATCGACATCTCCGGCACGAAGGAAGTTCAGGCCGGGACGCTACGATCCTCCGCGCCTGCGTCAAGCGGCGCCTCGGCGCGCACGAACAGCGCCACCACCCCCACCATCGCCGCCAGCAGCGCCACCGTCGCCACCGGCCGCGACAGGTCGAGCCCGCCCTTGGCGACCGGCTTGTCGAGGAAATCGCCGACCGTCGCGCCGAGCGGCCGGGTCAGGATGAACGCCGCCCAGAACAGCGCGGTCCGGCTCACCCGCGTCGTGAAATAGAGCAGCGCGACCAAGGCGATCAGCCCGCCGAACAGCGCCGCCCCGCCGGCATAGCCGAGCCCGCCGTCGTCCGCCGCCCAGTCGCCCAGCGCGGTCCCCAGCGTCTGCGAAAAGGTGATCGTCAGCCAGTAGAACAGCTCGGCGCGCCCGCTCACGACATGGCTCGACGAAATGCGCCCCTCGCTCGCCTTCCACGCCCCCAGGCTCGCCAGCACCAGCGCCAGCAGCAGCGCCGACCCGCCGGTATAGCCGATCCCGAGCGAGCGGTCGGCGAAGTCGGCCAGCGTCGTCCCCGCGGTGGTCGAGGCGACGATCGTCGCCCAGTAGAGCCACCCATGGTATCGCCGCGCGCGCACCTGCACCGCGACCAATACCGCCAGCAGCAGCCCGAACCCGATCGTCCCGACGAGGTAGCCGTTGATCCCGTTCGCCCCGGCGTCGGGCGTCGTCTCGCCGAGCCAGCTCATGCTGACCGCGTCGCCCCCCGTCTCGCCGAGCGTCGTCGCGAAGATCTTGGCGATCCAGAACCCCAGCGTCACTGCCGGCACCTTGCTCAGCCCGTCGCGCATTTCGCGATCCTTCCCGTCATTTACCGCGAAGGCGAGGCGCTAGAGCTCCGCCGACCTCACAACGCCCCCACGAACAAATGGCTTCGCGTCTGCGGCGGCGCCGCGCACCGCCGCTAGAGGTGCCGGATGAACGTCACCCACAGGTAGATCGCCAGCAGCACCGCCATCGCCGCGACCGCGACGCGCCGTCGCGGCGCCGCCATCATCGCCGCATAGGACAGCAGGATCGCGCCGTTGTACGGAAGGTAGAAGGTCGCCAGATAGGCCGGGTTGCGCGCCATGCGGGCGACGGTGTCCGGCGCTTCCTGCACGATCAGCAACACGTTCGCCGCCAGCAGCATCGCCGCGACCGTCCGCACCTGCCCGCCGACATAGGCCCGGATATGCCCTTCGCGCCCGACATCGGCCGGGTCGGGAAAAAGCAGGGTGGCGGCCACGAAGTAGCAGGCCCCGGTTCCCAGCGGCAGGAACAGGTCGATGACATGCGCGTCCGCGCTTCGGAACCCGCGCGCCGCGCCGGACCAGGCGGTCAGGAATTCGAACACGATCAGGATCGCCAGCAGCGCCCCCGCCCAGCCGATCTCGCGCAGCCGATGCTGGCGCATCGTCCCCGCCAGCCCGGTCAGCAGCGCCGCCACCCCGAGTCCTAGCAGCAGCGTGTAGAACGCCAGGAAGGCGTCGGCCTGGTTCACCGGGCGGCGGCCTGTGCGAGCGGAGCGAGAAGCCGCGTCGTTGCCGCGCGATCGACGCACGCCCCTCGGAATTTCTGCTGGATGTCGAGATTGTCGTTCAACGTCTTTTCGTCGGTCGGCGACAGCCGAAGCCGGAGCGCCCGGGCGTCTTCCACCAGCAGCCGTGCGAAATTCAGGGTCGAACGATCGGCGGCATCGAGCTTGGCGATGGTCGACAGCGCGCGCGCCCGGACCGTCGGGTCCAGCGTCCCGTCGAACGACAGGAACGACAGGTCGGGGGCCAGGTCGTGCTCGACCTCCGTGGACGTGCGAAGGCCCTCCATTTCCACGAACGCACTCGTGTAATTGACGATGTCGGCCGGCGTCATGTGCGCCAGCATCCCGCCCGCCTTCGCCTGCTGCCAGACGTCGTCGGGATAGCTCCGACCTGGCATCCGGTACGCGGGCGCGATCGCATAATGGACGATTTTGGCATCCGAATGCTCGCCGGGCAGGACATAGGGGTCCGCTTTCCACCGACCGTCGCTTGCCGCGACCTTGGCGGCCAGGTCGGCTAGCCGCTGCGTCAGGCACGGCTCGACCGCCGCCCGTTCGGCCACCATCGCCAGCGAATCGGTAATCTGAGCGTCGAGGCCGGCTTTGGTCCGCGCCACGTCCTGCCGCCACTGCCAGTCGTTGGCGACCTGCTGCGCGACCAGCGCGATCAGCACGCCAAGCACGATCACCCCGACCTCGCCGGAGAACGCCCGCCACCCCTCGCGCGGCCGCAACTTCAGTGACTTCATGACGCCACCCCCGAAATGAGGCTAGGCCGCGCATTGACTTCCCGCAAGCGGCCGCGCCGATGCCTGACAAGGCGCCACCGGCCCGACTAGAAGGGTCGCGGCGAAAGGAGCGGGGTAATGCGGGCCAGACTTGAGGCGATGTGGCTGGCGGCGGCGCTGACCGCCGCGACCCCGGCCGCCGCCGCGCCCCGCGGCTGGACGCCGAACGATTGGGACGTGCAAGACTGGGACCGGGTCAGCGGCATCGTCCGGACCGGCCTCGCCGGCTTCTCGCTCGGCACCCCGCTCCTCGACGGCGAAGACCGCGCCGTGCGCCGGCAGGCCAAGGCACTGCTGCTCGCCGGCGGGATCACCTTCGCGCTCAAATCGACGATCCACGAACGCCGCCCCGACGGCAGCAACAACCAGAGCTTCCCGAGCGGCCACACCGCGATCAGCTTCGCCGCCGCGGCGGGCCTTGGGCAGCGTTACGGCTGGAAAGTCGGCCTCCCCGCCCACCTCCTCGCCGGCTTCGTCGGTCTCGCGCGGGTGAAGGCCGACAAGCATTACTGGCACGACGTCCTCGTCGGCGCGGCGATCGGCGAAGCGGCGGGCCTGCTGCTGGTCCACAAGCGCAGCAAGCACGACACTCCCGTGCCGCTCGCCGCCAGCCTGACCCTCGCCTTTTGAACTCGCGTTTCGACCCCAAGCGACCGCCAGCTCAGTCGCGCTCGGCCTTCGGTGGAGGATTCGCCGCTATCATCGCCTGTTCGAACGACTCCACGACCGTCGCGTGATTATACGGCTTGGGGAAGAAGGCCGCGCCCGCGGGAAGATCGGCGAGCGGGACATTGACCGCGCCCGAAGTCGCGAACAGGCGGATCGGCGGCCAGCGGGAAGCGATCAAGTGAAGGAGCGCGACCCCGTCGACCTCGTCGCCAAGATCGACATCGGTGAAGACGATCGACACCGCTTCATTCTGTTCGATGATGAGGATCGCCTCGTGCGCCGTTTCGGCTTCGAACACCGTGTATCCGGCGTCCTCGAAATATTGCGCAGTGGAAACACGGATCATGGACTCGTCCTCGACCAGGAGGACAATCGTAGGGGACGGCATGGGTCGGAGCCTGCTCGATCGTCCGAAGGGCGAGGGACGACCCGTCTCGCGGTCCACGCCAGGCCGAAACCTGCGCCTTTATAACATGATCTCGACGTGGATGTTCCGCCCGCGACGTCCCGACACGTCGGGTCGCCACGACCTTGCGGCCTACATCGCGCCCGATGCAGCCTTCCGACCCAGCTCCAGCGCCCGAAGCTTCGCTCCGCGCTCGGCCCGTTCGGCAAGGGCGAGCCAGGCCGCCTCGGATCGGGTGCACCGCTCGCGCACATGCGCGAGCGTGGCCGCCCCCGCCTCGACCCGCGCCTGTTCGGCGCGGGCGAGGTAGAAGCCCAGCGTTGCCGGGCTACTCGGCATCGGTGTCCTGGGGAGAGAACTGGACCTCGCTGGCGTCGCGGACGTTCACCGCCGCCATCTTGCCGCGGCGATCCTCCTCGAGATCGTAGCCGACGCGCTGTCCTTCGCGGAGCGAGCGCATCCCCGACTTCTCGAGCGCGGTGATGTGGACGAAGGCATCGGTCCCGCCATCTTCAGGCGCGATGAAGCCGAAGCCCTTGCCGTCGTTGAAAAATTTTACCGTTCCGATAGGCATGTCTGTTCCTTCACTTACTATTCGGGTTGTTTCGCGCACGCTCCGCGGCGGCTACCGCATCGCGTGCCGACGAGTATCGATAGCCATTCCAGTGATAGGTCTTCACCGAAACGACCTCGATTCCGAGGTGGTCGAGCTTGAGCATGGCCGAATCCTCCGCGTCCCCGTGCGCGCTCAATGCCCGCGCCTTTGCAGCCACTCGCCGCGACGGGCCTGCGATTCGAAATAATCGGCGACATCGAAAAACGTCCGCCCGCGATTCGAAAGGCCCCGCGCGGCCGCGAGGCGCCGCAAGGCGTCGGCTTGCGCGCGCAGCTGGTCGACGGTGAGCCGAGGGACGTCCATCACACGGCCGCGCAGGGCGTGCCGCGCACCTTCGCATGCGCGATGATCGATCCCAACCGCTCGGCCTCGACCTGGTGAAGCGCGCGTTCCGCCACGTCGCGCGCCCTGCAAACGGCGCGACGCGCGAAGAAATGTCGCATGTAGATGAGATTGAGGTCCACGGATGCTCCTGACTAAGCGGGAGCGCGATGGTCTCTCAGCCGCACGTTGCTCAAAGCGTTCTCGTGCGATGGACGCTCGATAGCACGGGGCGGGCCATTCACCTAATGTGGGCGAACGATTTCGTCGCGCGACCGCCGCTTGCCGCATGCTCGCTGTGCTTCACGCGGTCGGCCTCTTCGCCGTCAGACCCGCGCCGCGCCATGACCTTCTCCAAGGTAATCCGCGCTCTGCATCTCCTCGAGCCGGCTGACCGTCCGCGCGAATTCGAAGCTTCCGTCCCCCGCCGGGTAAAGCCCCGCCGGCTCGGCATCGGCGCTGGCGAGCAGCTTGGCCCGGTGCTCGTAGAGCGCGTCGACCAGCGTCACGAACCGCGCCGCCTCGTTTCGCATCTCGCGCGTCATCACGGGAATGCCGACCAGGATCACCGTGTGGAATCGCCGCGCGATGGCGAGATAATCCGCCGCTCCCCGCGCCGCCCCGCACAGCCGCTTGAACGAAAAGACCGCAACCCCCTTCAGGCTCTTGGGCACGTGCAGGCTCCGCCCTCCCCCGACATCGAGTTCCTCGCTCGGCACGTTGGCGCTGTCCTCGACCGGATAGTCGGTCAGCCGGAAGAACGCCTCGCGCAGCGCCTCGGTCGCGGCGGCCCCGTTCGGCACGTACCAGGTCGGCATCCCCCCCAGCCGGTCGAGCCGATAGTCGATCGGCCCGTTGAGCGCGACGATCTCGAACCGCGCCTCGACCAGCGCGATGAACGGCAGGAAAAGCGCGCGGTTGAGCCCGTCGCGGTAAAGGTCAGACGGCGGCCGGTTCGACGTCGCGACGATCCCTACCCCCGCCTCGACCAGCGCGGTAAACAGCCGCCCGAGGATCATCGCGTCGGCCGGGTTGGTCACCATCAGCTCGTCGAACGCGAGGAAGCGGACCTCGTCGGCATAGGCCTCGGCCAGCGCCGCGATCGGGTCGCCCTCGCCGCCCTTGCGCAGGTCGCGCAGCCGCTCGTGGACCTCGATCATGAAGGGCGCGAAATGGGTCCGCCGCTTCGGCTCGACCGCGATATTCGCGAAGGCGAGGTCCATCAGCATCGACTTGCCGCGCCCGACCCCGCCCCACAGATAGACGCCGCTGCGTACCGGGGTCTCGCGCGCGAACAGGCGGCTGAGGAACCCCTGCCGCGTCCGCCCGAGCGCCGCCGCGAACCGGTCGAGCGCCAGCGCGCCGCGCCGCTGGTCGGGGTCGTCGCGCACCTCGCCCGCCGCAACCAGCGCGGCATAGGCGTCAGCGACGCTGCCGGTCATCGTCGGCGGCCCGCTTCACCTTCTTCAATGTGCCGGTGAAATCGTAGCAGGGCTCGCCGCCCTGCTCGAGGAAGCCCGACAGGAAAGCGATCCCACCCGGCGTCTGTCGCACCAGCCGCACGTGCGCGGTCAGCGGCGTGCCGATCTCGCCGCGCTTAAGGAAGCGCGTGTGCATCTCCAGCGTGACATAATGCCCCTCGGCCATCCCCGCGCAGCGCCCCCCGGCGAACAGGCTCATGTCGATGAAACTCATCACCGCCCCGCCGTGGATCGACCCGCCCATGTTCTGGTGCGCCTCGGTCGGGTCCATCCGCACCTCGGCGCTGCCCTCGCCGGCCGGGCGGAAGAGCAGGCGGCCGGTCGCGGCGGCGAAGCTCCCGCGCGGAAAGTCGCCCCAGCTGTACCAGCCGTCATGCTCGGGGTCGGGGACGGCGCCGTTGGGAAGGCGGGGGGTGGTCATTGGGGTGGCCTAGAGGGGGGTTGGCGCGGAGTAAATCCGCGCCGTCGGTCCTGTCGCTTCGCGCAGGCCGTCCGGAACTCGCCGGCTCTTCGCGCTGCTCACGTGGCGCTTCGCGCCAGGCTCGCTGCGCTAGGCGGCTCGTTCGGCGACCAGCTTCTTCGTCTCGGCGATCGCCTTGGCCGGGTTCAGCCCCTTCGGGCAGACGTTGGCGCAGTTCATGATCGTGTGGCAGCGATAGAGGCGGAACGGGTCCTCGAGCTGGTCGAGCCGTTCGCCGGTCGCCTCGTCGCGGCTGTCGACCAGCCAGCGATAGGCCTGCAACAGGATCGCCGGCCCCAGGAACTTGTCGGCGTTCCACCAGTAACTCGGGCAGCTGGTCGAACAGCAGGCGCACAGGATGCACTCGTACAGCCCGTCGAGCTTCGCGCGGTCCTCGGGCGACTGGAAGCGTTCCTTGCCCGAGGGCTCGGGGGTCGACGACTTCAGCCACGGTTGGATCGAGGCATATTGCGCATAGAAATGGGTCATGTCCGGGACCAGGTCCTTGACCACTTCCATGTGTGGCAGCGGGGTGATCCGGATCTCGCCCTTCAAATCCTCGATCGCGGTGGTGCAGGCGAGCCCGTTCTTGCCGTTCATGTTCATCGCGCACGACCCGCAGATCCCCTCGCGGCACGAGCGGCGGAAGGTCAGCGTCGGGTCGATCTCGTTCTTGATGCGGATGATCGCGTCGAGCACCATCGGCCCGGTCTTGGCGAGGTCGATCGTGTAGCTGTCGTAGCGCGGGTTGGCGCCGCTGTCGGGATCGTAGCGATAAATCTTGAACGACTTGGGCTTCGCCCCGCCCTCGGCGGCGTGGCGGCGGCCCTTGGTGATCTTGCTGTTCTTGGGAAGCGTGAATTCGGCCACGGGGGTCCTCGGCGACTAGGTGTGACGCGCCGCTAGCATGGCGCGCGGATGCGTTCAAACCTCGAACGCGGTGAGGATCGGGCAGGGGCCGGCGGGGCCGTCGGCGCAATCGCGCGCCAGCCGCTCGAGGGACGCGCGCGAGGCCTTGAGCGCGGCGATCTCGGCGTCGAGCGCGGCGATCCGCTCGCGCGCCATGTCGCGCGCCCGCGCGCGGTCGGCGGTCGAATCGAGCGCGATCAGTTCGGCGATCTGCGACAGGGTGAAACCGGCACGCTGCGCCGAGCGGATAAAGCCCAGCCGCGCGGCGTCGTCCTGGCCGTAACGGCGGATCGACCCGGCCTCGCGCTCGGGCACGGCGAGCAGTCCGCGCCGCTGGTAATAGCGGATCGTCTCCACCCCGACACCGGCGCCTTTCGCCAGCTGGGCGATGGTAAGGCTCATGCGGCTTGACTCCGGACTATGGTACGGACGCTATATGGGGCGGCATGGACGCAATCACCACCCCCGCCGCGCGCCGCGCGACCCTCTATCGAATGGTCATGCCCGGCCATACCTGCCCGTGGGGCCTCAAGGCGCTCGACCTGCTGAAGCGAAAGGGCTTCGCCGTCGACGACCGCCCGCTTCGCACCCGCGAGGAGACCGAGGCGCTCAAGGCGAAGCTCGGCGTGAAAACCACCCCGCAGATCTTTATCGGCGACGAACGCGTCGGCGGCTACGACGACCTTCGCCGCCGGCTCGGGCTTCACGTCGCCGCGCCGGGCGAGACCAGCTACAGCCCGGTGATCGCGCTGTTCGCGATGACCGCGGCGATGGCGCTGGCGGCGAGCGCGGCGGTCGAGGGCACGCCGCTGACGATCCGCGCGGGCGAATGGTTCATCGCCTTTTCGATGTGCGTGCTGGCGCTGCTGAAGCTGCAGGACGTCGGCAAATTCTCGGCGATGTTCCTCAATTACGACCTGCTGGCGAAGCGCTGGGTGCCCTATGCCAGCCTCTATCCCTTCCTCGAGGGGCTGGCCGGGGTACTGATGGTCTGGGGCGGAGCGAAGTGGCTGTCGGTGCCAATCGCGCTCACCATCGGATCGATCGGTGCCCTCAGCGTGTTCAAGGCGGTGTACGTCGACAAACGCGAGCTCAAATGCGCGTGCGTGGGCGGGTCGAGCAACGTCCCGCTGGGATTCGTCTCGCTGACCGAGAATGTGATGATGGTCGCGATGGCGATCTGGATGATGCGGGGCATGGCATGAAGACGGTAACGATGACGCTGGCCGGTGCGGCGGCAATCGCGCTGGCCGCCCCCGCGACCGCGCAGTCGATGCCCGGGATGAATATGCCCGGCATGGCAATGCCCCACCACTCCGCTCCTCCCAACAAGAGGTCGGTCGCCAACAAGACCGTCGTCAAGAAAAAGACGACGGCGAAGAAATTGAAATCGGCCCCGCCCGCCGCCAAGCCGAATCCGGTCGACCATTCTACGATGGACCACTCGTCGATGCCCGGCATGACGATGCCAGCGACGACATCCCCGTCGGGCGGGCAGATGACGATGGACCATGGCGCGATGCCGGGAATGACGATGCCCGCCGCGCCCGAAGCCCCGATGGATCACTCGGCGATGGACCACGCGGCCATGACCCACCCCGCCATGCCCGGCATGGACCATATGATGGCGATGCGCGCCGCGCTCGGCCGCTACCCTTCGACCCGCGAATCGTCGGGCACCGCGTGGCAGCCCGACGCCAGCGAACATTCGGGCGTCATGGCCATGGCCGGCGACTGGATGCTGATGGGCCACGCCCGCCTCAATGCTGTTTACGACACGCAGGGCGGCCCGCGCGGCGACGACATGGGCTTCGTCAGCGGCATGGTGATGGGCATGGCGCAGCGCCCGCTCGGGCCGGGCACGCTCCAGTTCAAGGCGATGCTCTCGCCCGACCCGCTGATGGGCAAGCGCGGCTATCCGCTGCTGCTCGCGAGCGGCGAGACCGCCGACGGCGTCACCCCGCTGGTCGACCGCCAGCACCCGCACGACCTGTTCATGGAATTGTCGGCCAGCGTGTCGCAGCCGGTCGGGCCGAACGCCTCGGCCTTCCTCTACGCCGCGCTCCCCGGCGAGCCCGCCTTCGGCCCGCCCGCCTTCATGCACCGCGAGGCGGTGCTCGACAGCCCCGAGGCACCGATCAGCCACCACTGGCTCGATTCGACCCACATCAGCTTCGGCGTGCTCACCGGCGGGCTGGTGCTCGGCAACGCCAAGCTTGAAGTGTCGCGCTTCAACGCGCGCGAGCCCGACCAGTATCGCTACAATATCGAGACCGGCCCGCTCGATTCGACCGCGATCCGGCTGAGCTGGAACCCGAACGCGAACTGGTCGCTGCAGGCGAGCTGGGGCCGCTTCAAGCACCCCGAGCAGCTCGAGCCCGACGCGAACCAGACCCGCTGGTCGGCCTCCGCGCTCTACGCCCGCGACCTCGGCCCGGGGCACCTCTCGGCAACGCTGGCGTGGGGCCGCAAGAGCCACGACGGACGCCGGCTCGACGCGCTCGCGGGCGAGCTCGGGTACCGGGTCGACGACTGGACGCTGTTCGGCCGCGCCGAGTGGACCGAGAATGACGAGCTGGTCGAGGGCGTCACCGCGAACGTCGGCAAACTCTCGGCGGGCGCGATCCGCGATTTCGCGCTGGCCCCGCACGTCAAGGTCGGGCTCGGCGGGCTCGTCGCGCGCAACGTCGTCCCCGCCAGCCTCGACGCGGCCTATGGCGGCGACCGCAACGGCGCGATGGCGTTCGTCCGGCTCAAGATCGACTGAGGCGAAGTCCCTAAAGCGCTTTCGCCGCCGCCAGCACCTCGGCGGCATGGCCCGGCACCTTGACCTTGCGCCAGCTCCTCGCGACGCGCCCGTCCTTGCCGATGAGGAAGGTCGAGCGCTCCATCCCCATATATTTGCGCCCGTACATCGACTTCTCGGTCCACGTCCCGAACGCGTCGCTCAGCGCCCCGTCCTCGTCGGCGGCGAGCGGCACCTTGAGATCGTATTTCTCGACGAACTTCTCGTGCTTCTTCATCGGGTCGCGCGACACGCCGACGACCCTGACCCCCGCCTTCGCAAACTCGCCCGCCAGCGCGGTAAAATCCTGCGCCTCGCGGGTGCAGCCCGACGTGTCGTCCTTGGGGTAGAAATAGAGCACCAGCGGCCCCGCTACCGCGAGGTCGAGGCGCGTCCCGTCGCTCAGCGGCCCGGTCCAGCCCGGCACCTTGTCGCCATCGTCGATCATGCGTCCTCCTTAACCGCGGCCCAGCGCGCCGCGATCCTTTGCCGCGCCGCCGCCAGCGCGTCCAGCAGCGCGCACCAGTCGTCGTGCCCGCACAGCCGGGCGACCAGCGCGCGGCTCTGCTCGGGCACCTCGACCCCGCGCGGGCTGACCAAGCGAAGCACGACCAGCGCGCGGCTCAGCAGCCTGAG
The DNA here is from genome assembly GCF_040203355.1 of Sphingomonas sp. ASV193. Lineage (NCBI taxonomy): Bacteria > Pseudomonadati > Pseudomonadota > Alphaproteobacteria > Sphingomonadales > Sphingomonadaceae > Sphingomonas > Sphingomonas sp. ASV193. The sequence goes on from NZ_JBEHBW010000002.1 coordinate 261,472, forward strand.
GTCGGCGTCGGCCCCGCCATCGATCAGCCCCGCCCCGGCCAGCGCGGCGATCGCCACCTCGAGCCTCGGGTCGAGCCCGACGTGCCGGGTGAGCTGGAGCGTGTGGACCGCGAACTCGAGGTCGACCAGCCCGCCCGGCCCCAGCTTGACGTCGAGGTGCCCGGCGGGCGGCTTGTGCCGCGCCATCTCCTCGCGCATCGCCGCCGCGTCGGCGCGGATCCTGGCGGGGTCGGCGGGGGCGGAAAGGATCGCGCGGACCAGCGCCGCGATCCGTTCGCGCATCGCCGCCGACCCGGTCAGCGGTCGCGCGCGGCACAGCGCCATATGCTCCCACGTCCACGCCTCGTCGCGCTGGTAGCGCTCGAACGCCTCGAGGCTGACCGCGAGCATCCCCTGCGCCCCCTGCGGACGAAGCCGCGTGTCGACCTCGTAGAGCGGCCCCGCCGCGGTCGGCACGTTGAGCGCGGCGACGATCCGGCTGGCGAGCCGGTTGTAATAGTCGGTCGCGGTCAGCGATTTCTCGCCGTCGGACTGGGCGCCGGGGGGCGCGTCGAACAAAAAGATCAGGTCGAGGTCGCTGGCGTTGGTCAGCGCCTGCCCGCCGAGCCGCCCGAGCGCGAGCACCGCCAGCTCGCCCCCGGCGATCCGCCCGTGCCGCTCGGCGAAGGCGTCGGCGACCCGCGCGGCGAGCGCGACGATGCTCGCCTCGGCGAGGTCGCTGTAGCTTCCGGCGACGTCGAGCGGGTCGCGCGCGCCCGACACCAGCTGCACCCCCAATGCGAAGCGCCGCTCGCCGACCAGCCGCCGAACCCGGTCGAGCGCCTCGTCGAGCCCGTCGCAAGACAGCTCGGCGGCGAAGCGCGCGGCAAGCGTCGGCGCGTCGGGCGGCAGGTCGAAGGCGCTGCGGTCGACCAGCCCGTCGAGCAGCGTCGGGCGCCGCGCCAGCTGCTCGGCGAGCGCGGGGGCCTGGCCGAGGATCAGCGCGAGCTGCTCGGCAAGGTCGGGGCGCGCCTCGATCAGGCGAAAGAAGTTGAGGCCGCTCGACATGCGCTCGACGAGGTCGCCGAAGCGGTTGAGCGCGTGCGCCGGGTCGGGCGCGGCGGCGATCGCGCGCAGCAGTCCGGGCAGCATCGCCTCGAACGCCGCGCGTGCCGCGGGCGAACGAAGCGCGCGCGCCTTGCCCGACCGCCAGTCGGCGATGTGGCGCGCGGCGGCGGCGGGGTCGTCGAAGCCAATCTGCCCGAGCGCATCGGCCAGCAGGTCGGGGTCGCCCGGCAGCCGGTCGTCGCGCTCGCCGACCAGCGTGTCGAACGCGCCGCCGATCGCCGCGACATGGGCAGACAGCGTGCCGAGCAGCGCCGCGCCGTCGGCCAGCCCGGCGAGCCGCGCCACCCGGTCGAGCGCATCGGGCGCGGCGGGCAGCCGATGTTCCTGCCGGTCGTCGATCATCTGCACCCGGTGCTCGGCGGTGCGAAGCGCGCGATAGCCGTCGGCGATCGCCGCGGCGGTCGGCGCGTCCAGTTGCCCCCCCGCGGTCAGCGCGCGAAGCGCGTCGAGGGTGGCGGGCGCGCGCAAGCCAGGCTCGCGGCCGCCGTGGACCAGCTGCTGGACCTGGGTGAAGAACTCGGCCTCGCGGATCCCGCCGCGCCCGCGCTTGAGGTCGAAGCCCGGCCCGAACGCCTGGCCCTGCGCATAATGGTCGCGGATCCGGCGGCTGATGTCGCGAATCTCCTCGATCGCGCCGAAATCGAGCGCGCGGCGCCACACGAACGGCTGGATCTCGGCGAGGAACCGCCGACCCAGCGCCCGGTCCCCGGCGCAGGCACGGGCGCGGATGAAGGCGGCGCGCTCCCACGGCAGCGCCTCACTTTCGTAATAGCCGATCGCCGCGTCGACCGGCAGCACGATCGGGGTGACTTCGGGCGACGGGCGAAGCCGAAGGTCGACCCGCGCGACATAGCCGTCGGCGGTGCGCGCCTGGAGCAGCTCGATCAGCCGGCGGCCGTAGCGCACCGCCGCCTCGCCCGGCTCCTCGCGTGGGCGGTGCGGCAGGGTGGCGGGGTCGAACAGCAGGACGAGGTCGACGTCGGACGAATAGTTGAGCTCGCGGCTGCCGAGCTTGCCGAGCGCGAGCACCGCCAGCCCCTCCGGCACGGTGCCCGGCATCCGCTCGCCGATCGCCTCGGCGACCCCCGCGTCGAGCGCCGCGTCGGCGAAATGGCTGAGCGCGGCGGTGACCGCCTCGAGCGACAGTTCCCCCGCCAGGTCGCCGAGCGCGACCGCCAGCGCCTGCGCACGGCGCCGCCGTCGCCAGCGCTCGGCAAAGCCGCTCGCGTCGATGCCGCGCGCCGCGACGATTGCCGCCTCGGCCCCGACATCGACGAAGGTCGCGGCGATCGCGGGGAAAAGCGCGCGCGCGTCGCGCAGGAAGGGGCTCGCCTCGCTCCGTGCGATCGCGGCCTCGCGATTAGTCGCCGTCATGGCTCGATCCATGGACCAAATGCGAAGCGCACGAAACCGTCACGCACCTCGCTCGTTTAAGCCCGACCATGCAACATGTTCGAATCTCCGAAGCGGCGGTGTCCGACGACCCCGACCGCCAGCTGATTCGGGTGGAATTCCCGCAGCGCCAGCAAGGAATTGCGGCGGCGCTCCGGCGTGCGTTCGGTTCGGTGTCGAGCCGTGACGAGATGGACCGCACCTTCGACGAACTGCTGGCTCGCCTCGACTGACGCCGGTAGCGGCGAAGAGCCTAGTCGCGGCCGCCGCTCAACTCGTCGACCTGCCCCATGATCGACTGCAGTGCCGACCGATCGGGATCGGTGACGTGCTGGCGACGCGACGGCAGCGCCCCGCCCGACAGCAGGCCTTCGAGCGCGACGCGCCCGCGCGCGACGCGGCTCTTGATCGTGCCCACCGCGCAGCCGCAAATGTCGGCGGCTTCTTCATAGGCGAACCCGCCCGCGCCGACGAGGATCAGCGCCTCGCGCTGCGGCTGCGGCAACTGCATCAGCGCGCGCTGCATGTCGCCGAGTTCGATATGCCGGTCCTGGCTTGCCGGGGCGGCGAGGATCTTGGCGGCGGTGACGTCGTCCCATTCGCCCTTGAATCGCGCACGGCGCATCTGGCTGAGGAACAGGTTGCGAAGGATGATGAAGGTCCAGGCGCGCATGTTGGTCCCGGCCTGGAACCGCTTGCGCGCCGCCCACGCCTTCAGCAGCGTTTCCTGGACGAGATCGTCGGCGAGGTCGCGGCTGCCCGACAGCGAGCGACCGAAGGCGCGAAGATGCGGGATGACCTGCGCCAGCTGTTCCTTGAACTCCGGATCGGGCAGCGGCACCGGCTCGCCACGCGGCTCGCCGTCCACCATGCCCTGCTGTTCGCTATCCGTCATTCCCCGCCCTTCAACGCGTGCCCGTGCCGTCGGGCGGATACTCTCTTATGCTGTCAGTCGGCTGAACGAATGTAGGGGCTTAGCGCCACACAAACAACACGACGGCAAAAATCACGACGACCAGCGCGAGGCCGGCGAACAGCGCCACCTCATTGTCCTTCACCCCGCTCCCGGCGCGGGCTTCGGTGGTCGTCAGATGCTCTTCGGGCTCGCTCACTCGTCGGCTCCTTCGTGTGTCAGACGGCCGGGACGGTCGCGGCGTCGAAGAACAGCGCCTGGCTGATCGCCGCCTTGACCGTCGACCGCTGGAACGGCTTGGTGATCAGGAACGTCGGCTCGGGCCGCGTCCCGGTCAAGAGCCGCTCGGGGAAGGCGGTGATGAAGATCACCGGGACCGAGAATTCGCCGAGGATGTCCTTGACCGCGTCGATCCCGCTGCTGTCGTCGGCCAGCTGGATGTCGGCGAGCACCAGCCCCGGCGGGCTCTTGCGCGCCAGCGCGACCGCCTCGTCGCGGGTCACCGCGACCCCGGTAACGTTGTGGCCGAGGTCGCGGACGATCGTCTCGATATCCATCGCGATGATCGGTTCGTCCTCGATGATCAGCACGTCGGCATGGGTCTGCCGCTCGATCTCGGCGAGCGCCTCGGCGACGAGGCTGTCGACGTCGGCCGGCCGCGCGTCGATCAGGTAGGCGGTGTCCTCGGTCGAGAAGCCCTCGAGGCTGGTCAGCAGCAGCGCCTGGCGCGACAGCGGGGTGATCCGCGCCAGCCGCGCCTGGGCGATGCCTTCGGCCCCGGCCCCGCCGAACGCCGGGTCCTCGCCCTCGTCGATGTTGGCGCTCGACCAGATCGCGTGGAAGGTGCGGTACAGCCCGAGCCGCGGATCGACCCCCTTGGGGAAATCCTCGGGGCTGGCGACGATCGCCTCGAGCGTCGCGCGAACGAAATTGTCGCCGTGCGTCTGGCTCCCGGTCAGCGCGCGCGCATAGCGGCGAAGAAAGGGCAGATGCGGGGCTAGTTCCTGGCCAAGCGACATGACGTTCGCGACTCCAATCTTGTTACGCCGACGTATTGGCCGTCCGGCGCGCACGTTTCAACCGCCGCTTGTCGAAGGGGTAGCGTTGCCATTTTGCGACAGCCCCCACGGCATGCGGTCGATGGTCGGAACAAAGCAACCGCGATTTGGTTTCCAAGCCACATCTGACGCGGGTGGAGAGACGTCGATTGACGAACTTCCCACGCGGCAATAGGGGCGGCTTCGTGTCTTTTGCGTCCCCCTGTGCGCGTTATGGTGCGTATTTCATCGTTTCGTCGCGGTCGCCCCGCGCGAGGGGGATGTGAGGTTGGGTGAAGGTTCGAACGACCAGGAAAAAGGCGCCTCGCCCGAGACCGTGCGTCCCGGGCGCAAGAAGGATCGTGCGTCCCCGGTCGGGCGCGCGCTTCGGTCGGTCTACGACGACACGCTTCGCGAAGACGTCCCCGACGATTTCATGGACCTGCTCAAGAAGCTCGGCTGACGCTGCGAGCCGCCTCGGGCGCGGCGCGTGAGCGACGAGCGTTCCGAGCCGCAGCTTTCGACCCCGCTGCGCCTGATGCTCGCGCTGTCCGGCGCGTTGCTGCCGCTTGGCGCCTTGTCGGTCTATTGGTCGGTGATGGGCCTGCGCGGCGCCGAACGGTCGATCCACCAGGACGCGGAACAAGAGGCGGATGTCGCGACCCAGACGATCGATGCGCTGATCGCGCGCAACGTGCTGGCGCTTCGGCTCGCCGCGCAGTCGGTGGTCGACAAGGCCGGTCCGCAATCGTGCGACGCGGCGGAAAAGGTGCTGGCCGCGGCACCGGGCGTCGCGCACATGATCGAAATCGAGAATTCCGCCGGGAAACCGCTGTGCACCAGCGACGACGCCGCCGGCATGATCGACGGGCCGGCGACGATGCCCGGCGAAATCCGGGCGTGGGTCAGCCATAACCCCGATTCGGTTCTGCTGCGTGTCGGGGTCCGTGGCGGCAGCGCCACGACCCGCCTGTCACAGGACGAATTGCGACGCGCTCTCATCGGTGCCTCGAGCCAATCGATCGGCGCCGAACTGAGCGACGGCGACGTTAAGATCGCGCTCCTTGCCAATCCCGACCCGGCAGGCCAGCGCGGCCAAGCGAACGCACGCGGAATCGCCGCCAACCGCCTCCACCTCGTCGTGACGAGCGATATCCCGACAATCGGGCTTCTGCAGCGGGCATTCATCCTGCTGCCCGTGCTGATGTGGGTCATCGCCGTGCTGATCAGCTGGCTGCTGGTCAACCGCCTGCTGATCGTCCCGCTGCGGCGGCTCCAGGCGGCGGCGAGCGAGCTCCAGGCCGGCGACACCACCGGGCTGGTCGTTCCCGAGGATCGCGGACAGGCGGTCGAGATCCGCTCGCTCGGGCTGGCCTTTTCGCGCGCGATCGACCGGATCGAGCAGGGCGAAAAGGCGATGGCCGAGGCGCTGGAGGGGCAGCGCAAGCTGGTGCGCGAAGTCCACCACCGGGTGAAGAACAACCTCCAGGTGGTCGCGTCGATGCTGTCGATTCATGGCCGCACCGCCGACGGGCCCGAGGCGCGCGCCGCCTATTCGGCGATCGGGCGGCGCGTGTCGGCGCTGTCGGTGGTCCACCGCAACCATTATGCCGAGCTAGAGGAAAACAAGGGCATTTCGCTTCGCCCGATGCTGACCGAGCTGGCCGGCGAGCTTCGCGCCAGCGCGCCCGAGAACGCACGCGCCATGCCGCTCGAGCTCGAGCTCGAACCGCTGTTCACCACGCAGGACGCCGCGGTCGCCGCCGCCTTCATCGTCACCGAGGTGGTCGAATATGCGATGCTTCACGGCCAGCCGCGCGGCGCGGTCGAAGTCGTCCTTCGCCGGTCGGGCGAGCTGACCGGCCAGCTGACCCTGATCGCCGCGGTGCTGATGGAGGACCACGACAGCGCCGACGGGCCGAGCGAGCGCCGCCAGTTCGAGCGGATTCTCGACGGCCTCGCGCGCCAGCTGCGCTCGCCGCTCGAGCGCAAGCAGGGGCGCTACAGCGTCGACCTGCCGGTGTTTCCGCGCGGCTGAACCGCGGCCTTCAAAAAAAATTGCGGGCGGGCGGAACTAGCCGGAAAATCAGAGCGTTCTACAGTTCGGATAGTGACCTTTTGCCCCCCCGCTCTCGCTATCCACTCAAATGGGCCCGGAATCGCCAACCCTCCCCCCCCCCGGTGGCGATTTCGGGCCCAAATTGCGTCCGGGGTTTTCGTCATCGACTGAGCCGCTCGCGGTCGCCTTTCGCGCCGCGCGCCAGTGGGTGAGGCGGATCGCGAGGATCGCGAACTCGTAGAGCGAATAGAGCGGTACCAGCAGCAGCAGCATCGACACCACGTCGGGCGGGGTCAGCACCGCCGCGATCGCCGCGCAGATCACCACCGCGTAGCGCCGCGACTTGGTCAGTTGCTCGAGCGTCAGGATCCCCGCGCGCTCGAGGATCATCAGCAGCACCGGCGACAGGAACGCGACCCCGAAGCCGAACAGGAAACGGGTGACGAAGCTCAGATAATTGCCGACGCCGGGCAGCGCCTCCTGCTGCACCCCGCCGACATTGCCCTGGTAGCCGAGCAGGAATTTCAGCGCCCACGGCATCGCGACGTAATAAGCGAAGGCCGCGCCGCCGACGAAGAAGAACGGCGTCATCACGAGAAACGGCAGGAACGCGCGCTTTTCCTTGGCGTAGAGCCCCGGCGCGACGAACCGCCACGCCTGCACCGCGAACATCGGGAAGGCGATCATCAGCGCGGCGAAAAAGGCGACCTTCACCTCCGAGAAGAACGCCTCGAAGATATCGGTGTAGATGAGCTTGCCCTGCCCCGCGACGCGCAGCGGCTGGACGAGGAAGGCGAAGATCGGCTTGGCCTCGGTAAGGCAGGCGAAAAAGGCGAGCAGCAGCGTCGCCGCGACCCAAAGCAGGCGCTTGCGAAGCTCGATCAAATGTTCGAGCAGCGGCGCCTTGGTGTCGTCGATCTCGTCGATCATGGCAGCGGCCTCTCGCGCGGCGGGCGCGGATCGTCGTCGGGCGCGGCGGGCGCCTCGAGCGGGAGCGGCGGCTGGTCGGGGTCGTGCGCGGCGCCCGGCATCTCGCCCTCGCCCGGCGGCGGCAGCGCGGTCATCACCGGCCCCGGCTCGGGATAGACCGCGTCGGCCGGGTGCGCGGCGAGGATCCGCTCATTCTGCTCGCGCCACTTGCGGTCCATCTCCTCGATCTCGGCCTGGCGGATCGCCTCCTCGATCCCGCTGGTGAAGTGGCGCGCATAGCCGCGCACCTTGCCGATCATCCGCCCCAGCCGGAGCATGACCGTCGGCAGTTCCTTGGGGCCGATGAACAGCAGCGCCAGGATGGCGACCACCAGCAATTCGGACGTGTCGACGCCAAACATGGCGTGTTCGGCGGCTTAGCGCGCTTGATCGTCGCCCGGGGCGGGAGGCGGCGGCGGCGCGGCATAGGGGTCGGCCGGCGGGGCGTGGGGCTGCTGCGGCGGGGGCGCGTACGGCTGCTGCTGATGCGGCGGCGCATAGCCCTGCTGCGGCGGCTGCTGCGGGGTCGCGGGCGGCGGGGCGTAGGTCTGCTGCGGCGGGAGCTGCTGGTACTGGTTCGGCGGCGGCAGGCGGCGGGAATCGTCGTCGTCGGCCATGCCCTGCTTGAAGCTCTTCAGCCCCTTGGCGACATCGCCCATCATCGCCGAGAAGCGGTTGCCGCCGAACAGCAGCAACACGATCATCGCCAGGATCAGGATATGCCAGAGGCTGAAACCGCCCATCGAAAAAATCTCCACCTAATAGAACGTTTGAGACGCTCTTAGGCTTCCTCGTCGCCACTTTCCAGTTGCAGCTGAAGCGTCAGCGCCTCGTCGAGCGGGTCGAGCAGCCCGGCGGCCTTGAGGTCGTCGATCCCCGGCAACTCGTTGCGTCCGGCGAGCCCGAAATGGGTCAGGAAATCGGGGGTGGTCGCATAGAGCAGCGGTCGTCCCGGCACTTCGCGCCGCCCGGCGGTCCGAATCCACCCGGCCGCCATCAGCACGTCGAGCGTCCCCTTCGAGATCTGCACCCCGCGAATCGCCTCGATCTCGGCGCGGCTGACCGGCTCGTGATAGGCGACGATCGCCAGCGTCTCGGTCGCCGCGCGCGACAGGCGGCGCGGCTCCTCGCGGGTCCGGCGCAGGATATGCGCGAGGTCGGGCGCGGTCTGGAAATGCCAGCGCCCGCCGCGGGTCACCAGCTCGATCCCGCGCCCGGCGTAGTCGGCCTGCAGCCGGGCGAGCGCGGCGGCGATGTCGCCCTCCCCGGCGTGCGCCGCGATCTCGTCGGGCGTCAGCGGCGTCTCCGCCGCGAACAGCACCGCCTCGACCGCGCGCAGGGGCTCGTCGGTCATGCCGCGCGCCGCCGGACCATCAGCTCGGCGAACGGGCCGTCCTGCGCGAGCTCGACCCGCCCCTGCCGCGCAAGTTCGAGCGCGGCGACGAAGCTGCTCGCCAGCGCCGACTTGCGATAGGCCGGGTCGGCGGTGGCGGGGAGGAACGCCTCGATCGTGGTCCAGTCGAGCGCCTGCCCGATCAACCCGGCGACCCGCTGGATCGCGTCCTCGAGAGTCATTACCGCACGGTGCGCGACGACGTGCATGGCCGGCTGGGCCCGCGCGCGTACCCGGCCGTAGGCGGCGTAAAGGTCGAACCCGGAAACGACCCACGCCGAGCGGCGCACCGTCCGCAGCCCCTCGGGCGCGGGGCGGATGAACACGTCGCGGCCGAGCCGGTCGCGGCCCATCAGCCGGGCGCCGGCCTCGCGCATCGCGTCGAGCCGCTGGAGCCGCATCTGGAGGCGAAGCGCGAGCTCCTCGGGGCTCGGGTCCTGCTCGGGGTCCTTGGGCAGCAACAGGCAGGATTTCAGGTAAGCCAGCCACGCCGCCATCACGAGATAGTCGGCGGCAATCTCGAGCTTCAGCGAGCGCGCCTGTTCGAGATAGGCGAGATATTGCTCGGTCAGGGCGAGGATCGAGATCTGGTGGAGATCGACTTTCTGCGCCCGCGCGAGGTTGAGCAGCAGGTCGAGCGGCCCCTCCCAAGCCCCGAGCGACAGGTTGAGCGCCGCCTCGTCGCGGGCGGGCGGGCCCTCGACGAAGTCGAACGCCTCGCTCATGCCTGCGCGATCGCCAGCAGCGTGTCGCGCTTGGCCAGCGCGGTGGCGAGGTCCATCTCGTCGTCGATCGCGAAGATCCCCGCCATCGCCCGCGCCAGTCGCGCCTCGCCCTCGGCGCTAAGCGCCGGGACCGCGCCCGCCACCGCGACCATATGGTCCAGCTTTCCGTCGCAGTGGAGCGCGACGTCGCACCCGGCGGCGACGCAGGCGGCGGCGCGCTGGCCATGGTCGCCCGCCAGCGCCTCCATCCCGATGTCGTCACTCATCAGGAAGCCGTCGAAGCCGATTCGCCCGCGGATGATGTCGCCGATCACGATCGGCGACTGGCTCGCCGGCCGCTCGGCGTCCCACGCCTTGTAGAGCAGGTGGCTGGTCATCCCCATCGGCGCATTGCGGAGCCGCTCGAACGGTTCGAGGTCGATCGCGAGTTCCTCCTCGCCCTCCTCGACCACCGGCAGGTCGAGGTGGCTGTCGCACAGCGCGCGGCCGTGCCCCGGGATATGCTTGATCACCCCGACCACGCCCGCCGAGGCGAGCCCGTCGAGCATCGCGCGGCCGAGCGCGGCGACCTGCATCGGTTCGTGCCCGAAGGCGCGGTCGCCGACGATGTCGTGCGCGCCCGCCTGGCGGACGTCGAGCATCGGCGCGCAATCGACCGTGATCCCCGCCTCGGCGAGCATCAGCCCGAGCGCGCGGCCGTTGACCCGCGCCGCCTCGATCGCGCTCGACGGGCCGAGCTGGTAAAGCGCGTCGAACTTGTCCATCGCCGGGAAGGCGGGCCATTCGGGCGGACGCATCCGGGCGACCCGGCCGCCCTCCTGGTCGATCAGGATGGCGACGTCGTCGCGCCCTTCGAGCGCGCGCAGCGAGTCCGTCAGCGCGCGGACCTGCGCCTTGCTCTCGATGTTGCGCTTGAACAGGATGTAACCCGCCGGCTTCGCGTCCCTGAAGAACGCCAGCTCGTCGGCGGTCAGCGCCGTGCCCTCGAGCCCGTAGATCGCTGCCTGCATCGTCATGGCACCACGAAGCAGTTTTCGCCGCCCGCGGTCAGCGCCGCGCACGCCGCCTTGGCCGCCGCCATGTCGGGCGCGACCGCGCGCAGGCGATAGCCGCCGCTATATTTCTCGACCCGCTTCGACAGCCCGCCGACCGCGGGGAAGCGGCTCGACAGCATCGACCAGGCGGTGTCGGCCTTGGTGGTCGAGCCGTAAGCGCCGAGCTGGATCCGGATTCCCGACGGTGCGGCATCGGGCGCGGTGGCCGTGGGCGCAGGCTTGGGCGAAGGCGGCGCGACCGGCTTGGCGGGCGTCGTCGCGGCGGCGGGCGGCGGCGGGGCGGGAAGGTCCTCGCTGCCCATCTTGCTCTGGTCGAGCGCGGCGTCGGTGTCCTGCCCCGCGCTGGTGGCGAAGGCGGTGCTGCTGTCGCCCGCGACATCGAGCCCGCCGGGATCGTCGGGCTTGACCTTGTACGGGCCGGGCGGGGCCTTGATCAGCTCGGGCGCGCCGCTCACCACCGGCTCGCGATGGCCGATCCAGTAGAAGGTGCCCGCCACCGCGCCGATCGCGAGGAGCACCACCACGATCGCGGCCAGCATCTTGCCCGCCGGGATCGGGCGCGGCCCGTCCTCGTCGTCGACCGCTTCGAGCCACGGCAGGCCCTGTTCGTCATAAGCGCGCCCGTCGTTCATTCGGGCCTCGGGACAAGATCGCGATTCATGACTGAATCAGTAGCGCAAAGCCGCGCCCCCGCCATCCGCTTTATTCGACCGCGCAGGCGGTCCCGGTGCGATGCAGGTAATTGCACAGCGTCTTGGCATTGGTGCCGTTCCCCGCCGCGAGCCGGAGCGCGTAGACGGTGTGCCCGCCGAGCACCATCGGCGCGACGCTGCGGCCGAGGCGACCGACATAGGGGTAGCGGCGCTTGGCGCGGCGGAACCCGGCTTCGGCGTGCGGCTGGCTGACGTAATAGCCGAGCAGCGCGACCGTCCCCTTGGGCGCGATCCGCGCCGGGGCCTGGATCCGCGGCGCGACCGGCGGCGGGGTGATCGCGGCGGGCGGAACGGGCGCGGGAGCGATGTAGGGCGTGACCGGGATCGGCGCGGGCGCGGCTTGCGCGACCGGCTTGACGACCGCCTTGGGCAGTGGCGGCGCGGGCGGCGGAGGCGGCGCGACCCGCGCGGCTTCGCGGGCCGGAGTCGCCTTCGTCAGGCGGGCGATCGGCGGGGCGAGCGGCTGCGGCGTCTCGGGCGCCGGCGCCGGCGTTGGCGCCGACAGCGACGCCTCGTCGCCGATCGTCGGATAGGCGAGCACCTTGGTCGGCCCGGCGGGAAGCGCGGCGCTGACCCCGCTCGGCGCCGTCTCCGGCTTCGTCTCGCGCCCGACGATATAGCCCGCCAGCGCCAGCGCCGCCGCCCCGGCGATCGCGAGGGTCGAGCCGATCGTCGAGAAGACCGGGCGCGGTCGCGCAGCGGCACGGCGCGGCGCGGGTGCGGCAGGCGGGAGCGGCGCGGGGTCGGGCGCCTTCGCGACCTGTTGCGGCGCGGGCGCGGGCTTTTTCGCCGCGGGTGCGGGCTTGGCCGGCTCGCGATAGGGCTCGAGCCACGGCAGCCGGTCCGGATCGATCATCGGCTGTCCGCTCACCCTGCCCTCACCTCATCTCTTCGGCGGCCTCCACGCCCATCAGCGCGAGGCCGGATTTAAGGATCCGCTGGACCCCCCGGCCCAGTTCGAGCCGCGCCCGGGTCAATTCCTTTGCGTCCTCGCGCAGGAACCGCCGCTGCGGATCGTCGTTGCCGCGATTGTATAGCGCGTGAAATTGCGCTGCCAAATCATAAAGATAGAAGGCGATGCGATGCGGCTCATGGGCCATCGCCGCGCCTTCGAGCGTGCGCGGATATTGCGCCAGCGTCCTGACCAGCGCCAGCTCCTCGCCGTCGAGCCGATCGAGGTCGGCGGGCACGTCGAGCGACACGCCGATCTCGCCCGCCTTGCGCAGCATCGAGGCGATCCGGGCATGGGCGTACTGGACGTAGAACACCGGATTGTCCTTCGACGCCTCGACCACCTTGGCGAAGTCGAATTCGAGCATCGAATCGGTCCGCTTGGTCAGCATCATGAAGCGCACGACGTCCTTGCCGACCTCGCGCACCACGTCCGCCAGCGTGACGAAATTGCCCGCCCGCTTGCTCATCTTGATCGGCTCGCCGCCGCGCAGCAGCTTGACCATCTGGACCAGCTTGACGTCGAGATCGACCCGCCCGTCGGTGAGCGCGGTGACCGCCGCCTGGACCCGCTTGACCGTCCCCGAATGGTCTGCGCCCCAGATGTTGACGAGGTGGTCGGCGGCTTCGGCCTTTTGCAGGTGATAGGCCGCGTCGGCGCCGAAATAGGTCCAGCTGCCGTCGGACTTCTTCATCGGCCGGTCCTGGTCGTCGCCGAACGCGGTCGACTTGAACAGGGTCAGCTCGACCGGCTCCCAGTCGTCTGGGGTCTGGCCCTTGGGCGCTTCCATCATCCCTTCGTAGACGAGACCCTTGGCGCGAAGCTCGGCCTCGGCCTGCTCGACCTTGCCCGACGCCTGCAACTGCGCCTCGGAGGCGAACAGGTCGTGGTGGATTCCGAGCAGCGCGAGGTCGGCCTTGATCATCTCGATCATCGCCGCGACGGTCTTCGCCTTGAACAGGCCGAGCCACTCGGCCTCGGGCGCGGCGACGAACCGGTCGCCATATTCCGCGGCCAGCGCCTGCCCGACGGGAACGAGATAATCGCCCGGATAGAGTCCCTCGGGGATTTCGCCGATGTCCTCGCCGAGCGCCTCGCGGTAGCGCAGGTGCGCCGAGCGGGCGAGCGTGTCGACCTGGCTCCCAGCGTCGTTGACATAATATTCCTTGGTGACTCGAAAACCCGCCGCCTCGAGCAGCCGGGCGAGCGCGTCGCCGACCACTGCGCCGCGGCAATGGCCCATGTGCATCGGCCCGGTCGGGTTGGCCGAGACATATTCGACGTTGACCCGCTCGTTCGCGCCGATCGTGCTCAGCCCGTAGCGTTCGCCCTCGGCGAGGATGGTGGTGAGCTCGTCACGCCACGCCGCGTCGGCGAGCCGCAGGTTGATGAACCCCGGCCCGGCGATCTCGGCCGAGGTCACCCCGGGCAGCGCCTCGAGCCTGGGCTTCAATGCCTCGGCGAGCGCGCGCGGGTTCATTCCCGCCGCCTTCGACAGCACCATCGCCGCGTTGGTCGCAAGGTCGCCGTGCGCGGGGTCGCGCGGCGGCTCGACCGTCACCACCTTGCGGCTGGCGTCGGCGGGGACCAGCCCGTCGAGGGCTTCGTCGATGAGGGCGGCATAGCGGGCGTAAAGGGACACGGCGGTTCGCTTCGAGAGGGACTGGAAGCCGCCCCCTAGCCTGTCCGGCGGGGAGCGTCACCCCGCCCGCGCACACCCCGCTTCAGGCGACCAGCGTCTGGCGCAGCGCCGCCGGCCTGGTCTCGGGGAACAGCAGCCCGCTGGTCCGCGCCGGATCGAGCGCGAAATGCTGGCTGAGCGCGGTCGCGATCAGCGCGTCGAGGTCGGTGGTCGGCTTGAGGTCGCGCGCCTGGTAGAGCGCGCCGTTCGACAGCCCCGGCCAGTCGGCCAGCACCCGCCCACCCTGCAGCCCGCCGCCCAGCAGCATCGCCATCGATCCGGTCCCGTGGTCGGTGCCGCCGGTGCCATTGGCATGGGCGGTGCGCCCGAACTCGGTCGCGACCAGCACCAGCGAATTGTTCCAGTCGGCGCCCATCCCGTCGCGGAACGCGCCGACCATCGCGTCGAGCCCCTTGAGCTGGTTGGCGAGCCGCCCGTTCTGCCCGTTGTGCGTGTCCCAGCCGTTGGTCTCGATCATCGCGACCCGCGCGCCGGCGGGTCCCGCCATCATCCGCGCGGCGAGGTCGCCCGCCGCCTTGCCGCTGTCGGCGCTGGTGACGTCGCCCGCCATCTTGCGCGCCGACTGCGCCTCGCTCCACAGCGGGCCGAGCTGCTTGTCGGCGGCGTAGAGATCGCCGATCCGAAGCATCAGGTCGTCGGGTGCGTCAGGCAGGTTCGACGGCGCGTAGGACGACACCGCGTTGGCCCCGCGAAGCGCCATCGGCACGCTCGGGGCCAGTGCGACAGCCTTGTCTCCGGGAAGTTCGGCGAGCAGCCGGTTCATCCAGCCGTCCTTGACCCGGTAAGGTCCCGAGGCCCCCGTCTCGAGCACGTTCTGCCCGTCGAAGTGCGAACGGTCGCGATAGGGCGAGGCGACCGCATGCACGAACAGCGCCTGCCGCGCCTGGAACAGCTGCGCGGTGCGCGCCATCGCCGGGTGCAGGGAGAACATCGAATCGAGTTTGGTCCCGTGTGACACGTCGGCGGCAAGGTCGCCGCGAAGCCCGACATAGGCCGGGTCGCCGGTCGGGGCGACGATCGCCAGCCCGTCGGCCGCGCCGCGCTGGATGATGAACAGCAGCCGCTTCTGCCCGCCGGCGGCGCGCCCCGCGAGCGCGATCCGCGGAAGACCGAGCAGCGCCCCGGCGGCACCCCCGAGCTGGATGAACTGACGGCGGTCGAACATATTTACCTCCGCAACATTTCGGGTGAAGCAAGCAGGATCGCGAGCCCGGTCTTCGGGCTTTCGGCGCGGGCGATGGCGGTGCCGGTGGCTTGGCTCAGCCGGCTGCCGAGGATCTGCGGGGCGAGCGCGCGCGCGTCGATCCCCTGCCCGCCCTCGTCGGCCATCCGCTGCGCCGCCTCGACCCGGCGCATCAGCGCGTCGGGGCCGGCCCAGCTGGCGGTGATGTCGTCCCACCCGCTCGGCGCGGGCGGCTGCCACACCGGCTGGCCGAGTTCCTTGAGCATCTGCACCGTCGCGGCGGGCGACAGGCTGGTAACGTCCATCGCCCGGAGCGCGGCGACCGACCAGTCCCACGGGTCGCGGAACTTTGGCGTCGCGGAATTCCACGCCTCGGGACTGGCGACGATCGCGCGATAGACGGTCGGCAAATCGCCGCCGCTCGCGGTGAACGCCTGCGCCAGCCGGTCGACCATTGCCGGAGGCGGCGTGTCGCCGGTGAAGTGGCGCGCCAGCTTGGTCGCGACATGGCGCGCGGTCGCGGGGTGGCTGGCGAACATGTCGAGCACGGCGGCGGCCTGCTCCTCGCCGCCCTCGGGGAAGCGGCGACCCATGATCGTCCGCGCGCCGGGCTCGTGGAGCCCGGCGTTGAAAATGAAGCTGCCCGGCGCGACCGGCTGCGCCTGCGCCATCCGCCCGGCGGGGCCACGCCCCATCCCGCCGACCGTCCAGCCGGTCAGCGCGCGCGCGAACTCGGTGACGTCGGCCTGGGTGTAGCCGGTGCGCACGCCGAGCGTGTGAAGCTCCATGATCTCGCGCGCGAGGTTCTCGTTGAGGCCGCGCACCTTGCCGGCGCGGTTGGCGCGCCCGCCCGCGGGCGAATTCGGCCCGACCGACTGCGCCTGGTTGAGGTAATAGAGCATCGCCGGATGCTGCTCGACCGCGAACAGCATGTCGCGGAACCGCCCGGTGACGTGCGGGCGGATCGCCTCCATCTCCAGCAGCCCGCCGAAGCCGGTCGTGTTCTGCATGTTCGCGGCGACGGCGAAGTGATTGGCCCAGAAATGGACCATCCGCTCGGCGAACGGCGTGTCGGTGGTCAGCGCCGATTGCATCCGCGCGCCGACCATCGCGGTATAGCTGTCGCGCTGCGCCTTGGCGGCGGCGGCGACCTCGGGCGAGCGTTCGGGCTTGGGCATCGCCGCGGGGGTCATCATCGCCGCGGCGGGATTGGCCTGCATCGACGGATCGGCAAGCGCCGCGCGCTGGCGCGGGCCCCCACTTTCCTGGCGCATGTCGCGCCTCGCCTCGTTGAGCGCGATCAGGTTCTCGGCGACCTGGGTGCGCGACGGGATCGCCACCGGCAACGCGGGCCGAAAGCGGCCAAGCTGCGAATCGGCCCAGCCGCGCGGGTCGCTTCCTGCCACCGGCTTGCCGCCCCTCGGTCCCAATCCAAACCGGCTTTCCGCGAAAATCAGATCAACCATCGTCCACCTCGGTCCCGATAACGCGGCAACGGACTGAACCCTTCGCACTGAACCTCGACTGACCGCGACGGACCGCGCGAATTTTCTAAAAGCGGTCGGGCAGCGAGACCGGGCCGACCAGCCGTTCGTGCTGGCGGATCGCGAACGGGTCGGTCATCCCCGCGATATAATCGCCGATCCCGCGCAGCCGCCCCCTCTCGTCCTCGCCGCCGGCCCAGCCGTCGGGCAGCAGCGAGGGATCGCCGCGATAGGCGTCGGCAAGGTCGCCGACGATCCGCTGCGCCTCGACCCGGATCGGGCGAAGCGCCTCGCTGTCGTAGAGATGAGTGTAGAGATGGCGCTTCAAGGCGCGTTCGGCGGTGCGCATCGGCGCCGAAAAGCCGACCAGCTGAAGCCCGCAGCCGCGCACCTCGTCGATCGAGCCGACGCCCGCCTCGGCCACCCGCCGCCGGGTCTCGGCGAGCACGTCGCCGACCATCCCGCCGATCCCGTCGCGGACCAGCGCCTTGACCTGCCGGGTCGGATCGAGCCCCGGGTGCCGCGCCTCGACCCCGCGCCACACCTCGCGCACGAAATCGAGCCCGAGCAACCCGTCGAGGTCGATGATCCCCGAGCGGAGCCCGTCGTCGATGTCGTGATTGTCGTAGGCGATGTCGTCGGCGATCGCCGCGACCTGCGCCTCGAGACTCGGCCAGCGGTCGAGTTCGAGCTCGAAGGCGGCGTCGGCCTCGGCAAGCGCCCATTTCGGGTCGGCGACCGGGCCGTTGTGCTTGGCCAGCCCCTCGAGCATCTCCCAGCTGAGGTTGAGCCCCGGGAAGTCGGGATAGGGGCTTTCGAGCCGGGTGACGATGCGAAGCGTGTGGCCGTTGTGGTCGAACCCGCCCGCGTCGGCGAGCCGCTGGTCGAGCGCGTCCTCCCCGCCGTGGCCGAACGGCGGGTGGCCGAGATCGTGGGCAAGGCACAGCGCCTCGGTCAGGTCCTCGTTGAGCCCGAGCGCGCGCGCCATGGTGCGCCCGATCTGCGCGACTTCGAGGCTGTGGGTCAGGCGGACCCGGAAATGGTCGCCGTCGGGGGCGACGAACACCTGCGTCTTGTGACGCAGGCGGCGGAAGGCGGCGGAATGGACGATCCGGTCGCGATCGCGCTGGAACGCGTCGCGCGGTCCGCGCGGGCCGCGGTCGTCCTCGGCGAAGGCCCGGCCGCGCGACTGCCACGGGTCGGCGGCGAGGGCCTTCAGCGAAGTCATCAGTCGCGCAGTTTCTCGATCTTGATCTGGGCCGGGGTGCGGGTCCAGCCGAAGCTGTCGATCCCCGACTTGTCGAGCTTGGCGACCATCGCGTGCGCCTCGGCGGCATCGTCGAACGGGCCGATCAGCAGCCGGAAATAATCCTTGCCCTGGGTGACATAGCCCGCGCGCCCGGCGAACAGGGCGGCCTTTTTCGCGCGGATCTTGCGATACTCCGCCGCCATGCGGTCGGCATCGGTGCCGCCGGCGAGCTGCACCCAATAGGTCCCCTTGACCCCCAGCCGCGCGGCGTCCTCGCGCTCCTTTTTCGCGGCGAGGTCGGCCGCCTTCTTCGCCTCGGCGGCCTTCTTCGCCTCGGCAAGCTTGCGCGCGTCGGCGGCCCGCTTCGCCGCGATCGCGCGCGTGTCGACCTTGGGCCTGGATTGCGGTGGCGGCGGCGCGGTCTCGGCGATCGGGGCGATCTGCCGGTCCTGCCCGCTGGCGATCGCCCGGTCGAGGTCGGCGAGGCGGATCGGCGCCGGCGCGCTCGGGAGCGTGGCCTGTGGGGGCGGCGCGGCTTCGGACGTGATCGGAGCAGCCTGCGCCTCGGCCGGTCGCGGCAGCGGGGTCTGGACGACGCGGATCGTCGATCGCGGCGGCTCGGGCGCGCGAAGGTCGGACGCCGAGGACAGCGGCCCGCCATCGTCGAGGAATCGCCGCGTCGTCACCCGCCGCTCGGCGACCTGCGCGGGCGGCGGGGCCGCCACGGCGAGCGGCGGCGGCGATGCGGCCGGACGCGTCACCGACTGCGCGACGACCGGCGCGTAACTGCGCGGGGCGGTGAAGACAGGCCGGGCGGCCACGGCGGTAGGAGGCGCAACCGTGGGCGGCACCGCAACCGGGGGTGGCGGGGGCGAATAAACCGCGGTCGCGCTCGCCGTCGCCGACCCGCTCGAGTCCGGGAAAATCCCGAGATTGACCGCCGCCGCCTTCTGCGCGGGGGTCAGCGCGGGGAGCCGGGTGAAGAAGCTGTCGATCGAGCGCGACGCGCCGGGCATCGCCGCCTCGATCGCGGCATCGGCGGCGGCGCGGTTGCCGCCGAGCGCCAGGACGAAGGCGCGGGTCCGCTGCGCCTCGGCGTCGCGCCGCATCAGTAGCGGCTCGAGCACCTTGAGCCCGTCCGACGGGCGGCCCGAGATGGCGAGGCTGAGCGCGAGCCGTCGGCGCGCGACGTCGCCGTCGGCCCCCGACAGCGCCGCGCGATAATCGCTTTGCGCCGCGCCCTGGTTGCCGAGCAGGTCCTGCGCCAGCCCGCGACCCGCGCCGAGCTGTGGCGGGGTCGCACCGAGCGCCTGCGCCTTGGCGAACCAGGCGAGCGCGTCGGCGGTGTTGCCGTTCTGCGCGGCGATCGCCCCCATCCCGACCTTGGGCGCGGGCGAGGTCGGCCACACCTCGTCGGCGCGCCCGTAAAAGCCCGCCGCCGCGTCGAGGTCGCCAAGCTCGAGCTCGGCACGACCGGCGGCGATCAGCGCGTTGAAGTCGCGCGGGCTCTGCGCGAGGATCCGCACCTGCCGCGCGAGCGAGGCCGAGGCGGTCTCCGGCCCCGTCGGCGCGGCCGGGAGCGGGGGCGGGTTGCCGCCGATATATTGCGCCATCGCCGGGGTGGCCGAGAGCAGCGCCGTGCCGGCGATCGGCACGACGAGAATCCGTAAAGTCCGCATGGCGGCGATCATGGCAGAAGACGGCTGTCGCAAAGCTTTCAATCGGGACAGTATCGCCGGACCGTTTCGGGCGAGCGCCGAACGGTGCGCAATGGCACCGCCCGGTCGCGGAACGCCTCGCTTACTGGTTGTTCTGCCGGTTGAGGAAGCGCGGGATGTCGAGCGGCTCGCGGCGGATCGTCGGAGCCGGCTCGTCGCCGACCTGCGCCTGCGCCGCCCCGCGCGCGATGCTGCTCATCCGTTCGAACAGCGTCCCGCCGCCCGCGGCCTTGGGCGCGGCGGTCGAGGCTGTCGGGGCCAGCCCGCTGTCATCCTCGTCCGACGGCGGCGGCACCGGGCTCGCCATCACCGGCGGGGTCAGGATGTCGTCGCTGTCGAGCATCAGCTCGTCGCCCGCCTCGTCGTCGGCGCCGAGCTCGAGCGTGTCGTCGGCATCGGGCTTCGCCGGGGTCGGCGCGGGGGCCGCGGCGACCGGTGCGTGAGTCGTCGTCACCGGCGCAGGCGTAAAGGTCGGGGTGCGCGACGAGGGAAAGGTGAACACCTTGCCCTGGCTCGGGCTGGCGGCGATCTCGTCAGCCTCGATCCCGGTGGCGACGACGCTGACCCGGATCTTGCCGTCGAGGTCGTTGTTGAACGCCGACCCCCAGATGATGTTGGCGTCGCTGTCGACCAGTTCCTTGATGTGGCTGGCGGCCTCGTCGACCTCCATCAGCTTCATGTCCTCGCCGCCGACGATCGACACGATGACGCCCTTGGCGCCCTTCATGCTGACGCCGTCGAGCAGCGGGTTCGAAATCGCCTTTTCGGCGGCCTCGATCGCGCGGTTCTCGCCCGAGGCCTCGCCGGTGCCCATCATCGCCTTGCCCATCTCGCCCATCACCGAGCGCACGTCGGCGAAGTCGAGGTTGATCAGGCCCGGCATGACCATCAGGTCGGTGATCCCGCGGACGCCCTGCTGGAGCACCTCGTCGGCCATTTCGAACGCTTCCTTGAAGGTCGTGTCCGAATTGGCGAGGCGGAACAGGTTCTGGTTGGGGATGACGATCAGCGTGTCGACGTGCTTCTGGAGTTCCTCGATCCCCGCCTCGGCGCTGCGCATCCGGCGCGCGCCCTCGAACGCGAACGGCTTGGTGACCACGCCGACGGTGAGGATGCCACGGTCGCGCGCGGCCTTGGCGATCACCGGGGCGGCGCCGGTGCCGGTGCCCCCGCCCATGCCCGCGGCGATGAAGCACATGTGCGCGCCGTCGAGCGCCTGTTCGACCTCGTCGAGCGTTTCTTCGGCGGCGGCGCGCCCGATTTCGGGCCGGCTGCCCGCGCCGAGGCCCTGGGTGATCTTCAAGCCAAGCTGGATGCGGCGGTCGGCGGCCGAGGCGTTGAGCGCCTGCGCGTCGGTGTTGGCGACGAGGAACTGGACGCCCTGCACGTCGCGGCGGATCATGTTGGCGATGGCGTTGCCGCCCGCGCCGCCGACGCCGATGACACTGATCCTCGGGCGGAGTTCGTCGACTTCCGGCCGGATGAAATCAATGCTCATGGATGCGCTCCCCTGAAGTGCCAAGCGTATAGCCAAGCGTTTGAACCTACGGCACGAATCAATGCACCAAGCGAGTCCCGCACCCAAGCGAAAAATGGTCGGACCGGCAAAAAAGTGAAGAATTGATTCATTATGGGACGACCCGCCCGCAGTTGACCGCAAATCGCCGTCAGTAACCGGCCTTGAGTGCCCCGATCAGCTTGCCGATCAGCCCCGCGCTCGACCGCGCCGGGCGCGACGCGGGGATGGCGAGATCGCGCAGGTCCGCGCTCGCCGACCCGGCGAGCAGCCCCAATCCGACCAGCGTCGAAAAGGCCGGCCCCGAGTGCGCCTCGGGCAGGCCGGCGATCGCGCGCGGCCGCCCGACCCGCACCGCGCGCCCGAGCACGCCCTGCATATAGTCGGCGATGTTCTTGAGCTCGGCCCCGCCGCCGGTCAGCACCACCTGCCGCCCGACCGGTCCAGAGAAGCCGAGGCTCTTCAGCGCCGCGTCGATCTCGCCGGTCAGCTGCTCGGTGCGCTGGCGGATGACGGTCATAAGCTGCGCGCGGGTCAGCCGGATCGGCTCGGCGGGAATGCCGTTGGTCGCCTCGCCGATCGGGGTCGCGTCGATCATCTCGTGATTGTCGCGCGGGCTCGTCATCGCCGAGCCGTAGAAGCATTTCAGCCGCTCGGCGTCGCGCCGCGCGACCGCGAAGGCGCAGGCGATGTCGTCGGTAATGTCCTTCGCGCCGAGCGGGATCGAGCGCAGCCCGACCAGCATCCCGCCCGCGTGGAGCGAGACGTTGGTGACCTCGGCGCCGAGCTCGACCAGCGCGACGCCGAGCTCGCGCTCCTCCTTCGTCAGGCAGGCGAGCGCCGCCGCGACCGGCGAGGCGACGATCGCGCGCACCCCGAGATGCGCCGAGCGGATCACGAAATCGATGTTGCGCAGCGGCGCGATCGGGGCGGCGACGACGTGGATGTCGACCCCCATCTTGTGCGCGTAGAGCCCGCGCGGGTTGGGGACGCCCTCGACCCCGTCGAGCGAATAGAGCGCCGGGTGCGCGTGGAGCACGACCTGCCCGTCGCGGTCGATCGCGCCGCGCCCCGCCGACAGCAGTTCCTGGACGTCGGCTTCCTCGACCTGGTGGCCGCCGAGCTCGACCTCGACGTTGGCGACGTCGCTCGCCAGCCCGCCCGCGCCGAAGCTCGCCCACACGTCCTCGATCGTCACGCCGCTGATCCGTTCGGCGATTTCGACCGCCTCGCGCACCGCGACCTCGGTCGCGTCCATGTCGGTGACATAGCCGCGCTTGACCCCGCGGCTCTCGCGCTGGCCGGTGCCGAGCACCACCAGCCGGTCGTCGGCCTCGCGCGCGCAGATCAGCGCGCTGACCTTCGACGAGCCGATGTCGAGCGCCGCGATCAGCGGCCGTTCGCTGGGCGCGGCCATCAGATCTGCGCCGGGGGCTTGGCGGTGGCGGGGGCGATTTCGTGCGGCAGGCGGACGGTCATCTTGCCCGGCTGGCGAAGGTCGAAGCGCAGGTAGCCGCGGCCGATATAGCCATTGGCCTTGTCGTCGCGCGCGAACTTGGCGAGTGCGTCGCGCGCCGCCGCCTCGCCTTCGGGCAGCGCGATCACCTCGCCCGAGGCGACCTTGAGGTCCCACCGCCGCTGGCCGACCCAGTTGGCCGAGGCGAGCTGGGCGCGGATCGCTGGCGCCTGGTCGAGCAGCGAAAGCAGCTGGGCGCTATGCGTGTTCGCCCCCGCGCCGGTCATCAGCGGAAGGTCGGGCATCGCGCTGATCGGCACGCGGCCGAGCACCACCCCGTCCTTGTCGACCTGGGTCAGGCTCGCCCCGTCCTGCCACAGCGCGGCGGGGGTGCGCTCGACGATGTCGACCACCAGCGTGTCGGGGTAGCGCCGCATCACCCGCGCGTCCTTCACCCAGCCGAAGCCGAGCAGCTGGCGGCGGATCGCGCCGACGTCGACCAGCGGCAGCGATTCCGATTTCTGCCCGAGCGCGATCGCGTAGATCGGCCTGGGGTCCATGTTGTGCGTGCCCTGCACCTCGATCGAGCGGACCCGAAAACCCGCGTCGCCCGCCGCCTCGCCGACCTTTGCCGGAAGCCCGAGCGCATAGCCCGCGCCCGCGCCGAGGATCAGCACGAACGCCCCGAACCCCCACGCCGCGAGCTTGTTCGCGCGCCGCTCGATCGGCTTGACCGACCGCCTCGCCGGGCGGCCCTTCGAGGGGCGGGCCGAGGACGGCCGCCGCTTGGCGGGGGCGCGGCTCATGCCGGCCGGTCCGTCAGCGCCTCGGCGACGATCCGCTCGCACAGCTCGCCATAGGAAATGCCGACCTGCCGCGCCTGTTCGGGGACGAGGCTGAGCGGGGTCATCCCCGGCTGGGTATTGGTCTCGAGCAGGTAGAGCCCCTCCTCGCCCTGGCTGTCGTCCCAGCGGAAGTCCGAGCGCGACGCGCCCCTGCAGCCGAGGTGACGGTGCGCCGCGGCGGCCATGTGCAGCATCGCCTGCGCGATCGGCGGCGGAACGTCGGCGGGGCAGACATGCTCGGTCAGCCCGTCGGTATATTTGGCGTCGAAGTCGTAGAATCCCGCCTTGGGCTTCAGCTCGGTGACGCACAGCGGCTCGCCGCCGAGCACCGCGACGGTCAGCTCGCGCCCGCGGATGAACGGCTCGGCGAGCAGCTCGCGGAAATGTTTCCACGGCCCCTCGGCGCTCGCCGCGATCGGGTTGCCGAAATTGCCCTCGTCGGTGACGATCGCGACCCCGACCGACGAGCCCTCGTTGACCGGCTTCAGCACATAGGGGCGCGGCATCGGGTCGCCCTCGAACAGGCTGTCCGACCGGACCACCTTGCCCTTGGGCATGCGGATGCCGTGGGGGACGAGCACCGCCTTGGTCAGCTCCTTGTCGATCGCGATCGCCGAGGTGACCACGCCCGAATGGGTGTAGGGAATGCCCATCAGCTCGAGCATGCCCTGTACCGTGCCGTCCTCGCCCGGCGCGCCGTGGAGCGCGTTGAAGACCACATCGGGTTTCAGCTCGGCGAGCCGCGAGGCGACGTCGCGCTCCATGTCGAGCCGGCTGACCCGGGTGAAGCCCTGCGCCTCGAGCGCGTCGGCGACGCCGTTGCCGCTCATCAGCGACACCGGTCGCTCGCTCGACCAGCCGCCCATCAGGGCGACGATATGGATGTTCCGGTCGAGCGGCTCGGTCACGCTTCTACTCCAACGCCTTTGTGGCCGGCGTCGTCGGCGAGCTTGCCGACACGCTGGATTTCCCATGCGAGCTCGATGCCGCTGTGGGCACGGACGCGGCGGCGCACTTCCTCGCCCAGTCCCTCGATCTCGGCGCTGGTGGCGTTACCGAGATTGAGCAGGAAATTGCAATGCTTCTCGCTGACCTGCGCGCCGCCCATCGTCAATCCACGGCACCCCGCCGCGTCGATCGCCTGCCACGCCTTTTGCGGCAGCGGGTTCTTGAAGGTCGAGCCGCCGGTCTTGCTCCTGAGCGGCTGCGATTCCTCTCGCGCTTCGGCGATGCGGTCCATCTCGGCCTGGATCGCGGCGGGCTCGCCCGGTTCGCCGCGAAAGGTGGCCGACACCACGATCGCGCCCTCGGGCAATTCGCTGTGCCGATAGGTGTAGCCCAGCTCGGCATTCGCCAGCGTCCGCCGCTCGCCCGAACGGAGCACGACCTCGCAATCGACCAGCACGTCCTTGGTCTCGCGCCCGTAGGCGCCGCCGTTCATCCGCACGAAGCCGCCGACCGTGCCCGGGATCGACCGCAGGAACTCGAGCCCCGCCACCCCGGCGTCGCGCGCGGTCGAGCTGACGAGGATGCCGCTCGCCCCGCCCCCGCAGCTCAGCGCCAGCCCGCTCGCGACGACCTTGGCGAACGGCTTGCCCAGGCGAACCACCACCCCCGGCACCCCGCCGTCACGGACGATGAGGTTACTGCCGAGCCCCAATCCCATCACCGGCATCGCCGGATCGAGGTCGCGGAGGAAATCGGCGAGGTCGTCGACGTCGGCGGGCTCGAACAGCCACTGCGCCGCGCCCCCCGCCTTGAACCACACCAGCGGCGCGAGCGGCGCGTCTGGCGTCAGCCGCCCACGGATCTTGGGTAGCTCGGTGAGCGCGCTCATCTCGCCGCCCTCGCCGCCTCGATCCCCCTGGCGAGCCCCGCCGCCCATTTGGTGATGTCGCCCGCACCGAGACAGATGACGAGATCGCCCTCGGCGACGATGTCGCGCAGCGCGGCGGCAAGGTCGCCCGCGTCGCTGACCGTGCGCACCATCCGGTGGCCGCGCGCGCGAAGCCCGTCGGCCAGCGCCTCGGCGTCGACCCCCTCGATCGGCGCTTCGCCCGCGGCGTAGACGGGGGCGACAAACACCATGTCGGCGTCGTTGAACGCGGCCTGGAACTCGTCCATCAGGTCGCCGAGCCGCGAGTAGCGATGCGGCTGGACCACCGCGATCACCCGCCCGTCCTCGCTGGTCGCCGCCTCGCGCGCCGCCGACAGCACCGCGCGAATCTCGACCGGGTGGTGGGCGTAGTCGTCGATGATCGTCGCCCCGCCGACCTCGCCGACCCGGCTGAAGCGGCGCTTCACCCCGGCGAACTTCTCGAGGCCGCGCGCGACCGTCTCGTCGCTCATCCCGAATTCGAGTCCCACCGCGACCGAGGCGACCGCGTTCAGCACGTTATGCCGCCCCGGCAGCGGCACGAACACGTCGCGGATCGTCCGCCGCTCGCCCGCGCTGCTCAGCACGCTGACGTCGAACCGGGTGCCGCCCTTTTCGGGGCGCAAATTCTCGGCGCGCAGGTCGGCCAGCGCCGAAGTGCCGTAGGTGACGATCCGTCGGTCGCGGATCCTGCTCAGCACCGCCTGCACGTCGGGATCGTCGACGCACATCACGGCCAGCCCGTAGAAGGGCACGTTCTCGATGAACTCGCAGAACGCCCGCTTGACCGCGTCGAAATCGCCGTAATGGTCGAGATGCTCGGGATCGATGTTGGTGACCACCGCGATCGTCCCGTCGAGCCGCAGGAAGCTGCCGTCGCTCTCGTCGGCCTCGACCACCATCCAGTCGGACTTCCCGAGCCGGGCATTCGAGCCATAGCTGTTGATGATCCCGCCGTTGATGACGGTCGGCTCGATCCCGCCCGCGTCGAGCATCGTCGCGATCATCGAAGTGGTGGTGGTCTTGCCGTGGGTGCCAGCGACCGCGATGGTCGACTGCATCCGCATCAACTCGGCCAGCATTTCGGCGCGGCGGACGCGGGGCAGCCGGCGCTCGGCGGCGGCCTTCACCTCGGGATTGTCGTCGCGGATCGCGGTCGAGCAGACCAGCACCTTGGCGTCGCCCAGGTTCTCGGCGGCCTGCCCGATCATCACCGGGATCCCGGCCTTTCGCAGTCCCTCGGTGACATAGCTTTCGGCCATGTCCGAGCCCTGCACCTTGTAGCCGAGGTGGTGCATCACCTCGGCAATGCCCGACATGCCGATCCCGCCGATGCCGACGAAATGGATCGGCCCGATCTCGGTCCCCATCGCTTTCAAGCGGCGGCTCCCGCAAGACCGATGCCGCTCGAGACGGGCGCGACGCGGGCCAGCCCGACCTCGACCGGCGACAGCCGGTTCGCGATCCGCTCGACCAGGTCGGCGAGATCGCGGGTAGCGTGGGGACGCCCGACCGACAGCGCGCGCGCGGCGGCATTGGCCAGCGCCTGCGGCTCGCCCGCGATCGCCGCGACCTGCGCCGCCAGCGCCTCGGGCGTGAAGTCGGGTTCGGCGATCATCCGCGCCCCGCCCGCCCTGGCCATCTCGCGCGCATTGACGGTCTGGTGGTCGTCGGTCGCGATCGGCAGCGGCACCAGGATCGCGGGGCGCCCCGCCGCGGTCAGCTCGGCGATGGTCGAGGCGCCGGCGCGGGCGATGACCAGGTGCGCATCGGCGATCCGGTCGGGCATGTCCTCGATATAGGTCAGCAGTTCGGCGGGAATGCCGAGCTCGGCATAGCGCGCGCGCACCGCCTCGATATCGTCGGGGCGGCACTGCTGAACGACCTGCAGGCGCAGCCGTAGCCCGGGCGGGAGCATCCCCAGCCCGACCGGAACGACCCGACCGAGCACGCTCGCCCCCTGGCTGCCGCCGGTGATCAAAATCTTGAGCGGCGCGGTGTCGTCGAACTCGGGAAAGGGCATCTCGCCAAGCCGCGCGACGCTGGTCCGCACCGGGTTGCCGACCAGCACCGTCTTGCTTGCATAGGCGGGCTTCAGCCGCTCGACCTCGGGGTAGGCGGTGGCGATCGCCGCCGCCTCGCCCGCGAGCAGCCGGTTGACCCGGCCGAGCACCGCATTCTGCTCGTGAAGCACGGTTGGCACCCGCGCCGAACTCGCCGCGAGCAGCGCGGGAAAGGCCGGATAGCCGCCGAATCCGACCACCGCGTCGGGGCGGAACTCGCGATAGAGCCGCTTCGCCTCGCGCCGCCCGGCGATCACCGACAGCACGCCCTTGGCGAGCCCGAGCGGCCCGCCGCCGAGCCGACCGGCGGGAAGCACGTGGACCGGGACGTCGCCGAAGATCGCGGGGATCTTCTTCCCGCGCTCGTCGGTGACCAGCATCACGCCGTGCCCGCGCTTCTTGAGTTCCTCGGCCAGCGCGTGGGCCGGCACCATGTGCCCGCCGGTGCCGCCGGCCGCGAGCGTGATGTTCATTCCCGTCCCGTCTCCCCGCCCCATTTCACGACGTAGGGCGAGCGGGTCAGATAGGGGTTGCGGCGGGTGAAGGCGAGCAGCAATCCCATCCCGATCGACAGCGCCAGCATCGATGAACCGCCATAGCTGATGAACGGCAGCGTCATCCCCTTCGACGGGGCGAGGTGGACGTTGACCAGCATGTTGATCAGCGCCTGCAGCCCGAATTCGACCGCCAGCCCCGCCGCCGCCAGCAGCGCCACCGGCTGCTCCTCGTCGAGCAGCTTGATCAGCACCCGCGCGACGATCGCAAGGTAGAGACAGGCGATGGCGATGCAGGCGATCAGCCCGAATTCTTCGCCGATCACCGAAAAGATGTAGTCGGTGTGCGGCTCGGGCAGCCCGAACTTGCGCGTCCCCCCGCCCGGCCCCATCCCGAACAGCCCGCCCGCGGTCAGCGTGCGCATCGCGTTCTCGACCTGGAAATTGTCGCCCTCGCCGAACAGGAAGCCGTCGATGCGGACGGTCGCGACCGGATAGAAGAAGTAGGCGAGGATCACCCCGATCACCCCCGCGACGCCAAGGCCGCCGAGGATCTTGAGGTCGAGCCCGGCGATCGCCAGCATCGCCACCCACACCGACACGAAGATGATCGTCGAGCCGAAGTCTGGCTGGAGCATCAGCAGCAGCGCGATCGTGCCGGTCACCGCCGCGCTGAGCCCGTAGACCAGCCACTTGTTCTGCCCGTCGGCGAACGACAGCAGCCACGCCATGCCGACGACGAAGAAGGGCTTCAAAAATTCCGACGGCTGGACCTGCCCGAAGCCGAACTCGAGCCAGCGCTTCGCGCCGTTGTGCGAGGGGCCGATGATCGGGACCAGCACCATCATGCCGATGAACACCGCCGCGCCGATCAGCGACAGCCGCCGCGCGCGCTCGCGCGGCATCATCGAGACGAGGATCATCACCGGCAGCGACAGCGCGATCCAGCCGATCTGGCGGTAGAAATAATAGAGGTCGCCGACCCGCACGCTGCCGCCCGAATAGCGCTGCGCCACCGCCGGCGAGGCGGCGGCGACCGCGATCAGCCCCATGCCGATCAGCACCGCGACCATCAGCAGCAATACCTTGTCGACTTCCCAGAACCAGCGCCCGATCGCCGAGCGGTCCGAGCGGCCATAACGTTCGGGATCGACCAGCGCCGCCTTGGCCTTGATCGTCTGGGTGATCGACGTGGCGTTCATAATTCCCCCACCAGCTGCCGGAACCGGTCCCCGCGCGCCTCGAAGTCGCGAAACTGGTCGAACGACGCGCTCGCCGGGGAGAGTAGAACGGTGTCCCCGGCTTGTGAATCCCTCGCCGCCATTTTCACGGCATTTTCCAAAGATTCACATTCGCTTACGGCGATTCCCCTGTCGCGCAGCAGCCGCGCGAACATCGGCCCCGCCTCGCCGATGGTATAGGCGTGCGCGACGTGACCAAGATGCTTCTCGGTCTCGCCGAGCGTCTCGGCCTTCGCCCGCCCCCCGACGATCCACCGCACGCGCGGATAAGCGGCAAGCGCGGGCGCCGCGGCCTCGGCATTCGTCGCCTTGCTGTCATTGACGAAGAGGACGCCGTCACGGTCGCGAATCCGCTCCATGCGGTGCGGAAGGCCGGGGTAGGTCATCAACCCTTCCATGATCGCCCCAATGTCGAGCCCGACGAGCTGGCAGCACAAAACGGCGACCGACGCGTTCCAGGCATTGTGCGGGCCCTGCAGGGCGGGCCAGTCAGTTTGCGGCGAAACCCGCCGCCCGTCGACGAACAATGCGCCCCCCGAGAAACTCACCCCCTTGTCCCAGGCGGTATCCACCATCGCCTGAAATTCGACTGGCTTGCGATCAGTGGAATGAAGGTCATCGAGATAGTCGCCGATGAAATCATCCTGCATGCCGCAGGGGTCGCCGATGACCACTGGACGCCATGGACCTTGCATTGCAAACAGGCGCAGCTTCGACCGCGCATAGGCCTCGAAACTCTCATAGCGGTCGAGATGGTCCGGCGTGATGTTGAGCAACGCCGCGACGTCGCAGTCGAGGCTTTGGGTCAGGTCGATCTGGTAGCTCGACAGTTCGAGCACATACACCCCGCCTTTCGGAAGCGGCTCCTGCGCCAGGATCGGCAGGCCGATGTTGCCGCCCATCGTCGTCGGCACCCCGGCGGTCTCGAGGATGTGATGGACCAGCGCGGTGGTGGTCGACTTGCCGTTTGTCCCGGTGATCCCGACCACCTTGTGCGGAGGCAGCTCGGGCCGGGCGCGGGCGAACAGCTCGATGTCGCCGATGATCCCGACCCCCGCCGCCTTGGCCGCCGGGGCGATCGGGTGGCGGTTGAGCGGCAGGCCGGGCGTCACGACGATGCTGTCGAACCGGGAGAGGTCCCCGCCGACGAAATCCTCGATCGTCGTGCCCTCGGGCGCCGCCGCGCGCGCCTCCTCTTTATCGTCCCACGCGGTGACCTTCGCGCCCGACGCCAGCAACGCGCGCACCGTCGCCAGCCCGCTGCGCGCAAGCCCCAGCACCGCATAATGTTTTCCGGCGAACGCCCTGGCCGTGATCACCGCAGCTTGAGCGTCGAAAGCCCCGCCAGCGCGAGGATGAAGCTGATGATCCAGAAGCGGATGACGACGGTCGGCTCGCTCCACCCCATATGCTCGAAATGATGGTGGATCGGCGCCATCTTGAAGATCCGCCTGCCGGTTCGCTTGAACCAGACCACCTGGACGATGACGCTCACCGCCTCGAGCACGAACAACCCGCCAATGATCGCCAGCACGAACTCGTGGTGCGTCGCCACCGCCACCGCGCCGAGCGCGCCGCCGAGCGCGAGGCTGCCGGTGTCGCCCATGAACACCGCCGCCGGGGGGGCGTTGAACCAGAGGAAGGCCAGGCTCGCCCCGCAGATCGCGAGCAGCAGCACGGTCAAATCGCCGACCCCGGCGACATAGGGAATGCCGAGATAAGTCGCGAACTTCACGTTGCCGACGAGGTAGCTGATCAGCACGAACGCCATCGACGCGATCACCACCGGCATCGTCGCCAGCCCGTCGAGCCCGTCGGTCAGGTTCACCGCATTGCCGAAGGCGACGATCACGAACGCCCCGAACAGGATGTAGATCAGCCCGATGTCGAACACATGGCCGGTGTAGAAGGGCACATAGAGCTTGGTCCCGCCCCACCCGACCATCAGCCAGGTGGCGAAGCCGGCGATCGCGAATTCGAGCGCCAGCCGCATCTTGCCGCTCAGCCCGGCATGGTGCGCCTTCTTGACCTTGTCATAATCGTCGAGAAATCCGATCAGCCCGAACCCCGCGGTCACCAGCAGGCACGCCCAGACGTAGCGGTTGGTGAGGTCCATCCACAGCAGGCACGAAATTCCCGCCGAAATCAGGATCAGCAGCCCGCCCATCGTCGGGGTGCCGCGCTTGGCGAGGTGGCTCTGCGGCCCGTCGGCGCGGATCGGCTGGCCCTTGCCCTGCTTGGTACGCAGCCACTGGATGAAGCGCTTGCCGAAGAACAGGCCGATGAACAGCGCGGTCATCGCCCCCGCGCCGGCGCGGAAGCTGATGTAGCGGATCAGGTTGAGGATGCCGGGAAAATGCGCCCAGTCGGCCAAAACATATAACATTTCAGCCCCCTGCCATCGCGGTCACGAGCTTCGCAAGCCCGATCGAGTTCGATGCCTTGACCAGCACCGCGTCGCCGGGACGGACGGTGGCTTTGAGCAGCCCGGTCGCCGCCTCGACGCTGTCGGCGCGCCTTACCTCGACCCGCCCGGCGAGCGCCCCGGCGAGCGGCGCCATGTCGTCCCCGACCAGCAGCGCGAGCTCGACCTTCGCCGCCTCGATCGCCGGGGCGAGCCCTGCGTGGAGCGCGTCGGCCTGCTCGCCAAGCTCGCGCATCGGCCCCAGCACCGCGATCCGCCGGCTGACCCCGCGCTCTTCGCCGAGCGCCTTCAGCGTCGCCGCCATCGACGCCGGGTTGGCGTTGTAGCTTTCGTCGATCAGCAAATATTCGCCGCCCTCGGCCGCGATCCGGTGACGCTCGCCGCGCCCCTTAAGCCCGCCGAGGTCGGCCAGCGCCAGCCCGGCGATCGCGAGGTCGGCGCCAAGTGCCTCGACCACCGCCAGCACGCCGAGCGAATTGGTCACCCAATGATCGCCGCGCTGGGCGATGGTGAAGGTCAGCTCGCTCTCGCGCAGCCGCGCGGTGACGAGGCTTCCCCCGCCCTCGGCGGTGACCGCGTGGGTCGCGGTGACGTCGGCCTCGCCGCCGCCGAAGGTGACGATCGCGTCGGCCTGGCGCTTGGCCGCCTTGAGCAGCCGGTCGCGATAGGGCGTGTCCTCCGGGATCACCGCGGTGCCGCCGGGCTCGAGCCCTTCGAAAATCTCCGCCTTGGCGTCGGCGATCGCCTCCATCGAGCCGAGATGCTCGATATGCGCCGACGCGATAGTGGTGATCAGCGCGACGTGCGGCCGCACCAGGCGGGTCAGAGAGGCGATCTCGCCGGCATGGTTCATCCCCATTTCGAGCACCGCGAATCGGCTGTCGCGCGGCATCCGCGCCAGGCTCAGCGGCACCCCGGTGTGGTTGTTATAGCTTTTGACCGACCGATGCGTGAACCCCGGCTCCTGCCGGTCGAGCGCGGCGGCGAGCGCCTCCTTGGTCGAGGTCTTGCCGACCGAGCCGGTGACGCCGACCACCGGCCCCGCCATCCGCGCCCGCGCCGCCACGGCGAGCGCGGTCAGCGCGGCGGGGACGTCGTCGACCAGCACGTGGGGGCCCCAATCGCTTCCGTCGGCCGCCGGCCGCGACACCAGCGCCGCGATCGCGCCGTCGGCGAGCGCCCTGGCGACATGGTCGTGCCCGTCGTGCGCGGTGCCGGGCATGGCGACGAACAGCTCGCCGCCCTCGACCTCCCGGCTGTCGAAGGTCACCCCGTCGACCGCGAACGGCGCGCCGTGGAGGGTGCCGCCGGTCGCGGCGACGATCTCGTCGCTGGTCCACAGCGGCGGCCTCATGCCGCGCATTCCCTTGCAACCTGCGCGTCGTCGAACGGGTGGACCGTGGTGCCGATCACCTGCCCCTGTTCGTGGCCCTTGCCCGCGAGCAGGACGATATCGCCCTCGCGCGCCTCGGCGATCGCGGCGGCGATCGCGGCGCGGCGACCGGCGACTTCGCGCGCGCCGGTGGCGCCGCCCATCACCGCGGCACGGATTTTCGCCGGGTCCTCGGTGCGCGGATTGTCGTCGGTGACGATGACGAGGTCGCTAAGCTCGCTCGCCACGCGCCCCATCTCGGGCCGCTTGCCCTCGTCGCGGTCGCCGCCCGCCCCGACCACGGTAATCAGCCGACCGGTCACGTGGGGGCGAAGCGCGGCGATCGCCGCCTCGATCGCGTCGGGGGTGTGGGCATAATCAACATAGACCGGGGCCCCGGCGCGGGTGATCACCGCGCGTTCGAGCCGCCCGCGCACCGGCGCGATCCGGGCCAGCGCGGCGCGGGTCGCGTCCCACGCGCCACCGGTCGCGAGCACCAGCCCCGCCGACACCAGCACGTTCGCCGCCTGGTAACCGCCGATCAACGGCAGCGAGACGACGTGGCGCTGGCCCTCGCGCTCGAGCGTCAGCTTCTGCCCGAGCGGGGTCGAGCTGCGATCGACCAGCCGGATCGCCTCGCCCTTCGTCCCGACCGTCATCAGCCTGAGCCCGCGCCGGCGGACATGATCGACGACCTCGTCCGATCGCGGGTCGTCGGCCCACACCACCGCAGTGGCATCGTCGGCCGCGACCTCGTCGACCAGCCGCATCTTGGCGGCGAAATACTCGCCCATCGTCGCGTGATAATCGAGGTGGTCGCGGCTGAAGTTGGTGAACGCCACCGCCTTCAGCGGCACCCCCTCGGCGCGATACTGGTCGAGCCCATGGCTCGACGCTTCGTAAGCGAGGTGGCTGATCCCCAGCCGTTTCAGCCCGGCGACGTTGTTGAGGAAAGTGACGATGTCGGGGGTGGTCAGCCCGGTGCTCACCTGGTCGTCGGCGGTGGTCACCCCGAGCGTCCCGATCGACGCCGAGCGATGCCCCGCCATCCGCCACAGCTGGCGGGTCATCTCGACCGTCGAGGTCTTGCCGTTGGTCCCGGTCACCGCGACCACCGTCTCCGGATAGGGCGCGTAATAGCGCGCGGCGAGCGCGGCGAAGCGCGCGCGCGGGTTGGCGTCGGCGATGTGCAGCGCGGGTGCGGGCACCTCGGCCTCGGGCCTCGCGACCACTGCTACCGCCCCGCGCTCGACCGCGGCGACGATAAAGTCCTCACCGTTCGACACCGCACCGCGAAACGCGCCGAACACATTGCCCGGCGCGACCTTGCGATGGTCGAGCGCGAAACCGGTAACCGCGGTCGTTCCGCCGCCGGCGGTCAGATCGTCGAGGATCACCGGCTTACTTCCCCGCCTTGTCGTGGACGAAGGGCATCACCTCGGCCATGTTCGGCTCGCGGTTGGTGTCGGGCTGGACGCCGAGCATCGGGCCGATCCGGCTGACGACCTTGTTGACCACCGGCGCGACGTTCCAGCCGGCGGTGGTGAAGCCGTAGGTCTCGGGCATCGCCTTGGGCGAATCGAGCATCGCCACGACGACGTAGCGCGGGTCGTCCATCGGGAAGACCCCGGCGAAACTGGTGATGTTGATGGTCTTCGAATAGCGGCCGTCGATTACTTTTTGCGCGGTGCCGGTCTTGCCGCCCACGCGATAGCCGACCGCGTCGGCGTTCTTGCCGGTACCCTTCATCACCACCAGCCGAAGCAGCGCGCGCATCCGGTAGCTGGTATCGGCGCTGAACACGCGCCGCCCGGCGGGAAGCGAGTGCCCCGGCCCGACCTTGAGCATCGTCGCGGGGTGGTAGACCCCGCCGTTGAACAGCGTCGCATAGCCCTGTGCCAGCTGCAGCGGGGCGACCGCGATGCCCTGCCCGAAGCCGACGTTCATCGTCTCGAACGGGCCCCAGCGGCTGCCCGGGGTCAGCGTGCGCCCGCGTTCCCGCAATTCGACCTCGACCTTGTCGAGGAATCCCATCTTCTTGAGCCACGCCTTCTGCCGCGTCGTCCCGAGCTGGTCGGCGATCTGCGCGGTGCCGATGTTCGAGCTTTCCTGCATGATCTCGGCGACCGAGCACATCCGCCCGAATGGGTGGGTGTCGTGGATGATGTGGCCGTAGGCGGGAAGCGCGTTGGCGCAATTGTACTGCTGCCCGACCGAGCGGACGACGCCCGAGTCCATCGCCATCGCGACGGTGAACGGCTTGAAGGTCGAGCCGAGTTCGTAGACCCCCAGCGTCGCGCGGTTGAAGCGCTGGTCGGCGCTCGCCTGCCCCGGCACGTTGGGATTGAAATTCGGCAGCGACGCCAGCGCGAGCAATTCGCCGGTATGGACGTCCATCACCACGCCCGCCGCGCCGATCGCCTGGAAATGCGCCATCGCGTCGCCAAGTTCATGCTCAAGCGCCTGCTGCACCCTCGACGAGATCGACAGCTGCAGCGGCTGGCCGCGCCGCGCGGGATCGCGCAGCAACTCGTCGAACGCGCGCTCGGCGCCCGACGTCCCGTGCCCGTCGATGTCGGTGAATCCGAGCAGGTGCGCGGCAAGGCTGGTCTGCGGGTAAAGCCGGTCGGGCTCGCGCTCGAGCTGCAGGCCCGGCTCGCCGAGCGCGTTTATCGCCTGGACGACGTCGGGACTCGCCCGCCGCCGAAGGAAATAGAAGGGCCGGCCCGACACCAGCAGCGCGTGATAGTAGGCCGCGTCATGCTCGGGCAGGATCGCGGCGAGCTTCTGCGCCAGCGCCAGCTTGTCGCCGATCACCTTGGCCGGGGACAGTCCGATCGTCCACACGTCGATCGTGCGCGCGAGCGGCTGGCCGTCGCGGTCGACGATGTCTCCGCGCTCGGGGAGGAAGGCGTCGAACCCGCCGCGCCGCCCGGCATGGTCGCCGAACGCCGCCAGCCAGGCGAGGCGAAGCACGATCACGACGACGATCCCGGCGAACAGCAGCAGGCCGAACATCAGCCGCTGGTGCATCAGCGCGAGGAATTGCCGCCGCTGTCCGACCAGACGGAGCCGCTCGGGCCGTGCGACGAGAGCGGGCGTCGGGGCGTTCATCAGGGGTTGCCGGAGTCCTTGGATTTGCGGGGTGCGGCGGCTTTGGCGACCGGCTTCGACTTGGGCAAGGGCGCGAGCGGATCGGCCGCCGCAGCTTTGCCCTTGTTCGTCGCGTGCGTCGGCGACGCCAGCGCCAGCGTGACCGGCTTCGCGGCGAATTTCGCGACGGGCTTCGAGATGGGCTTTCCGGCGACTTGCGGCGAAGGCTTGGAATAGCCGGCGACGTGCATCATCTGGTCGGGACGTCCGGGGGCCGGCGCCGGTGCGACCGTCGTCGCGGGGGCGCCGTCGTCGCCGTCATTGCTGACCACGGGACCGGCGGGGGCCGGCGCGGGCGCGGAGGCATAGATCACCGGCGCCTCGGTCGCGGGCTTGTCTTGCGGCTTCATCAAGGTTGCGAGATGGAAACCATTGTCGACCAGCTGGTCGGCCTTCGGTGCGCTTAGCTGGATGAAGTTGGCGTTCCACCGTTCGAGCTGGGCGAGCCGGCCGCGGGTGCCGATCTCGGTCTGGAGCAGGCGGATGTCGCGCTGGGTCATCGCGATCTGGCTCTCGACCCCGTCGAGCTGCGCGCGCTCGGAGGCGACGCGAAGCGAGACGAGGTAGCAGCCGAGCGCCGCCCCCGCGATCACCCCGGTCATGTAGACCGCCTTGAACCCACGCGCACTCATGCTGCCTTCTCCTGGTCCCACGCGGGCTCGGCGGTGCGGATCGCCGTCCGCAGTTTTGCCGAGCGCGCGCGCGGGTTACGGGCCAGCTCGGCCGCCGACGGGGCGACCGGCTTGGCGATCTGTTCGAAGCTCGGCGCGGGGCCGGCCGCCGCCATCGGGCGATGGCGCGAGCCCGCCGGCGTGTCGCCGCTGCGCACCTTCAGGAAGCGCTTGACTATGCGGTCCTCGAGGCTGTGGAAGGTCACCACCGCCAGCCGACCGCCGGGACGAAGGCTCTTTTCCGCCGCGCGAAGCCCGGCCTCTAGCTCGTCGAGCTCGGCGTTGAGGTGGATCCGGATCGCCTGAAAGGTGCGCGTCGCCGGGTCGCTCTTCATCCCCGGGTGATAGCCGACCGCCTTGCGCACCACCGCCGCCAGCTCGGCCGTGCGGGTCAACGGGCGCGCCCTGACGATCGCCTTCGCGACCGAGCGGGCGCGCGGCTCCTCGCCATAGTCGCGGATGACGCGCGCGATCTCGGCCTCGTCGGCGCCGTTGAGGAAATCGGCCGCGCTTTCGCCTTCCTGGCTCATGCGCATGTCGAGCGGGCCGTCGTTCTGGAACGAAAAACCACGCTCGGCCTGGTCGAACTGCATCGAGCTGACGCCGATATCGAGCGTGACGCCGTCGACCGGCAGCAGGTCGCGCTCGGCCAGCGCCTCGTGCATCGCCGAGAAGCGTTCGTGGATCAGCGTCAGGCGCTTGTCTTCCTGGGCGAGCGACTGGCCATCTCGAATCGCATGCGGGTCGCGATCGAAGCCAATCACTCGCCCAGCCCCCGCCCCGAGCAGCGCACGGCTGTAGCCGCCTGCTCCGAACGTGCCGTCGACAATGACTGCGCCGGGGGCAACGGCGAGACGTTCGACGACTTCGTCCAGCAAGACCGGGACGTGGGGGGTCTCATTCGAGGGGGCCGAATGGGTCACAGCCCGCGCTCCTCGAGCCGGAAGCGGGCGATGTCCTTCATGTCCTCGGGAATGTCGGGATGCGCGAGGAAAATCTCGGGGTTCCACAGCTGGAACGTCTCGCCGACACCGATGAACAGGGCCAGCTCGGCGAGCTGGCCCTTGCGCCGCATCATCGGGGGCACGATGATCCGGCCGCTACTGTCGTAAGCGACCTCCTCGGTCGCGCCGAACGCCATCATCGTCCGGCGGGCATAGTCGAGCTCCGACGCGGGGTCGGTTTCCTGCTTCTCGAGCAGCCGCTCGATCTTCGAATGCTTCATCGCCGCATAGGCGGGGTCGTAGGCGCTGAGGCAGGGGAACTGGTCGTGCTTGGCGAGCACGATCGCCTTCGCATCGCCGCGGCGTTCGATCACGGAGCGCAGGAAAGCGGGCACGGAGACGCGACCCTTCGCGTCCACCGCGTTCAGCGCGCTTCCCTGAAACAGATGCTCCAGCGCCACCGGCCCCTCTCCAGGCGCAAGGCTTCCCTGGCCGCGCGGACACGGTGTCCGCCCGATCTTTCTCCGACTCTCGTACGGATGCCCCGCGCTTCGATTGATGTTGGTAACTCAATCATCGGCGGGAAACAATGGGTTTTGATGCCATATTGTGGGAAATCATGCCCTTTGGCGGATTTCCATGATTTTCGATGCCGTGACAAGGGGTTCGCTGCCGCTGCTGCGGGCGTGCACAAGCCTGTGGATAAGCCTGTTGGGATTGCCGCTCAGCGCGGAGTCGCAAGCGCCTTCAATAAGGTTACCAGCGCATCGGTCGCCGCGGCCGATCCCTGGCGGCGCGGGTCGATCGCGTCGGCGTCGGCGACGATCACTGCTTCCCCCCGCCCGATCCGGCAGCGCGCCCTCGCGCCTTCAGCCTCGACCGCGCAGCCCGGCCCGGTCGCGACCAGCCGCCCGGCGCTGGTGCCGGAGTCGTCCAAGCGCACCCCCCAATGGAGCAGCAGCCCGGTGTCGGGAAAGGCCATCGGCGGGCGCGTCAGGTCGCCGAGCGGCTTGTCGCTCGGCCAGTCGAGCCGCGGGTCGGCGAGCAGCATCGCCCGCCCCCCGCCGCGCATCCAGTCGTCGAGCGCGACGAGATTCTCGGCGGTCTGCGCGCGCGGCTGGATCATCAGGAGCAGCCGCTGTCCGTCGAGCGACGCCGTGTCGCTCGCCGCGATCGGCATCAGCCGGAAGTCGCGTTCGAGCCGCTCGGCCACCGCCGCGCCCGCGGGACGTCCGAGCCCGAACCGCTCGGGAAACAGGATCGGCAGGCTGGTGAGCAGCGCCAGCGCCGGCTTCGCGCGCGGCGGCGCGGGCCGGGCGCACCCCGCCGAAGCCAGCATCGACGCGAGCGCAAGCGCCCGCAGCGCCGCCTTCACTTGTGCTTCTTGGCCGGTGTCGCCGCGTTGTCGCTCGCGGCCTGCCCGGGCGCGGCGCCGATCTCGGCAAGCGGCTCGTTGGGCTCGTCGGCGACCGCGTTGTTGGCGGTGACGGGCGGGCTCGGCGCACTGCTCTCGCTCGACCGGATGATCATCGTCCCGAGCAGGACGAGCAGGAACACGAAGGCCAGCCCGGTCAGGCCGATCCGGACGCGCTGCTGCGGTTCATCGTCAGGCTCCCCCGCCATTCGTCGAATCCTAAGCGTCGCCGCCAGGATATGCAAACCTCTCGGCTTGACGAATCATGTTGCAGCCGCGAAGGCGATTTTCATGACCAAGGCCCTGCTCACTGTCGCCGTTGCCGCACTGGCGCTCGCCGCGTGCAACAAGAAGGACAACACCATCGTCGCCGGCCCGCCGGGTGCGAACAACGCGCCGCCGCCGGTCGACCCGGCGTCGCTGCCGCCGTCGATCGTCGCCAGCAAGAGCTATCGCTGCAAGGACAACAGCGTCGTCTACATCGACTGGCTGTCGAACCAGACCGCGATGGTCAAGAAGTCGAAGACCGACACGACCGGCACCTCGGTCAAGGTCGGCGAAGAGCTGAAGGGCGCGTCGTCCGACTCGACCATCACCTACAAGGGCCAGGACTGTAAGGCCTAAGGCGGAGCGGCCGAGCGCAGCGCCGCCGACGCGAAGCGTCGCCGAAGCAGCGCGAAGAGACCGCGAACGCCGGCCGACCGGCGCGAAGCGACCGGATCGACGTCACGGGGATTTACTCCCCGTGATGCCCGCCCCAAAGAGTTCAAATTCCCCCCCGGCCTCACCCGCCGGGGGTTTTTCTTTGCGCCCCCGCCCGCTAGGGCGCGCGCATGAGCCAGATCACCCCGCAGATCGTCGCCGACCACGGCCTCAACGACGAGGAATACCAGCGCATCCTCAACGCCATGGGCCGCGAGCCGAACCTGGTCGAGCTCGGCATCTTCTCGGTGATGTGGTCCGAGCATTGCAGCTACAAGAGCTCGCGCTTCCATTTGAAGAAGCTGCCGACCGAGGCGTCGTGGGTGATCTGCGGCCCGGGCGAGAATGCCGGGGTGATCGACATCGGCGACGGGCCCGACGGGACAAAGCTGGCGTGCATCTTCAAGATGGAGAGCCACAACCACCCGAGCTACATCGAGCCCTACCAGGGTGCGGCGACCGGGGTCGGCGGGATTTTGCGCGACGTGTTCACCATGGGTGCGCGGCCGGTCGCCAACATGAACGCGCTGCGCTTCGGGCGGCCCGATCATCCCAAGATGCGCCACCTGATCAGCGGCGTCGTCGCGGGGATCGGCGGCTACGGCAATTGCGTCGGCGTGCCGACCGTGGGCGGCGAGGTCAATTTCGACCCGGCCTATGACGGCAACATCCTCGTCAACGCGATGACCGTCGGCATCGCCGACCAGGCCAAGATCTTCTATTCGGCGGCGACCGGCATCGGCAACCCGATCGTCTACGTCGGCAGCAAGACCGGCCGCGACGGCATCCACGGCGCGACGATGGCGAGCGCCGACTTCGACGAAAACAGCGACGAGAAGCGCCCGACGGTGCAGGTCGGCGACCCGTTCACCGAGAAGCTACTGATCGAGGCCTGCCTCGAGCTGATGGCGACCGACGCGATCGTCGCGATCCAGGACATGGGCGCGGCGGGGCTCACCAGCTCGTCGGTGGAAATGGCGTCAAAGGGCGGCGCGGGCATCCGGCTCGACATGGACAAGGTCCCCTGCCGCGAAGAGGGCATGACCCCCTACGAGATGATGCTGAGCGAGAGCCAGGAGCGGATGCTGATGGTCCTCAAGCCCGGCCGCGAGGCCGAGGCCGAGGCGATCTTCCGCAAGTGGGAGCTCGACTTCGCGGTGATCGGCGAAGTCACCGATACCGGCCACATGGTGCTCGAGTTCGGCGGCGAGGTGGTGTGCGACATCCCGCTCGGCCCGCTCGCCGACGACGCCCCCGAATATGACCGCCCGCACCTCAGCCTCGACGAGTATAAGGCGTGGGCGCAGGTGAAGCCGCTTGGCGACATCCCCGAGTCCACCGACATCGCCGCCGACCTCTTGAAGCTGATGGGCTCGCCCAACCTCGCCAGCCGCCGCTGGATCTGGGAGCAGTACGACAGCCAGGTCGGCGCCGACACCGTCCAGAAGCCCGGCGGCGACGCCGCGGTGGTCCGCGTCCATGGCACCGACAAGGCGCTCGCCATCACCACCGACTGCACCCCACGCTACTGCTACGCCGACCCCTACGAGGGCGGGAAGCAGGCGATCGCCGAGGCCTATCGCAACCTGTGCGCGGTCGGCGCGAAGCCGCTCGCGGTGACCAACTGCCTCAACTTCGGCAACCCCCAGCGGCCCGAAATCATGGCCCAGTTCGTCGAGTGCCTGCGCGGCATGGCCGACGCCTGCCGCGCGCTCGACATGCCGATCGTCAGCGGCAACGTCAGCCTCTACAACGAGAGCAAGGCGACCGGCGGCGGCAGCGCGATCCTGCCGACCCCCGCGATTGGCGCTGTGGGGCTGCTGGACGACTGGCGGAAGAACGCGACGATCGGTTTCAAGGAACCAGGTCAAACGATTTGGCTCGTTGGCACGTCGGAATTGGCGACTCATCTTGGGCAATCGCTTTGGTTGCATGAATGTCACGGCGAGCGCGCCGGTCCCGCGCCAACGGTCGATCTGGCGCGGGAGCGCCGTGTCGGAGAGTTTATTCGACGCATGATTGACGAAAAGCGCGTCAACGCTGTTCACGACATTTCCGATGGGGGAATGCTGGTTGCTTTGGCGGAAATGGCGTTAGCCGGCGGTATTGGTGCGGAAATCACGCTGGACAGCGCAGATCCCACGAAAACGACCTTTTCGGCTGCGCATTTTGGCGAGGATCAAGGACGTTACCTTGTTACCGTCGATGAGAACTTCAATATGCGCGAGTTGGCTTGGGATTTAAACCTGAGCGCAACAATTATCGGCGCCACCGGCTTTCATTCGCCTTTGAATGGATGCGAGGGAATATTATGCGAGGCGAGCGATCGCTTTGTCTCCCTCGCCGACCTCCGCGCCGCGCACGAAGGTTTCTTTCCCAAGCTGATGTCGAACGAGCTTTAGGGGCTCAGATCCGCCCGAAGCTCTGGTTGGTGACCTTCTTGCCGAAGCCGCCGCCCTGGGCGCCGCGGCTCATCAGCGGGTTGACCGCCTGGTCGAGCGCCTCGATCGTGCCCTGCCACAGCCGGCGAAGCTCGACCACGTCGGGGACCAGCTCGTCGGGAAAGCGCTGCTGCTCGATCGCGAAGCGCGCGACGTCCTCGATCTTCTCGGCGACGCGGGCGACCGCCTCGGCCCCGAACTGGCGCGATTCGCCCTTCAGCGTGTGCGCCGGAAGCACCAGCGCGACGGTGTTATGCTCGCGCATCGCCGCGTCGATCGCCTCGAGGCTCTTGACCCCGTCCTCCCTATAATAGCCGAGGATGCGGATGAAGCCCGGGCCGAGCTCGCCGCGCGACTTTTCGAAATGGACCCAGTCCACCAGGGCGGCAGGGGGCAGCGGGCCGGCGTTCGGCAGGTCGGGCGAATAATGGTTCACGCCCCCTGCTAGCCCGCAAAGGGTAAAGGAGCCGTTATTGCCCTTTCGTCCCGTAGGGATTTTTCGACGCGCGCAGCGTCAGCCGGATCGGCACCGGCCCCATGTCGAGATCGCGCCGCAGCGAATTGGTGAGATAGCGCTGGTAGCTCATCGGCAGCTGGTCGACCCGCGTGCCGAAAATGACGAAGCTCGGCGGCCGCGCCTTGACCTGGGTGATGTAGCGCAGCTTGATCCGCTTGCCCCCCGGCGCGGGCGGCGGATTGGCCTCGACCGCGCGCTCGAACCAGCGGTTGAGCTCGCCGGTCGACACGCGCCGGTTCCATTGCTCGCGAACTACGAAGCAGGCCTCGACCAGCGCGTCGATGCCCTTGCCGGTCTTGGCCGACACGGTCA
The DNA here is from genome assembly GCF_040203355.1 of Sphingomonas sp. ASV193. Lineage (NCBI taxonomy): Bacteria > Pseudomonadati > Pseudomonadota > Alphaproteobacteria > Sphingomonadales > Sphingomonadaceae > Sphingomonas > Sphingomonas sp. ASV193. The sequence continues at coordinate 304,565 of NZ_JBEHBW010000002.1, forward strand.
GCAGCGGCACGCCCTTGGCCTGGCTGAGCCCTTCCTCGAGCGCCGCCTTGATCCCGTTGAACAGCGCCGACGCACCCTCGGCGACGTCCCACTTGTTGAGCGCGAGCACCAGCGCGCGGCCTTCTTCGAACACCTGGTCGGCGATGCGCAGGTCCTGCGCCTCGAGCCCGCGGGTCGCGTCGAGCAGCAGCACCACCACCTCGGCCATGTCGATCGAGCGGCGGGTGTCCATCGCCGACAGCTTCTCCAGCTTGTCGTCGACCTTGGCGCGCTTCCTGAGGCCCGCAGTGTCGACCAGTTGCACCGCGCGGCCCTGGTGCTGCCAGTCGATGGTGATGCTGTCGCGGGTGATCCCGGCCTCGGGCCCGGTGATCATCCGTTCCTCGCCGATCATCTTGTTGACCAGCGTCGACTTGCCCGCGTTGGGCCGCCCGACGATCGCCAGCTTGAGCGGGCCGAGCGGCTTCTCCTCGCCCTCGCCGACCTCCTCGAGCACCTCGTCCTCGTCGCGGTCGAGGAACGGCAGCACCGCCTCGAACAGGTCGACCAGCCCTTCGCCATGCTCGGCCGACAGCGCGAACGGCTCGCCCAGCCCCAGCCCATAGGCCTCGAGCCGCCCGGTCTCGCCCGCGCGTCCCTCGGCCTTGTTGGCGGCGACGATCACCGGCGTATCCGACGATCGCAGCCAGCGCGCGATTTCCTCGTCGAGCGGGGTGACGCCTTCGCGCCCGTCGATCAGGAACAAGGCGACGTCGGCGTCGTGCACCGCCGCCTCGGTCTGCCGCCGCATCCGGCCGGGAAGGCTCGACGGGTCCTCGTCCTCGAACCCCGCGGTGTCGATCACCCGGAAGCTGAGGTCGAGCAGCTTGCCCTCGCCCTCGCGCCGGTCGCGGGTGACGCCGGGACGGTCGTCGACCAGCGCGACGCGCTTGCCGACCAGCCGGTTGAACAGGGTCGATTTGCCGACATTGGGTCGGCCGACGATGGCGAGCGTTGGGCGGGGCATGGGCACCAATTGCCCTGCCCGCGCCTCACGCCAGCGTCAACCTTCGCCTAGCGATAGGCGAGCAGCCGCCCGGTATCGGTCAACAGGTAAAGCGTCCCGCCCGCAACCACCGGCTGGAACCGAACCGAGCCGAGCACTGCCTGCTGGCCGAGGATGTTGCCGCTCGCCGGATCGACGCTGATCAGCGCGCCGTTGGTCCCGGTCACGATCAGCCGGTTGCCCGCCAGCACCGGGCCGACGTAGAAGACCTGGCCGCTCTTCTTCTTCTCGTTCGCCCACTTGGGCAGCTGGCGGATCCAGCGGATCTTGCCGGTCGTGCGGTTGACCGACACGACCTGCGCCTTGTCGTTGATCGCGAACAGCCAGTCGCCCGAGACCCACGGGGTCGCGATCCCGCCCATCGGCAGTTCCCACGTCCGTTGCCCGCTCAGGATGTCGAGCGCGACCAGCCGCCCGCCGAGCCCGAAGGCGTAGACCATGTTGTCGTCGATCACCGGCGAGGCATCGATGTCGCTGAGGTCGGCGACCCCGGTCGACATCGAGGTGCGGGTCAGCGCGTCCTGCCACACCTCGCGCCCGTTCTCGTAGCGATAGGCGTTGAGGTCGCCCGAGGGGAAACCGGCGATGATCGTCCCGCGGCCCGAAGCGGGCGAGCCCGCGCCGAACACCGCCGCGATCTCGACCGCCGCCGCCGCGTTCCAGTTGGTCTTCCCGGTGCCCGCGTCGAGCGCGTAGAGCTGGCTGTCCTGGCTGGTGACGTAGACCGCGCCATTGTCGAGCGTCGGCGCCCCGCGCAGCGGCCCGCCGGGCTTGACCTGCCACAGCGCCTTGCCGGTCGCCGCGTCGAGCGCGGTGACGAAGCCGAGCCCGTTGGTCGCATAGACATGGGTGCCGTCGGTCGACACGCCGCCGCCGTAGAGCGAGGCGTTGCCGCGCTTCTCGGTCCCGAACTGGCGCGACCACAGGAGCCCGCCGTTGCGCACGTCGAACGCCTTGACCACCGACTGGGTATCGATGGTGAACACCTTGCCGCCCGCGACCACCGGGCCGGCGCCCAGCCGCTCGCCCTTGGCGTTGCCCTGGCCGATCGACACCGACCACGCCTGGCTGACCCGGTCGGGCAGCGCGACCGCCTGCAGAAGGTGCTGCGCATTGCCCCCGGGCTGGCCCCAGTCGGCGTTGGCGACCGCCTCGACCGGCGCATAGGGCAGCGCCATCGTCGCCGGGTCGATCGTGTAGTCGATGTCGTTGGTCAGCACGTCGATCCGCTCGCCGACGGTCGGCGTGATGCGGGGCTTGCCCTTGTGGATCACCGAACAGCCGCCCAGCAGGGCCAGGCTGAGGGTCAGGGCAATCGCTCGGCGGTGGCTCATCTTGGCTCTCATTTCTGTCAGGAGGCGGGCGCGGCGGCGGTGTCGGGCATCGAGGCGCTGGCGTCGACGCCAAGCGAGCCCGCGACCTGCACCGCCCGCGAACGAAGCGTGTCGGGGACGGTCTTGTCCCCGGCAATCTGGGCGAACAGCTGGCCGGCCTGCGCGCGCTGCCCCTTGGCGATCATCGCCATCCCGGTCATTTCCCCGGCCGACCCGAAAAAGGGCTCGCCCGGCTTGGTCAGCGGCGCGAGGCGCGCGATCACCTCGTCGGGCTTGAGCGAATCATAATCGATCTGCGTCGCCCGCACGAGCGCGAGGTCGCGATACGGCTTGGCAAGGTCCTTGTCCGCCGCCACCGCCTGGTAGATCGCCGACGCGCCCTTCGAATCGTTCTTCTGGAGCAGCAGCGCGGCCTGCGTCAGCCGCGCCTCGGCGCTCACGCCCTCGCTCGACGACTTGGTCAGCGGCACCAGCTGGGTCGCGGCGGTCGCGACGTCGCCCGCCCCGGCGCGGTCGAGCACCTGGCTCAGCGCCGCGGTGTCGTCGGCGGCCAGCTTGCGCTGATGGTCCTGCCAGAACAGGAAACCGCCCGCCGCCGCGATCAGGACGATCGACGCCCCGACCACCTGCGGTCCGTAGCGCTTGGCCTTCGCCTCCATTTCGTCGCGGCGAACGCCTTCGTCGACTTCGCGCAGAAAGGCTTCGTCATGGTCGGATGGGGGAAGGGCCAAATCGATCCTCAATCAACTGTCACGGGGTGCGGCGCCAGCGCTTGCTTCCTCTTCCACCCCGGATGAACGGAAGCTGGCGGCGGATCGTCTAGCGAAAGCGGCGGCAAAGGCAAAGGGGGTCGCCGCGCCGGGACCGGTTCAGGGCTTGGCGCGATAGACCTGCTCGGCGCTCGGAAAGGCGCGCGCGCGCACCTCGTCGCGATAGGCCGCCGCCGCCGCGCCGATCTCGCTCGCCAGGTCGGCGTAGCGCTTCACGAACCGCGGGGTCCGCTCGAACAGCCCGAGCATGTCCTCGGTCACCAGCACCTGCCCGTCGCAATTGGCCGACGCGCCGATGCCGATGGTCGGCACCCCAATCGCCTTCGTCACCGCGTCGGCGATGCTTTCGATGACGCCCTCGACCACAACGCAGAAGGCCCCCGCGTCGGCCACCGCCTTCGCATCGCCGACGATCTTGGCCGCCTCGGCCTCGCTCTTGCCACGCGCCCCGTAGCCGCCGAGGACATTGACCGCCTGGGGGGTCAGCCCGACATGGCCGATCACCGGGATCCCGCGACGGGTGAGGAACTCGACCGTCGGCGCCATCGCCTCCCCGCCCTCGAGCTTGACCGCCGCGCAGCCGGTTTCCTTCATCACCCGCGCCGCACTGGCGAACGCCTGTTCGGGCGAGCCCTCGTAGCTTCCGAACGGCATGTCGACCGCCACCAGCGCGTGCCACGAGCCGCGCACCACCGCCGCCCCGTGGGCGCACATCATCTCGAGCGTCACCGGCACCGTCGAGGGCAGCCCGTAGATCACCTGCCCAAGCGAATCGCCGACCAGCAGCATCTCGCAATGCGGGTCGAGCAATTGCGCGGTGCGCATCGTGTAGGCGGTCAGCATCACCAGCGGCTCGGCGCTCGTCCCGCCCGCCTTGCGCGCGCGGATCGCGGGGACGGTCATCCGCTTGCCCGGCACCGGGGTCGGGGTGGCGCGGCTGGTCGCGCTGTCGATGGTGAAGGTGCTCATCCGCGCTGTCTGCCCCCGCCGCCCCGGCGGCGCAAGCTAGCGGGCGGCGGGAAGCACGAACCGATCGATCGCGTCGGCCACCCCGTCCGCGTCGTTCGAGGCGGCGACATGGGTGGCGGCGGCGCGGACCTCGGCCGGCCCCTGCGCCATCGCGACGCTCAGCGCGGCGACCGCGAACATCGGCAGGTCGTTGCGCTGGTCGCCGAGCACCGCGACCTCGGCGAGCGTCACGCCATAGGCCTTCGCCAGCGCGGTGACGCCGTCGCCCTTGTTCCCGCCCGGGCTCATCACGTCGCAGTAATAGACCTGCGAGCGGGCGACCGTCGCGTCGTGCCCGAGCGCCGCCTGGAGCGCCGCCTCGGTCGCGACCAGCCGCGCCTCGTCGTCGTCGACCGCGACGATCTTGTCGGCCCGCCGCACGAGATCGCCGAAGTCGGCCAGCACCGTCGGCTCGATCCCCGCCGCCTTGACCTCGTGCGCGATATGGTGGGTGTCGGTGTCGTGGACGCACCATTTGCCGTCGGCGAACAGCCACGGCTTCGCCCCCCTCGACTCGATGATGTCGAGCGCGCGTGCGGCCGCGCCGGCCGCGATCCGCTCGGCCGAGATCACCCGCCCGTCGGGCTCGAACAGCGTCGCGCCGTTGAACGCCCCGATCGGCCCGTCGAGCCCGAGTGCCTCGGCGATCCAGCGCATCCCGCTCGGCGGTCGCGCGCTGACCAGGCTGACGCGAAGGCCCGCCGCCCGCGCCCGCGCGATGGCCGCGATATTGGCCTCGCTCAACGTCTTGTCGGTCCGGACCAGCGTCCCGTCGATGTCGGAAACGAGCAGCCGGATCATGCCGCGCCCCACGCCGCCCGCGCCTCGGGAGTCCAGCCGACGGTCACCGTCGCGCCGTCGTCGATCACCGGGCGCTTGATCAGGCTCGGCTGCGCTTCCATCAGCGCCAGCGCGCGGTCGCGGTCGAGGCCCGCCCTGTCCGCCTCGGACAGCGCGCGAAAGGTCGTGCCCTTGCGATTGAGCAGCGCCTCCCAGCCGACCGCGTCGGCCCAGCGCGCCAGCTCGGCCCCGCTCGGCGCCTGCTTCTTGAAGTCGCGGAAGGCGGCATCGGGAAGCGCGGTCCGCGCCTTTTTCACCGTGTCGCAGTTGGCGATGCCGTGGAGCGTGATCACGCGACCTCGACACCCTTCCAGAAGGCGATCCGGTCATTGATCTGGCTCGCTGCCTCCTTCGGCTCGGGATAATACCAGGCCGCGTCGCGGTTCTCGGCGCCGCCTGCGCGCACCGAATAATAGGAGGCCTCGCCCTTCCACGGGCAATGGCTGTGCGTGTCGGAGGGGACGAGCTTGTCGATCGCCACGTCGGCGCGCGGGAAATAATGATTGCCCTCGACCACGATCGTGTCGTCGCTCTCGGCGATCGTCTCGCCGTTCCACATTGCCTTGACCATCATTGGGCTCCTTCGATGTCCCGCGCGAAACGCACGATCTCGCCGGCAAGGCCCGCGCGAAGTTGGGCGCTCGCCGCGACCTCGGCCTCGTGTCCCGGCGGGGCGACGTCCATGAAGGCGAAATGACCGGCGTCGGGCAGCACCGCGTAATCGACCGGGCAGCGCGGCCGCAACCGCTCCACCAGCTCTAACAGCGCCGCGGGCGGGGTCAGCGTATCGACCGCACCGACGCGGAACATCAGCGGCAGCGCGACCCGCTCGACCGCCCCCGGCGCACCGAAGAAGCCGACCGGCGGGGCGAGCAGCACCAGCCCGACCAGCCGCGCGCTTCGCGGCGACGGCAGCGGTCCCGACCGGTCGAGCCACATCTGCCCGCCCGCCAGCGCCAGCAGCAATGTCGCGCCGATCGAATGTCCGACCCCGACGACGGGCGCGCCAGCCGGCGCCGCCGCAATCGCCTCGGCCAGCGCCTCGGCGCGTGCGGTCAATTCCTGTGCGGTGGGCCTCTGGTTCGCCAGCATCGGGAAATCGGGCGCGGACACGCCGATCCCCGCCGCCTCGATCCGCTCGATCAGCGCCGCGTGCCGCCGCGGCGCCCCGCCGCGCCCGGCGGCGAAGACGATGTGTATGTCGCTCACTTACGGCCTGTCGGCCGGGTGACCGGGCCGAATCGGACCCCCGGCCCGCTTCGGCCCGGTCACTCCCACTCGATCGTGCCCGGCGGCTTCGACGTATAGTCGTAGACCACGCGGTTGATGCCCTTGACCTCGTTGATGATACGGGTCGCGACGCGGCTGAGGAAGCCGGCGTCGAACGGGTAGATGTCGGCGGTCATCCCGTCGACGCTGGTCACCGCGCGAAGCGCGCAGACGCTGTCGTAGGTCCGGTAGTCGCCCATCACGCCGACCGTCTTGACCGGCAGCAGCACCGCGAACGCCTGCCAGATCGCGTCGTACAGGCCCGCGCTGCGGATCTCGTCGAGGTAGATGGCGTCGGCCTTGCGCAAGATGTCGCAGCGCTCGCGCGTGACCTCGCCGGGGATGCGGATCGCCAGCCCCGGCCCGGGAAAGGGGTGCCGCCCGACGAACGCCTCGTCGAGCCCAAGCTCGCGCCCGAGCAGCCGGACCTCGTCCTTGAACAGCTCGCGAAGCGGCTCGACCAGCTTCATGTTCATCCGCTCGGGCAGGCCGCCGACGTTATGGTGGCTCTTGATCGTCACCGACGGCCCGCCTGTGAAGCTGACGCTTTCGATCACGTCGGGGTAGAGCGTGCCCTGCGCCAGGAATTCGGCGCCGCCGAGCTTCTTCGCCACCTCCTCGAATACGGCGATGAACTCGCCGCCGATGAACTTGCGCTTCTTCTCGGGGTCGGTGACGGCCGCCAAGCCCGCCATGAACCGCTCGCTCGCGTCGACCACCACCAGCGGGATGTTGTAATGGTCGCGGAACAGCCGCTCGACCTGCTCGCGCTCGTTCAGCCGGAGCAGCCCGTGATCGACGAACACGCAGGTCAGCTGGTCGCCGATCGCCTCGTGAATCAGGATCGCCGCGACGCTGCTGTCGACCCCGCCCGACAGGCCGCAGATCACCCGGCCCGACCCCACCTGTTCGCGGATCTCGGCGACCTTGGTGTCGCGGTAGGCGGCCATCGTCCAGTCGCCCTTCAGGCCGCACACCTTGTGGACGAAGTTCGCGATCAGCTTCGCCCCGTCGGGGGTATGCGCGACCTCGGGGTGGAACTGGGTACCGTAATAACGCCGTTCCTCGTTGGCGATCACCGCGAAGGGAGCGCCATCGCTGGTCGCGACGATTCGGAAGCCGGGCGCGAACTCGGTGACCTTGTCGCCGTGGCTCATCCACACCTGGTGCCGCTCGCCGACCTGCCACAGCCCGTCGAACAGCGCGCAATCCTCGGTGACGGTCAGGAAGGCGCGGCCGAACTCGCCGTCCCATTCGCCATCCTTGCCCGCTTCGACCCGCCCGCCGAGCTGGTGGCTCATCACCTGCTGGCCATAGCAGATGCCGAGGATCGGCAGCCCGCTGTCGAACAGGATCTGAGGCGCGCGCGGGCTTCCTTCCTCGGGGACCCCGGCGGGCGATCCCGACAGGATGATGCCCTTGGGCTGCATCCGCGCATAGGCCGCCTCGGCCTGGCTGAACGGGGCGATTTCGGAATAGACCCCCGCCTCGCGCACCCGTCGCGCGATCAGCTGGGTGACCTGGCTGCCGAAGTCGACGATGAGGATGGAATCGGGGTGCTGGGCCGTCATGGCCGGGCGATAGTCAGGCGGCGGGCCCCACGCAACCGCCGCACGAAAAAGCGCGCGCCCCGCCTGGGGACGCGCGCTCCTTTCGCGTCGGTCATCGGCGCTTAGTAGCGCGGATAGCCGCCGTAATTGTTGCCGTAGCCGCCGTTGTCGCCATAGGGGCCGGCATAGCCGCTGTAATTGCGGTCGAAGCCGAGGTCGACGATCCGGCCATAGCCGTCCACCTTGCAGGTGAAGCCGACGTCGGGAACGCCATAGTTGCTGTTATAGCCATAGCTGCCGTAGCCGAACGGGCGGGCATAGCTGCGGCCCGAGCTGGCCACCCCGTGGATGCGCAGCGCGTTGCCGCTGCGGATCTGGACCGAGGTGATGCCGAGCACGCGGGCCTGACCGCCGGCATAGCCATAGGCGCCGTAGCTGCCGTAACCGCCATAGCCGCCATAGCCGCCGCCGAGACGCTGCTCGGCCGCGCGGGCGCACTGGTTGATCGCCGCCTGGCTGTTCATGTACATCGGCTGGCCATAGCCATAATTGCCATACGGATACTGGCCGTAGCCGAGCACGCTGTTGATGATCTGGCCGACGACGTTGCCGCCGTTGTTATAGCCATAGCCGTAGCCAGGATAATATTGGGCCGCCGCCGGGGCCGCCACCGCGACCGTCGCCGCGCCGGCGATCAGCAATTTCGCAAAAGCCTTCATGGCAAACACTCCTGTTGATACTGGCTGCCGCAACGGCGGCCTTGCCCACCCCAACGCCTATGGTCGATTTGGGCTGCATTCCCGCTGAACGATTCGTTCGCGAAATAGTCAGGATGTGATGTTGTCACGCCGAAACGAATTGCGGCGGACGAGGAACCTTTCACGCTTGCGGGGGCTTAGCGCCTTCGTGCTCCGCTATCTCTTCCCCCCGCATCTTCGCCAGTGGATCGGACCGCTGCTCGCGCTGGGGATTGCCGGGGGCCTGCTGGCGGTGGCGGTGATCGTCAGCGGCGTGCTCAACCTGACCGCGACCACCCCGCATCCGGAAGGATGGGCCGACCTGCTCCACTTCGTGTTCAAGCGCTCGACCGCCTTCCACGCCGACGACATCAAACCCCCCGCCGACCTCGATTCGCCGATCCGCATCCAGGCCGGGGCGCTCTATTATTCGCGGACCTGCGCGCACTGCCACGGCGCGCCGGGGCTCGGCCAGAACCCGGTCGCGCTGTCGATGACCCCGCGCCCGCAGTACCTGCCCGCCGTCACGCGCCAGTACAGCCCGTCGCAGCTGTTCTGGATCGTTCGCCACGGGGTGAAGTACAGCGCCATGCCCGGCTGGCCCGCCGATGGCCGCGACGACGAGGTCTGGCACCTCGTCGCCTATCTGCGCGCTCAGCCGAAGATGAGCGGCGACCAGTTCCGCGGGGGGGGGGGGGGGGGCGGCCCGCCGCCCGCCGGGGTGGGGCCCCCCCCCGGCGACCGGGGCCCCGACCCCTTACGGCGCCACCCCGCCGTCGCGCCCGTACGAGATGCATAATAGCGAGGTGCCAGGCGAATCAGCCTACACCCGCGCCAACTACGGGTTCGAGGACATCGCGCTGAAGGGCACGCCGGTCGCCGCCTGCGCCTCGTGCCACGGCAAGGACGGCGGCGGCGGCGGGGTCTTCCCCAACCTGACGCTGCAGGACGAGACCTACCTTCGCGACACGCTCTACGCCTTTGCCGCGGGGACCCGGCGGAGCGCCTACATGCAGATCATGGCCTCACAGCTCTCGCCGCAACAGATCAACGCGCTCGCCAAATATTATGCGTCGCAACCGCGTCGACGCGCCGATGCCAACCCGCCCGCGCCGACCGCGCTCGGCGAGGCGGTCGCGCTTCGCGGTGAATCGGCCAAGGGCATCGGCGCCTGCGCCAGCTGCCATGGTGCCACCGCGCGGACTGGCAAGGCCTATCCGCGGCTCGAGGGTCAGTCGGCGTGGTATATCGCCAACCAGATGCGGTTGTTCGCCGGCGACGGCCGCGGCTCGACCGCGCGCGGCGACAACCCGATGACCGCGATCGCGCGCGGACTGACCCCGGCGCAGATCGACGCGGTCGCCGCCTGGTACGCCGCCCAGCCCCCGGTACCGGTCCAGGCGCGGCCAGCGGTCCAGGTTCGGCAAGCGGCCCGGTGAGAAAGGCGCCGCGCTCGTCGGCCGAATCGAAGGTCTCGGCAGGCAAGTCCGACGCCCTTACCAAGGACGAACGGCACGAGGTCGAGGCGCGCAAGTCGCCCCCCGCCAAGGTCGTCCACGAAGTCATCCGCCTCCAAGGCGTCGAGGAGCTTGAACGCCCGCTCGCCTCGCTGATCTGGTCCGGGATCGCCGGGGGCGTATCGATCTGGATGTCGCTGATCGCCCAGTCGGCGCTGATGATGAAGCTGCCCGACACGCCGTGGCGCCCGGCGATCGCAGCGCTCGGCTACTCGGTCGGCTTCCTCGTCGTGATCCTCGGCAAGCTCCAGCTGTTCACCGAATCGACCGTCACCGCGGTGCTTCCGACCGCGACCGAGCCGACAGCGCGAAACCTTGGGCTGACGCTGAGGCTATGGGCGACGGTGTTCCTCGCCAATTCGATCGGCACGTTGCTGGTCGCCGCGATCATCCCGTTCGCCGGGCTGGTCAGCCCCGAACAGGTCGCCGCGATGGTCGACATCTCGCGCCATCTCGAAGCGCACGGCGCGCTCGACGCCTTTACCCTCGGCATTCCCGCCGGCTTCATCCTCGCGACCATCGCCTGGGTGCTCCCCAACGCGCGCGGCCAGGAATTTTGGATCATCATCCTGATGACCTCGCTGATCGCGTTGTGCGGGTTCAGCCATGTCATCGCCGGCTCGGCCGAGGCGTGGCTGCTGATGACTACCGGCGAGCGCGGGCTCGGCTTCGTCATCTTCACCTTCACCCTGCCAACGCTGGCGGGCAACATCGTCGGCGGCACCGGGCTGTTCGCGGTCCTCGCCCACGCGCAGGTCAGCAAGGAACTCTGAACGCGCGACATCGCCGTTGGTCTCGCGGCCGTTCGGCGATAAGCCGTCCGCATGAGCCGCTTCTTCCGCGCCGCCGTGTTCGCCGGGTCGTTCCTCGCCGCCACCTCGCCAGCGCCCGCCGCAAAGCCCGAGGCGCCGCGATCGGTCGCGCTCGAGCTCAAGGCCGACGACGTCATCCCGACCGCCAACGACTGGCTCGCCCTTCCTTCGATCCGCGCGGGCGACGGCGCGCTCGACACGGTCAACGTCACCTCGATGCGCTATCGCGGGCTGATCGAATATGCCGGGCCGGCCGGAAAACCGCTGATCACGCCGTTCATTGAGGTCGGCGGGGTAAGGCGGCCGCTGGCGAACCTCAAATGGACGCTGCGCGATTACTGGATCCCGACCGGGACGATGGAGGCGGGCGGGCTTCGCGTCGCGCTGACCTATGCCGTTCCGCCCGATAGCCGCGCGGCGATCATGCGAATCGAGGTGACGAACGTCTCCGCCGCCCCGATCGAGGTCGCGCCCGGCGCCGACGTCGCGTGGGGGCGGACCAACCGCGTCACCTACTCGCCCGAGCCGCTGAAGGGCGAACGGTCGATGTCGCCGACCCCGATCGACAGCGACATGGAGATCTTCCGCTACGGCACCGACGACACCCATTTCGCCTGGGGCTTCGCCTACGTCGGCGCGAAGGGCGTGCTTCGCGACGGGGCGGAGCCGGGCCTTACCGCCAGGCGCGCGGCGACGCTCGCACCCGGACAGACGCTCGACACCCATTTCCTGATCGGCGTCGGGCTCGAGGAATATAGCGCGGCTTATGCGATGCGGGTGCTCAACAAGGCGATCGACCGCTACGGGATCGACGGGGTCATCGCCCAGGCCGCCGACGATGCGCACCGCCGCACGCGGACCACCGGCGACCCGACGCTCGACCGGATCATGAACCGCAACCTGCTGTTCACCACCTATTTCGCCTGGGGCCGAACGCTCGACACCGACCAGTTCGTCGGCATGACCTCGCGCAGCAACCGCTACTATGTCTCGGCCGCCTACTGGGACCGCGACGCGATGTTGTGGAGCCTGCCGGGGCTGCTCGACAGCGACCCGGCACGCGCCCGGCAGGCGCTCGACGTCGCGCTCGGCCTGCAGGCGCGCAACGCCGGGGTCCACAGCCGCTTCATCGACGGCGTGGTGCTCGAGGACGGGTTCGAGCTCGACGAGCTGGCCGCCCCGATTCTCGGGCTCGAATCCTACCTCGAGCGGACCGGGGATCGCTCGGTCCTCGCGCGCTACCGAGATTCGATCGACGATCTCGCCGCGCGGCTGGCGGCCCGGCGCGATCCCGACATGGGGCTCTATTCGACTTTCCAGGACGCGCAGGACGAATATGTCCGAAAGCCCTTCTCGATCTACGACAATGTCGTCGCGTGGCGCGCCCTGAAGGACCTGGCCGCGATCGCGCGGCGCGACGGGCGGGCGGGCGACGGAGCGCGGTTCATTCGCGAGGCGGCGGCCTTGAAGGCCGCGATCCTGCGGCACGGAGTCCGCAACGGCGCCCCCGGCGCCACCGGTTCGATCCTCGCCGCGACGGTCGATGCCAGCGGCAGCGACTTCGTCGACGTGCCGCCGGGCTCGCTGATGAAGCTGCCCGCGCTCGGCTTCCTTCGCGAGGACGACCCGCTGTTCCGGCGCACCTACGACTGGCTCCATTCGCGCAACTATTTGTTCGCCTATGCCGACCAGCCGTTCGGGCTGCCGGGCAGCTACCGCCTCCCGTTCACCACCTCGTGGGCGGTGGCGGACCACCTCGCGCTCGATCGCGGTCGCGCCCGCGCGCTCGCCATCCTGAAAGCCAGCCCGTGGGATGGGGGGATCATCACCGAGGGGATCAAGCCCGACACCGCGATCGCCGACCAGCAGGGACGCGCCTTCGCTACCGCCGCGGGCTACGTCGCCCACGCGATCTGCGCCCGATACTGCATCGACGAACCGGACCGTCCGGCCCGGCCCCGCTGACCCCTATTTGAGCCCGGTGTAATAGGCGAGGAAGGCGTAGACGTCGGCATATTCGTCGATCGTTTTGCTGATCGGCTTGCCGCTGCCATGCCCCGCCCGCGTTTCGATCCGGACGATGTGCGGTTCCTCGCCGACGCCGGGGGTGTGCTGCAAGCGCGCCATATATTTGAACGTGTGCCCGGGCACGACCCGGTCGTCGGTGTCGGCGGTCACCGCGATCAGCGGCGGATAGGCGCGCCCGCCGCGGATGTTGTGATAGGGCGAATAGGCGTAGAGCGTTTTGAAATCGGCGGGCTTTTCGGGATAGCCATAGTCGCCGACCCAGAACCGCCCGGCGGTGAACTGGTCGAATCGCAGCATGTCCATCACCCCCACCCCGGGGCTGACCGCGTCGAACAGGTCGGGGCGCTGGTTGGTGGTCGCGCCGATCAGCAGCCCGCCGTTCGACCGGCCGATCGCCGACAGGCCGTGCGGGGTCGAGATGCCGCTGGCCTTCAGATACTCGCCCGCGGCGATGAAGTCGTCGAACACGTTCTGCTTCTTCGCGAGCTTGCCCGCGTCGTGCCACGCGGTGCCATATTCGCCGCCACCGCGCAGGTTGGCGAGCGCGAACACCCCGCCCCGCTCAACCCAGGCGAGGTTCGCCGGGTTGAAGCTGGGGGTCAGCGAAATGTCGAACCCGCCATAGCCGTAGAGCATCGTCGGCGCGGGGCCGGTGACGTCCTTGCGCTTGACGATCCACAGCGGGATCCGCGTCCCGTCCTTCGACTTGTAAAAGGTCTCGGCGACCGAAATGCTGTCCGGGTCGAACGTCGTCTTGGTCCGAGCCCAGACGCTTTCCTGCCCGGTATGGACGTCGAGCCGGTAGATCGCGCCGGGCTGGTTGTAGCTGGTGAAGGCGAAAAACGTCTCGGGATCGTCGGCCTTGCCGCCGAACCCGCTGACCGTCCCCAGCCCAGGCAGCGCGACGACCGACTGGCGCTTGCCGCCGAGTGTGTAGATCTGCGCCTCGCTGCTGGCGTCCTTCAGGTAGCCGAGCACCAGTCGCCCGCCGACCAGCGAGGCCGAGTCGATCGACATCGGCCCGGCGGGAATGAGCGTGCGCGCGGGCGCGGTCGGCCGGGCGAGGTCGGCGGTCGCGATCTTGCGATTGGGCGCGTCCTTGTCGGTGACGAAATAGAAGCGCGTGCCTTCGTTACCGAGGAACTGCCACTGGTGCTTGAGCCCGGTGAACAGCGCGACCGGCTTCGCGGCCGGCTTGGCGAGGTCGATCACATGGACGTCGTTCTCGTCGCCCGCGTCCGAGCTGACGACCACGAGGTAGCGCCCGTCGTCGGTGACGATCGCGCCATGGTTGAGCTTCGGCTGCGCCGGGGTCGCGTAGACCACCCGGTCGGCCTCCTGCGCGGTGCCGAGACGGTGGAAGTAGATTTTCTGGTTGAGCGTCGACTGCTGGAAGGTCTCGCCCGCGGCCGGGGCGGGATAGCGTGAATAATAGAAGCCGCTGCCGTCCTTTGCCCAGGCGACGTCGCCGCTATATTTGAGCCACTTGAGCTCGTCGGGCAGCGGCTTGCCGCTCGCCACGTCGATCAGCCGCACCGTCCGCCAGTCGGTCCCGCCGTCCTGAATCGAATAGGCGAGCAGCCGCCCGTCCTCGCTCGGAGTCCATTCGGCCAGCGCGGTCGCCCCGTCCTTAGACCAGCCGTTGGGGTCGATCAGCAGCCGCGGCTTGCCGTCGAGGCCGTCGCGGACGAACAGCAGCGACTGGTTCTGAAGGCCCGTGTTGTGCCGATAGAAATAGGCCGCCCCGCGCTTTACCGGCAGGTTGTAGCGCTCATAGTCGAACAGCCGCGTCATCTCGGCCTTGAACCAGTCGCGGAGCGGCATTTTCGCCAGCACCGACTGGGTCAGCGCGCCCTGCGCCGCGACCCACGCCTCGACCTCCTTGTCGTTGCGGACGTCGTTTTCCAGCCAGCGATAAGGGTCGGCGACCTTCGTCCCCGAATAATCGTCAACCTGCGTGACGGTCCGCGCGGGCGGATAGGCGATCGGCTGGGCGGAGAGGCTGGTCGGCATGGCGATGGCGCAGGCTAGCAGGACGGCGACGGTCGGGCGCATGGATTTCCCCTGATCGAACGAAGAAAAAGGCGCCGGCAACCTAGCCGACGCCTTTCACTTTTCAATCGGCGGCAAACGCCCGTGCCGGCGTTACGCCTCGACGTCCTCGTCGACCAGCACCGGACCCGAATCCTGACCCTTGGCGCTCGTGTCGCGGTCGATGAACTCGATCACCGCCATCGGCGAGGCGTCCGATTGGCGGATGCCCGCCTTGATCACGCGGGTATAACCCCCGGCGCGGCCCGCGTAGCGATCGGCCAGAACCTCGAACAGCTTGGCTTCCTGCGCCGCGTCCATCAGCCGCGCATGGGCGAGGCGACGGTTCGACAGCCCGCCCTTCTTGGCCAGAGTCACCAGCTTCTCGACATAGGGGCGAAGCTCCTTCGCCTTGGCCAGCGTGGTTGTGATCTGCTCATGCTTGATGAGCGCGGCGGCCATGTTCCGGAACAGGGCGGCGCGGTGGGCCGAAGTCCGCTGCAGCTTACGACCGGCAACGCGATGACGCATGATATTCTTCCTTCGTTCGTCGGGGGTCCGTGCAAGGTAACCCCGGGCAGGCGATTTTCGCGGGACCGCCCCTTAACCCGTTGGTCGAGACCCGGTGGTGGGGACTCGTGTTTCTTCCGGCGAGGCCGTCACGGGGGTTAACCCCGTGACGTCGATCAGGCTCGCTTCGCGACCTGTCGGCCGGCTCGCTGCGTCTCTTCGCCGAAGTGTGCGATCGCTTTCGCGATCGCTCCCTTCGGCTCGGCGTCAGCCGAGCAATTCCTGTTCGAGCTTCTTCGCCATTTCCTCGATGTTCTCGGGCGGCCAGCCGGGGATGTCCATGCCGAGGCGCAGGCCCATCGAGCTCAGGACCTCCTTGATCTCGTTGAGGCTCTTGCGGCCGAAATTCGGCGTCCGGAGCATCTCGGCCTCGGTCTTCTGGACCAGGTCGCCGATGTAGATGATGTTGTCGTTCTTGAGGCAGTTGGCGCTGCGCACCGACAGCTCGAGCTCGTCGACCTTCTTGAGCAGGTAGCGGTTGAGCTGGTTGGTGTCGGTCGGGACGCCGCCCGCCTCGCCGCCCATGCCGCCGGCAGAGGCGCCCGCGCCGCCGATCATCGCCGACGGGGACGAACGGACCATGCTGTCGTCGAAGTGGACGAACAGGCTGAGCTGGTCCTGCAGGATCCGCGCCGCATAGGCGAGCGCGTCCTCGGGCGAGACGGTGCCGTCGGTATCGACCGTCAGCGTCAGCTTGTCGTAATCAAGCTCCTGCCCGACGCGGGTGTTCTCGACCTTGTAGGCGACCTGGCGGACCGGGCTGAACAGGCTGTCGACCGGGATCAGGCCGATCGGCGCGTCGGCCGGGCGGTTGTTGGCCGCGGCGACATAGCCCTTACCGGTGGTCGCGGTCAGTTCCATGTTGAGCGTCGCGCCCTGGTCGAGGTGGCAGATGACGAGATCGGGGTTGGTCACCTCGATGTCGGCCGGGCAGACGATCTGGCCGGCGGTCACTTCGCCCGGGCCGGTCGCCGACAGGTGCAGCCGCTTGGGGCCTTCGCCCTCCATCTTCAGCGCGACCTGCTTGATGTTGAGGATGATGTCGGTGACGTCCTCGCGCACCCCGGCGAGGCTCGAGAATTCGTGGAGCACGCCGTCGATCTTGATCGAGGTCACCGCCGCACCCTGCAGCGACGACAGCAGGACCCGGCGAAGCGAGTTGCCGAGCGTCATGCCGAACCCGCGCTCGAGCGGTTCGGCGACGAACGAGGCCTTGCGGCGCGTGTCGGTGCCGCCCTTGCGCTCAAGCGCGTTGGGCTTCTTCAGTTCCTGCCAATTCTTTGCGTTGACGGCCATTTTTCATCCCTGGCAGCGGAGCGGCGGCGTCCCGCGGGCTCCTGTTGGAAACTTTTGTTCGATCCCGACCAAAGCATCGCTTCGGCCGAAATCGTTAGACGCGGCGGCGCTTGCTCGGCCGGACCCCGTTGTGCGGGATCGGCGTGACGTCGCGGATCGAGGTGATCTGGAAACCGACCGCCTGGAGCGCACGAAGCGCGCTCTCGCGGCCCGACCCCGGGCCCTTGACCTCGACCTCGAGCGTGCGGACGCCATGTTCGGCGGCCTTCTTGCCCGCGTCCTCGGCGGCGACCTGGGCGGCATAAGGGGTCGACTTGCGGCTGCCCTTGAAGCCCATCATGCCCGCCGACGACCAGGCAATCGCGTTGCCCTGCGCGTCGGTGATGGTGATCATCGTGTTGTTGAAGCTGGCGTTGACGTGCGCGACGCCGGCCGAAATATTCTTGCGCTCGCGACGGCGAAGACGCTGGGGTGCTTGTGCCATTCGTAGTTCCTATTCCGAAAAGCTAACCGGTCTTCCGTTCCGCACCTCTCGTCACGCCATCCGGCGGAGAAATAGTGACGGACCAGTCCCCCGGACTGTTGCTGCTACTTCTTCTTGCCGGCGATCGGCTTGGCCTTGCCCTTGCGGGTGCGCGCATTGGTATGCGTGCGCTGGCCACGGACCGGCAGGCCCTTGCGATGGCGAAGGCCGCGATAGCAGGCGAGGTCCATCAACCGCTTGATGTTCATCGCCGTCTCGCGGCGAAGGTCGCCCTCGACGGTGTAGTCGGCGTCGATCGTCTCGCGGATGTGGAGCACTTCCTGGTCCGACAGATCCTGGACCCGGCGTTCCGGCGAGATCGACAGCTTTTCGGTGATTTCCTTGGCTTTGGCCTGGCCAATGCCGTGGATGTACTGGAGCGCGATCACCACGCGCTTGTTGGTGGGCAGGTTGACGCCCGCGATACGTGCCATGAAGCGATATTCTCCCAAGCTCCACAGGGCGGGCTTCACGCCGCCCCATCTCAAAGCATCGACCCGTCTCAACGGAAAAACGGCGCGCGCACAGCTGCGCCGCCGGGAACCGGTAAAACGGGATGGACGCCATCTATGGGCGACGCTCGTCAGAGTCAACCGTCTGGACTTGGAACCGATTGCCGTTAAGCGGTGGGCTGCGATGGAGCGCCTCAGCCTCGACCAGCCGATCCCCGACGCGCTTCGCGGCGCGGTGGTCGCGCTCGGCAATTTCGACGGCTTTCACCTCGGCCACCAGGCGGTGGTCGGCCGCGCGGTCCAGCGCGCCGCGCACGAGCGCAAGCCCGCCATCGTCGCCACCTTCGATCCGCACCCGGTGCGCCACTTCCGCCCCGACGCCCCGCCGTTCCGCCTCACCACGCTCGACCAGCGCGAGGGGCTGTTCGCCCATGCCGGGGCCGACGCGATGCTGGTGTTCGGCTTCGACGCCGCGATGGCCGGGACCAGCGCCGACGGCTTCGTCGACCTGCTCGCCACGCGGATCGGCGCGAGCGGGGTCGTCACCGGCGAGGACTTCACCTTCGGCAAGGGCCGCGCCGGCGACGCCGCTTCCTTACGCGCGCTGGGCGCCCTGCGCGGGCTGGTCGCCGAGGCGGTCGCCCCGATCGCATTGGAGGGCGAGCCGGTGTCGTCGAGCCGGATCCGCACCGCGCTCCAGGCTGGCGATCCGCACACCGCCACCCGCCTGCTCACCCGCCCATTCACGATCCGCGGCGAGGTGGTCCACGGCGACAAGCGCGGGCGCGAACTCGGCTGGCCGACCGCCAATGTCGAGCTCGGCCACTATCTTCGCCCCGCCTACGGAATCTACGCGGTGCGCTTGACGCTGGACGACGGCAGCGAGCATCCCGGGGTCGCTAACCTCGGCGTGCGCCCGATGTTCGATCCGCCGAAGGAACTGCTCGAAACCTACATCTTCGACTGGCGCGGCGATCTTTACGGCCGGACGATCGACGTCGCGCTCCTCCATTACCTGCGCCCCGAAGCGGCCTTCCGCGACCTCGCCACGTTGAAAGCACAGATTGCCCGCGACGAGGAACAGGCCCGCGCGCTGCTTGCCGCCGGGTAGAGGCTCGCCTAAGGCCCTCGCCCAATGTCCGACAAGCGCGATTACAGAGACACCGTCTTCCTGCCGAAGACCGATTTCCCGATGAAGGCCGGCCTCCCCGCCAAGGAGCCGGTCATCCTCGAGCGCTGGATCGACGAGGACCTCGAGGGACAGCTGCGCGCCGCCCGCAAGGGCCGCGAAAAGTTCATCCTCCACGACGGCCCGCCCTACGCCAACGGCGACATCCACATCGGCCACGCGCTCAACAAGACGCTCAAGGACATGGTCGTCCGCACCCAGACGTTGCTCGGCAAGGACGCGCCCTACGTGCCCGGCTGGGACTGCCACGGCCTGCCGATCGAGTGGAAGATCGAGGAGCAGTACCGCAAGAAGAAGCGGAACAAGGACGAGGTGCCGGCGAAGGAATTCCGCGCCGAGTGCCGCGCCTATGCCCAGCATTGGGTCGGGGTGCAGCGCGAGCAGTTCCGCCGGCTCGGCATCGGCGGCGACTGGGACCATCCCTACCTCACCATGGCCCCGGCGGCGGAAGCGACGATCGTCGCCGAGCTGATGAAGTTCGCCGAGAGCGGCCAGCTCTATCGCGGCGCCAAGCCGGTGATGTGGTCCCCGGTCGAAAAGACCGCGCTGGCCGAGGCCGAGATCGAGTATGAGGACATCGTCTCGACCCAGATCGACGTCGCGTTCGAGATCGTCGAGGCACCTCGGGTGCCCGCCCTAGTCGGCGCCCAAGCCGTTATCTGGACGACGACGCCGTGGACGATTCCGGTCAACCAGGCGATCGCCTATGGGCCGGATTTAGATTACGTGCTGCTCGGAGAGCGCGGCGGACAGCAACTGTTGGTCGCGAAGAAACTGCTCGAAGAGACTGATCTCTATCAGCGGCTCGGCTACGAATCTTATGCCGATATCGAGTGGCAGGGCAAAGGCTCCGATCTCGCCGGCACCATCGCCCGCCACCCGATGCACAAGCTCGGCGGCTTCTTCGCCAAGCCCCGCCCGTTCCTCCCCGGCGACTTCGTCACCACCGACAGCGGCACCGGCCTCGTCCACTTGGCGCCCGACCATGGCGAGGACGACTTCGACCTGTGCAAGGCGAACGGCATCGACCCCGTCTTCGCGGTCGAGGGCGACGGCAAGTACCGCGAGGACTGGGCCTGGCTCGGCGGCCAGGGCAGCGTCATCAACCCCAGGTTCAACGCCCCCGATGGCCCCATCTGTAGCGATCTCGGAAACGCAGGGGCGCTCCTCGCCGCCAGCGCCGACTACCACCACAGCTACCCCCATTCGTGGCGCAGCAAGGCCAAGGTCATCTACCGCTGCACCCCGCAGTGGTTCATCGCCATGGACCGCGCGCAGGACGGCGGCACGCTCCGCGAGCGCGCCACCAAGGCGATCGCCGACACCCGCTTCGTCCCCGAAAAGGGCCGCAACCGCCTCGCCAGCATGGTGGAGGGCCGCCCCGACTGGGTGATTTCCCGCCAGCGCGCGTGGGGCGTGCCGATCGCGCTGTTCGTCCACCGCGGGACCGGCGAACTGCTGGTCGACCCCGAGGTCAACGCCCGAATCGTCGCCGCCGTCCGCGAGGAAGGCGTCGACGCGTGGGACGAGGCGCGTGCGCAGGAATATCTCGGCAACAACCACGACGCCGCCGATTACGAGATGCAGCGCGACATCCTCGACGTCTGGTTCGACAGCGGCTGCACCCATGCCTTCGTCCTCGAAAGCGGCGAATGGCCCGACCTGCGCTGGCCCGCCGACATCTATGTCGAAGGCTCCGACCAGCATCGCGGCTGGTTCCAGTCCTCGCTGCTCGAAAGCTGCGGCACCCGCGGCCGTGCGCCCTACGGTGAGGTGCTGACCCACGGCTTCACCATGGACGCCAAGGGCATGAAGATGTCCAAGTCGCTCGGCAACACGGTGAGCCCGCTCGACCTGATGCGCGACTTCGGCGCCGACATCCTCCGTCTGTGGGCGATGAGCGTCGACTTCACCGAGGATCACCGGATCGGCAAAGAAATCCTCAACGGGGTCGCCGACCAGTATCGCAAGCTCAGGAACACCTTCCGCTACCTGCTCGGCGCGCTCGACGGGTATGACGAGAGCGAGAAGGTCGCACCCGAGGCGATGCCCGAGCTCGAACGCTACATGCTCGTCCTGCTCGCGCAGCTCGACCGGCGGATGCGCAAGGCGGTCGAGGACTACGACTTCAACGACTACACCCGCGCGCTCACCGACTTCTGCAACAACGACCTCAGCGCCTTCTTCTTCGATATCCGCAAGGACTGCCTCTACTGCGATGTGAACCCGGCGACGGGGTTCCAGACGGATAAGCGCCGCGCCTATCGCACTGTCCTCGACACGCTGTTCCACGCGCTGGTCCGCTGGGCCGCGCCGGTGCTGGTGTTCACCGCCGAGGAAGTGTGGGGCACGCGTTTTCCCGACGGCGGCAGCGTCCACCTGCTCGAATGGCATGCCTTCGAAAGCGTCATGGACGAAGAGTTAGTCAGTAAGTGGGACAGGCTCCGGAAGCTTCGCGAGGTTGCGTTTCTCGCGGCAGAGGGTGCTAGGCGAGACAAAGTGATCGGATCTTCTCTTGAAGCGGCGATTACGCTCGTCCCTTCCGAAGTGATGAGCCAAGGTGATATCCTCCAGCTCATCGATTCCAATGAGGGATTTCTTTCTGAGTTGTTCATCTCGGGCGAAGTCAACGTCACCCAAGGGAATCCCTTCGAATTGCGGGAAGTGTCATGGAATGCCGATCGATCGGTCGGTGCGGTTGCCCACAAGACCGCGCATCACAAGTGCGGCCGCTGCTGGCGGCATTTGCCCGAAGTGACCGAAGACGGCGACCTGTGCGATCGCTGCGAGGGGGTAGTGAATGACTAGCAAGCGCGGGGCCTATATTTTCGCCCTCATCGTCTTCGCGGTCGACCAGCTGTCGAAGTGGCTGGTCACCGGGCCGCTCGGCGTTCGCGCGCTCGGCGACCAGAAGGTGCTGCTGCCGATCTTCAACCTGACCTATGTCGAGAATCGCGGGATCAGCCTCGGCTATCTCCATGCCGACGGCGATACCGGGCGCTGGCTGCTGGTCGCCGCCACCACCGCGATCGCCATCGGCGTCGCCTGGTGGATCCGCCGCGAAGACGCGCCGGGCGAGCGGATCGCGCTGGCGATGATCCTCGGCGGGGCGCTCGGCAACATCCTCGACCGCGCGCGCCAGGGGTTCGTCACCGACTTCCTCGACCTTCACTTCGGCGAGTGGCGACCCTTTTTGGTCTTTAATGTCAGCGACGCCGCGATTAGCATCGGCGTCGCCATCCTACTCATTCGGGCCGTCTTCGTGCATAAGAAGCCGGCGAACACGGAGACTACCCATGCGTAAGGCCCTTTTCCTCGCCCTCGCCGCCTCGAGCGTGCTGACCTTGGGCGCCTGTGCGCACCGGAGCGCCCCGCTCGACGAATTCTCGGTCGCGCGCAACGCCCCGCTGGTGATCCCGCCCGACTTCTCGCTGACCCCGCCGACGGTCGGCACCACAACCCTGTCGGCCGAACAGGCGCAGCAGCAGGCGATCGACGCGCTGTTCGGCGGCCCCTCGCCGCGCAGCGAGATCGAGCGCACGATCCTCGAAAAGGCCGGTCGCGACCGGACCATCGAGGGCGCGCGGTCGACCGCCGGGGACGAACAGACCCGCGTCGTCGACAAGGGCGCCTACACGCTGACCGTCCTCGCCGCGCAGCAGGGCAACACCAGCATCGCCTCGGCGCAATAAGCATCGAAGAGGGGGCCACGACCGCATGAGCGACACGCTTTCCGCCCGCCTGGTCGAGATCGAATCGATGCTCGAGAGGTCGCGCCGCCGGTTCGAGGAAGGCCAGCGGCTGGTCGAGGACGCCCACGCCGCGATCGCCGAGGTGCAGCAGGCGCTCATCGGCTCGCCGGTCACCCTTTCGGCCGAGGAAAATGAGGAAGCCGCCTCGCGACTTCTCGCCAGCCTCAAGGCGAGCGGGCAGACGCTGCCCGAAACGCTTTGCGGCGGCCGCCTGTCGGTCGACCCGGTCCAGCGGCTGATCCGCATCGACGGCCACCCGATCGGCATCACCGAGATGGAATATCGCGTGCTCGAACTGCTCGCTTTCGCGCGCAACAACGTCGTCACCCGCTCGATGCTGCTGAAGCACCTCTACCGCCGCGCCGACGACCAGCCGCAGCCCAAGATCATCGACGTGTTCATCAGCAAGCTGCGCAAGAAGCTCCGCTCGGCGAGCAGCGGGGCCGAGTTCATCGAGACGATCCCGCAGCGCGGCTGGATCCTGCGCGACCTCGAGTCCGCTTCGGCCGCCTGATTCACCGAAGCTTTACCGTCGGCGCCTAAACCGGCGGGATGATTCACTTCATCCCCGATTCGCCCGACCAGGTGACGCCGCTGGCGGATGAAGCCGCCGCCACAGGTGGACCCTCTCTCGCCGGTCCGTACGCCGAGGCGGTCGCCCGGCTCGCCAGCATCCGCCAGGCGCTCGCCTGCGTCGAACGCGCCGCGGGCGACCCGCCCAGCGATCGCGACAGCGAGGCGCGGCTGGCGGTGATGTGGCCCAGCGTCGGCGCGGCGCGCAAGCGCGCCTTCGAAGCGCGCTCGGCCCGCACCGCCTCGGCCGCCGCCGACGGGCTCGAGGCGCTCGCCGCCAATGCCGCCACCGGCCAGCCGCTTAATCCCGCCGCGCTTCGCCGGCTGCGCGCCGAGCTCGGGCGCGGGCTCGACGACCTCGACCTGCTGTTCAGCCTCTAAGGCTTAGCTCGCGCCGATTTCCTTGGGCGTTGCCGGGTCGGCGCCCCATTCGCTCCAGCTGCCGTCGTAGAGCCGCGCGTCGCGCCCGCCGAGCCGCCGCGCGGCCAGGATCAGCGAGTTGGCGGTGACCCCCGACCCGCAGCTGGCGACGAACGGCCGCGCCGGGTCGATCCCCGCCGCCGCGAAGGCGCGCGACAGCTCGTCGTCGGATCTCAGCGTCCCGTCCTCGCGATAGAGCTCGCCCATCGGCAGGTTGCGCGCGCCAGGGATGTGACCGTCGGCGACCGCCGGGCGCGGGTCGGGCTCGCGCCCCTCGAACCGCGCGCGCGGGCGGGCGTCGACCACCGGCAAGCCGGCGCCGTTGATCAGCTGCTGCTTGCTCACCACCTCGTCGGCACGCGCCTCGGCGGGGAAGCGCGCTGTTCGCGGGCTCGCGGTTCCGTGCTCGAGAGGACGCCCCTCGGCGGTCCACTTGCCAAGCCCGCCGTCGAGCACCGCGACCTGCCCCGCGCCGAAGTGGCGAAGCATGAATCAGCCGCGCGCCGCGCTCCGGAGCGGGGTATTGTCGTAGACAACGATCAAATCGTCGCGCCCAATGCCGAGCGCTTCCATCGCTGCCCCGAACGCCGAAGCCGAGGGCAGCATGTGCGGGGCCGGATGGTCGTGGTCGGCAACCTCGGCGATGTCGAGAAAGCGCGCGCCGGGGATGTGCGCGGCCTCATACTCGGCCCTGGCATCGCGCCCGGTGCCGGGAAGAAACATCGTCGAATCGACGATCACGAGGTCGGCCCGATCGAGATTGGCCGCCAGCCATTCGGTCGAAACGAAGTCGCCCATGCCCTGTCCTTTCGCGTCGCGCCGGCAGGATAGCCCAGTCGCGCCCACGCTGCTAGGAGCGCGGCGATGACCGACACCCTCTCGCCCAAGCATCTCGGCCAGGCGAGCGCGCTTCCCGCCTCTCCCGACGCGGCCGAGCTCGACTATGTCCCCAACCCGCGTCCCGGGACGCTCTACCTCGTGCGCTTCGCCGCGCCCGAATTCACCTCGCTCTGCCCGGTGACCGGCCAGCCCGACTTCGCGCACCTGGTGATCGACTATGCGCCGGGCGCAACGATCGTCGAATCGAAAAGCCTCAAGCTGTTCCTCGGCGCGTTCCGCAACCATGCCGCGTTTCACGAGGACTGCACCGTCGGCATAGGCCAGCGGCTGTTCGTCGAAATGAAGCCGCAATGGCTTCGCATCGGCGGCTATTGGTACCCGCGCGGCGGAATCCCGATCGACGTCTTCTGGCAGTCGGGGCTCCCGCCCGAAGGATTATGGCTGCCGGACCAGGGCGTCGCGCCTTACCGGGGCCGGGGCTGAACGCTTTCAGGAGGATTACCCGATGACCTTGCGCACCCGGGCGACGCTCGCCGCCGCCACCTCGCTGCTCGCGCTCGCCGCGACGCCCGCCATCGCGCAGAACGGCGGCGCCTTCGCCGGCTATCGCGACACGGTCGACACCAGCCTCGCCACCCAGCTCCCGCGCACCGCGGTGCCGCATCATTATACGCTGACGATCACCCCCGACGCGCCGAACCTCAAGTTCGCGGGGCAGGAAACGATCGACCTTCAGATCGTCCAGCCGACCGACCGGCTGACGCTCAACGCGGTCGACCTCGGCTTTGGCGCGGTCAGCATCATGCCGCTGACCGGTGGCGCGCCAGTCGCCGCGAGCGTCACCACCGACGCCGACAACCAGAGCGCGACCCTCGCCTTCGGCCGGACGCTCGCGCCGGGCGCCTATCGCCTGTCGATCGCCTATACCGGCAAGATCAACGAGCAGGCCAACGGGCTGTTCGCGCTCGACTACAAGGACACCGCCGGCGCCGACAAGCGCTCGATCTTCACCCAGTTCGAGCCCGCCGACGCGCGCCGCTTCTTCCCTTCGTGGGACGAGCCCGACTACAAGGCCAAGTTCGACCTGAGCGCCGTCATCCCGGCGAACCAGATGGGCGTCAGCAACATGCCCGCCGCCAGGAGCGAGCCGATCGGCAACGGGATGCAGCGGGTGACCTTCCTGACCACCCCCGAAATGTCGACCTACCTGCTGTTCTTCGGCGCGGGCGAGTTCGGCCGGGTGGCGAAGATGGCGACCCCGACCACCGAGGTCGGCGTGGTGGCGAGCAAGGGCAACGAGGCCAAGAGCTACACCGCGCTCGACGCGCAGGCGCAGATCCTGCCCTATTACAACAGCTATTTCGGCTACAACTACCCGCTGCCCAAGCTCGACAACGTCGCCGGGCCGGGCCAGTCGCAGTTCTTCGGCGCGATGGAGAATTGGGGCGCGATCTTCACCTTCGAACGCATCCTGCTCGACGATCCCGCGGTGACCACCGAGGGCGAGCGGCAGAATATCTTCGAAGTCGACGCGCACGAAATGGCGCACCAGTGGTTCGGCGACCTCGTCACCATGGGCTGGTGGGGCGATCTGTGGCTCAACGAGGGCTTCGCCAGCTGGATGGCGACCAAGGCGACCAAGCATTTCCACCCCGACTGGGGCGCCGAATATGGCGCGGTCGGCGCGCGCGAAGGCGCGATGAGCCAGGACGACAAGCTGTCGACCCACCCGATCGTCCAGGACGTCCGGACCGTCGAGCAGGCCAACCAGGCGTTCGACGGCATCACCTATTCGAAGGGCCAGTCGGTCATCACCATGCTCGAGGCCTATGCCACCCCCGACGTGTGGCAGCGCGGCATCCAGGCCTACATGCGCGCCCACGCCTACCAGAACAGCAAGACCGACCAGCTGTGGGCGGCGATCGAGGGGGCGGGCGCGCGCGGGCTGACGACCATCGCGCACGACTTCACCAACCAGCCGGGCGTCCCGCTGATCCGCGTCGGCGCCAGCCGGTGCGTCGGCGGCAGCACCAGCGTCGTGCTGACCCAGGACCAATTTAGCGCCGACCGCAAGCCGGGCAGCTTCACCCCGCTCAGCTGGCACGTGCCGGTGACGATGAGCGCGGGCGGCACGCCGGTGACGGTGGTCACCTCGGGCCGGACGACCAGCGCCAGCGTGCCGGGCTGCGGCCAGCTGGTCGTCAACACCGGGCAGGCGGGCTATTACCGCACGCTCTACCCCGCCGCCGCCGCGGCGCGGCTGGCGACCAACTTCACCGCCCTGTCGCCGATCGACCGCTACGGCGTGCTCGACGACCAGTTCTCGCTGTCGGTCGCGGGCTACCAGCCGATGGGCACCGCGCTCGACATCCTCAACGCGGTGCCGACCGATGCCGCCCCCGAATTGATCGGCGACGCCAGCGCCAAGATGTCCGGGATCCAAGGCCTCCTCGACGGCAATGCGGCGGCGCAGGCCAAGGTGAAGAAGCTGATCATTGCCCGGTTCGGACCCGTGATCGACCGCATCGGGATCGCCCCGCGCGACGGCGAGCCGGTCGGCGTGACGACGCTTCGTCCCCGCCTGATCGCGACGCTTGGCAATGCCGGCGACCCGCGGATCAAGGCCGAAGCGGCGCGCCTGTTCACGGCGATCGAAAAGGATCCGAACGCTGCGCCAAAGGGCCTGAAGCAGACCTGGCTGGGTCGCATCGCCTACGACGCCGATGCCGCCACCTGGGACCGGCTCCACGCGATGGCCAAGCGCGCATCGACGGCGACCGAGCGCCAGAACCTCTATGGGCTGCTGGCGTCGGCCAAGAGCGAGGTTCTCGCCCGCCGTGCGCTCGAGCTGGCGCTGACCAGCGAGCCGGGCAAGACGATCAGCGCGGGCATGATCGGTCGGGTCGCCGGTAGTCATCCCGACTTGGCGTTCGACTTCACCATCGCCCACCTGGCGCAGGTTACCAGGCTGGTCGATCTGTCGGCGCAGTCGCGCTATGTCGCGCGGCTCGCGTCGGGCAGCGACAAGCCGGAAATGGTCGCCAAGCTCGACGCCTATGCGAAGGCAAACGTCAAGCCGTCGGACCGCAAGGCGATCGAGGAAGCCAAAAGCGCGATCAAGGTTCGCCTCGCCAACACCCCGCGCATCAAGCGCGAGACGCTGGCGTGGGTGAATGCGAAAAAGGTCGGCTAGGGCCTTAGGCGTCGAGGGGCCGCGCCGCGCGGCCCTTCGTCCACACGTAGAGGAAGGCGACCGCCGCCGCGAACAAGGCGATCGCCAGCGGCATCGCCCATGGCGTGTCGCCGACCAGCGCGAGGACGTTGGCGCTGTCCTTCGACCCGGCCTTGTCGGCGGCGTAGACGACAATCGCATAGGCGACCCCCATCAGGCTTTCGCCGACGATGAGGCCGGTCGCCATCAGCACGCCCATCCGCTCGGCGAACGCCGGGTTGGGGGCGCGTTCGGCCCAGCGGTTGTAGAACCAGCCGAGCAGCGCGCCGAGCGATACGAACAGGGTCAGCTCCATCGGTAGGTAGATGCCCATGCCGACCGCGAGCGGGGGCAGGCTGTACTTGCCCCCCGACGCGCGCTTCAGCACCTCGTCGACGACGACGATCACCGCGCCGATGATCGCCCCGTTGCGGAGCAGCGACCAGTCGAGGCTGCCGCCGAGGATGCCGGTGGTGATCGAGCTGATCAGCGCCGCCTGCGGCGCGTTGAGCGCGTCCTTGCCCGCGCCTGGCACCCCGACGAAGCCGAGCGTCGAATTGAGCACGTTTAGCACCGGCGGGATGATCAGCGCGCCGAACACGACGCCGATCACCAGCGCGACCTGCTGCCGCCATGGAGTCGCCCCGACCAGCTGCCCGGTCTTAAGGTCCTGGAGGTTGTCGTTGGCGATCGTCGCAACCCCGAAGATGATCGCGGTGACCAGCAGCGCGAAGGCGACGAGGCTCTTCGACGCGTCGGGTCCAAGCCCGCTGGCGACGGTCAGCAGGATCAGCGAAATGCCGACCGCCGTGAGGATTCCGACCCCGCTGACCGGGCTGTTCGACGCGCCGATCAGCCCCGCCATGTAGCCGGTGATCGAGGCGATGATCAGCCCGGCGACGATGATGTAGGCAAGCGACATGGCGACCAACGCCCCGGCGTGGCTGGCGAGCGCGCCTTTCCCCGCGAAGTCCCATAGCAGCAGCCCGATAGGCAGCATCGAGGCGAGGATCGCGCCGCCGACGATGGTGATCGGCAGGTCGCGCTCGGTCAGGTCGAGCTGCTCGCCCGCGCCGCGCGCGCGGTTGGCGGCGATCGCCTGGGTGATCCCGCGAACGATCGGGCCGATCACCTTGGCGAGCGTCCACACCGCCGCGATCAGCATCGTTCCCGCGCCGATGAAGCGCACCTTGCTCCGGAAGACGTCGCTGATGATCGGGTCGATCTCGGCCCCGGTCGGGATGCCGGCGATCGCGGTGTAGTGCGGCACCAGCCAGGTCCAGCTGATCAGCACGCCGACAAACATCGCGATGCCGACCGCCATGCCGACGAGGTGGCCGACCCCGATCAGCGCGAGCGACAGGCTGGCGGTTAGGTGGCTCGCCCCAGCGCCGACGCGGAACGACTTGGTCGCGGTATCGACAATGATCTTGGTCTTGGTCAGGGTGAAATAGGCCGCCGAGACGATCGAGGCCCAGACGATCGCGACCAGCCCGCGCCGGTTTTCCTCGGCCCCGCCGACCCCCGCACCGACCTTGAGCACCTCGGCCGCCGCCAGCCCCTCGGGATAGGGAAGGTCGCTCCCGGTCACCAGCGCGCGGCGCAGCGGCACCGAATACATCACGCCCAATATGCCGCCGAGCCCGATCACCAGCACGCTCAGCCAGTAGGGAAAGTCGGTCCAGTAGCCGATCATGATCAGCCCCGGCAGGACGAAGATGATCGCGCTCAGCGTCCCCGCCGCCGAGGCGATGGTCTGGACGATGTTGTTTTCCTGGATGGTGGAATCGGCGAAGAACTTCAGCACCGCCATCGAGATCACCGCCGCCGGGATCGAGGTCGCGAAGGTCAGCCCGAGCTTGAGTCCGAGATAGACGTTGGCGGCGGTGAACAGGAAGGTCAGCAGCGCGCCGAGGACGATGCCACGGATGGTCAGCTCGGCGACTCCCGCCCCCGCCGGGCGCACTTGTTCAACGTCGGTCGCCATCGTCACATTCTCCAGATCTCGAAACGCCGCCGAACCAAGCAGGCGGGGAGTGCAAGGACAAGCCTTTAGTCGAAGCCGCGCTGGAGGAAGGCCATTGCGAAGGCGCAGTGCAGCGCGACCCCACGCGGAAGCACCGCGTCGTCGACCAGCATCGCCGGGTTGTGCAGCGGCGCGCGCTTGAGCGGATCGCCGTCGGGCGGGGCGACCCCGAGAAAGCCCATCGCCCCCGGCACCTTCTGCAGGACATAGGCGAAGTCTTCGCCTCCCATGCTCGGCGCGGGCGCCTCGACATAGCTCGCTCCGGCGATTTGCCGCACCAGCGCGACGGCGCGCGGATCGTTCATCGTCGGCGGATAGCCGTCCTCGAACCACACCTCGGCCTCGGCCCCGTGGGCGAGCGCGACATGGGTCGCGACCCGCTCGATCCCCGCCCGCCCCCGCGCGCGCCCCTCGGGCGACAACGCGCGGAAGGTGCCGTGCAGCTTCACCGAATCGGGCAGGACGTTGTGGGTTTCGCCGGCATGGATCGAGCTGATCGAGATGACGATCGGATCGGTCGTCACCGGTGCCTTGCGCGACGCCTCGGACTGGAGCGCGAGAACGATCTCGGCGGCGACCGGCACCGGGTCGATCGCGTCGTGCGGCATCGCCGCGTGCCCGCCCTTGCCGTCGACCCGGATATGGACCTGGTCGGTCGAGGCGAGCATCGCCCCGGCGCGGCACGCCAGCACCCCGCCGGGCAGGTTGGGCCAGATGTGGATCGCGAACGCCGCGCCCGGCAGCGGGTCGTCGATCAACCCCTCGGCGATCATCTCGCGCGCGCCGTGATGGCCTTCCTCGCCCGGCTGGAACATGAACAGGATCCGACCGGCGAAGCGGTCGCGCTGGCGGCACAGCACCCGCGCCGCGCCCGCCAGCATCGCCGAATGGCTGTCGTGCCCGCAGGCGTGCATTGCCCCCTCGATCTCGGACGCGAAATCGAGCCCGGTCGCCTCGCGGATCGGCAGCGCGTCCATGTCGCCGCGAAGCAGCACGGTGCGCGAAGGATCGCCCGCGCCGGTCCCCTCGAGCAGCGCGACGAAGCCGCTGGTCCGAACACTGTCGCGAATCGTCAGCGGCAGGTTGGCGAGCGCCGCCTTGAGCTTGTCGCGGGTCCGGGGGCAGTCGAGCCCCAACTCGGGCTCGCGGTGGATCGCGTGACGAAGCGCGACGGTCGCGCCGGCCTCCTCGTCCGCGGCGGCGGCCCATTCGTCGGCGAGCGCATCGAGGCTGGTCATTTCAGCAGCACAGTTCGACATTGGCGGGCACCGGCGAGCTGTGCCGCCGGATCACCTGCCATTCGCCGCCGTCCTCGCGCACCCACACATCGGTCAGCAGCACTCGCTCGTCGATCAGCTGGCCGAGGTAGCGGACCTTCCAGTGCGCATCGATCGAGGCGATGATCGTGTGCTCGGTCGCGACCGAGTCCATCACCCGCACCTCGAGGCTGGCGAGGTCCATCCGCTGGAGCGCGGCCATCCATTGTTCGAGGTCGACCGCGACGCTTCCGGTCGAGCGGATCCCGACCAGCTTGAACTGCGGGTGGATCAGCGCGCGAAGCGTCGCCTCGTCCTTGGCGAACAGCGCGTCGCGCCACCGCGCCTCGAGCGCGCGGACGTCGTTAGGCCTAGCGACCACGGCTCATCCAGCTCAACCGACTCTCCTCACGCGCCAGGCCCCGACGAGGGAGCCTAGGCGCATGAGTTAGGTCAACGCAACCGCGTCAGTTGGCGATAGACACCCCGACATAGACCTCGGGGGTCTTGCCGGCCTTGACCAGCAGCAGCACCGCCTTGCGCCCGGCCTTGCGGGCATTGGCGACCGCCGCGGCGACCTGCGCCGGCGCGCTCACCGGCTGGTTGTCGACCGACACGATGACGTAGCCGCGCTTCAGCCCCTTGTCGTAGGCGTCGCTGTTCGGGTCGACTGCCGTCACGACCACGCCGCGAGTCCCCGCCGGGACGCCGATCGCCTGCGCGATCTGCGGGTTGATCGCCTGGAGCGACAGGCCGAGCGCGCTCGACGGGGACACCGGCGCTTCCTGCTGCATCGGGATCGAATCGTCGGCCCCGCCGCCGAGCTGCTTGGCGAGCACGTCCTCGCTCGGCCGCTGCGCGACGGTGACGTTGACCCGCATCCGCCGGCCCTGCCGGATGATGTCGAGCGGGGTTGTGGTTCCGACCGGGGTGTTGGCGACGAGGTAGCTGACCGTCTCGTCGGGGGTGACGGTGCGCCCGCCGACCGCGACGATGACGTCGCCCTGCTGCAGCCCGGCGCGCGCCGCGGCGCCGCCCGGCATGACCGAGCGCACCAGCTCGCCATTGTCCTTCGAAATGCCGAGCGAGGCGGCGATCGTCTCGTCGAGCTCCTGCAGCCCGACGCCGAGATAGCCGCGCTGCGGCGCCTGCCCGCGGCGAAGCGAGTCGATCACCGGCTTGGCGAGCTCGGCCGGGATGGCGAGGCCGATGCCGACGCTCGCCCCGGTCGGCGAGATCAGCGCCGAGTTGATGCCGATGACGTTGCCCGCCATGTCGAACATCGGGCCGCCCGAATTGCCCATGTTGATGCTGGCGTCGGTCTGGATGTAGCGGTCGTAGGCGCCGAGCCCGGTGATGCCGCGATGGATCGCCGAGATGATGCCGGCGGTGACCGTCCCGCCCAGCCCGTAGGGATTGCCGATCGCGATCACCCAGTCGCCGACCCGCGCCCGGGTGCTGTCGCCCCAGTTGACGTAGGGCAGATTGCGCCCTTCGATCTTGAGCAGCGCGAGGTCCGACGCCTGGTCGCGACCGACGATCCGCGCCGGATATTCCTTGCGGTCGGTGGTGATGACGGTGACGCTGTCGACCGTCCCGGTGCCGCTCTCGCCCTGGATGAGGTGGTTGTTGGTGACGACATAGCCGTCGGGCGAGATGATGAACCCCGAACCCAGCGACCCGGTCTCGCGGGTGCGCGGCGCGGCGCTGCCCGGGCTCGACCCGCTGCCGTCGTCACCGCCGCCCGAACCGTCCTGCCCGCCGAAGCGGCGGAGGAATTCCGAGAAGGGATCGGCCTGCTGCTTCACCGCGATCCGCTGCTTGGTCGAGATGTTGACCACCGCCGGCTGGAGCCGCGCGGCGAGGTCGGCGAAGCTGGCGGGGCCACCGGCGCGCGGCGACAGCCCGGTGGTCGCGTTCTGCGCAACCTGCGCCCCCGCCTGACCGGTCACGACGGAAAAAGCGGTCCCGCCCAACAAAAGGGCTGCGGCGACGGTATAGGCATATCGCACCGGTCGGAACTCCTTGTTTGAACTCATGTCGACATCGATCCTTACATGATCTGGGCGTTGGGGACGCCGAGGCTAGCCTGCCCTGTTGAACGCAAATTGAACGGTGCGTCTCCCTATCGTCCAGTGAATTCCTTCAGATAGTCGCTTTGCGGCGACAGGATGATGGTCGTCGGCGCGACCTTGTTCTGGTCGTCCCCGACGAAGGTCGTCCGGTACGACTGCATCGCCCGGTAGAAGTCGTAGAATTCGGGGTCCTTGCCGAAGCTGGCGGCGTAGATCTTCGACGCGTCGGCGTCGGCCTGCGCCTGGATGATCTGCGCCTGCTTCATCCCCTCGGCGCGGATCAGCTGCGCTTCCTGGAGGCGCGCGGTGCGCATCTGGTCGAGCGCCGACTGGAGCGGCGCGCCGTCGGGCAGGTCGGCCTTCTTGATGCGAACGTCGATGATCTCGACGCCATATTGGCGCGCGGTACGGTCGAGCCCCTCGCGGATGCCCTCCATCACCCCTTCGCGCTCGGGGCTGAGCAGCGAGGCGAACGGGCGCTTGCCGAGCTCGTTGCGGAGCGCCGAGCTCAGGATCGGCTTTAGCGCCTCGCCGACCTGGTCCTGGCTTCGGGCGACGGTGTACATCCGCTGCGGATCGACCACGCGATAGTTGGCGAAGGCGTCGACCTCGAGCCGCCGCTGGTCGGTCGAAACGACCTGCTGCTGCTGCATCTCGACCGCGTGGATCCGCTTGTCGACCCAGACATAATCCTCGGCGAACGGCAGCTTGGCCGTCAGCCCCGCGCCCCCGGCCCCGAACGGCGCGCCGGGGGTGTAGCGGTTGATGACGCGCACCGGCTTGCCGAAGCGCAGGACGAGCCCCTGCTGGGTCTCTGGAACGATCCGGACCGAGCTGAACGCGGCGATCAGCAGGATGAAGGCGATCACCAGCGTCGCGATCGGATGGCGGCGGACAAAGCTCATTGCCCGCCTCCCTCGACCGTGCGGCGGATCGGCGGCAGCGGCTGGTAGCTGTTGACCCCCGGCGCCTCGATGATCGTCTTGTCGTTCTTGCGCAGCACCTGTTCCATCGTCTCGTAATACATGCGCCGCTTGGTCACGCCGGGGGCAGCCTTGTACTGCTCGTAGACCTTGTCGAACGCGGTCGCCTCGCCCTGCGCCTTCTGGAGCACCTGGTTCGCGTAGCCGGTCGCGCCGTTCTTGTACGACTGGGCCTCCTGCTGCGCGGCGGTGACCGCCTTGAACGCGTCGTTGACCTGGTCGGGCGGGTCGGCCTGGCTAAGCGAGACGCCGAGCACCTGGATCCCCGACTTGTAGCTGTCGAGCGTGCGCTGCATCTCGTCGCGCACCCGCGCCTCGATGTCCGGGCGCTGCGGCCCCATCGCGCCCTTCAGCGTCGCATTGGCGACGACCGCGCGCATCGCGCTTTCGGCGACCTGCTTGATCGTTTCCTGCGGGTCCGACAGCTCGAACAGATATTGCTCGGGGTTCTTGATGTTCCAGCGGACGAGGAAGGCGATGTCGATCAGGCTCTGGTCGCCGGTCAGCATCAGGTCCTGGCTGCCCGAACTGCCGAGCTCGGTCGTCCGGGTCTGGCTGACGTTGACCTTGCGCACGCTCTCGATCGGCCACGGCAGGGTCAGCGACACGCCCGGCGGAAGCGTCCGGTTGTAGCGGCCGAGCTGCATCACCACGCCCTCGTCGCTCGCGCCGATGCTGTGCGTGGTCGACAGCAGCAGCCACAGCGTCGCGAACGCCACCAGCCCCCAGCCGATCAGCGATCGGTCGGGCCGTCCGCGGAAGCCGCCGAAGCCCCCGCCTCCGCCGCCGCCACCGCCGACGCCGCGGGTCCGCGCCTTCAGCCATTCGTCGAACGCATTGCCGCCCGGCTGGCCCGGTTGCGGCCCTGCCCACGGGCTTGCCGGCTTTTCGGGCTTGGGCGGATCGCCCGACCCGCTGCCGCTTCCCCACGGGCCCTTGGAATCGGCGAACAAGATGCGCCCCGCGCGCTGAAATAATGTCATGCACGCCATCATAGGAACTGTTCGCGCGAAAAACAGTGGCGCCGGTCGAAAAGCCGCTTAAGCGCTCGCTGATGTCCGACCCGCTCGCCTCGCTCGACGACCCGCGCCTCCGCTCGAAACGCCTCGCCGACGGGATCGCGACACTGGTCGTCGATTCGACCGGGCTCGGCAAAAGCGAGCGGATCGCGCTTTACGACGCGATCGAGGCGCGCGCCCGCGCGCTTCCCGGCGTCACCGACGTGCGGATCGCGATGACTGCCGCAAAGCCGCAGCGAACGGTGATCGCGGTCGGATCGGGCAAGGGCGGGGTCGGCAAGTCGACCCTCACCGCCAACCTTGCCGTCGCGCTCGCCAAGATGGGGCGCCGGGTCGGGCTGATCGACGCCGACATCTACGGCCCGTCGCAACCGACGCTGCTCGCCGCCCCCGACCGCCCGCGCGCCGAAAAGGAGAAGCTGTTCGCCGCCGACACGCGCTTCGGCGTCAAGCTGCTGTCGGTCGGCCAGCTGGTCCCCCCGGGGCAGGCGCTGGCGTGGCGCGGGCCGATGGCGGCGGGCGCGCTCGGCCAGCTGATCGACGGCGAGTGGGGCGATTGCGACCTGCTGCTGGTCGACCTTCCGCCGGGCACCGGCGACGTCCAGCTGTCACTGCTGCAGAAGGCGCGGCCCGACGGCGCGGTGATCGTCTCGACGCCGCAGGATCTCGCGCTGATCGACGCGGCGCGCGCGATCGACCTGTTCGGCAAGGCGGCGGTGCCGATCCTCGGGCTCGTCGAGAATATGGCGGGCTACACCTGCCCGCATTGCGGCGAGGCCAGCGACCCGTTCGGCTCGGGCGGGGCCGAGGCCAGCGCCGCGCGGCTCGGAATCGAATTCCTCGGGCGCCTGCCGCTGTCGGCGAGCCTGCGCGAAGCGTCGGACGCGGGCCGCCCGCCCGCCGCCGGCGACGGCCCCGCCGCCGAGGCCTTCGCGTCGATCGCGCGTCGCCTGCTGGAAACGCTCCCCGCCTGACGCGTTGGGGCGGCTAGGAGACAATCGTGCCGCTGACCCGTGACGAGGACATCGCCGACCTGCTGCGAAGCGCCCGGACCATCGCGATGGTCGGCGCGAGCGACAATCCGCGCCGCGCCGCCTTCGGAGTGATGCGCTTCCTTCAGGAGCAGGGCTATCGCGTGATCCCGGTCAATCCACGCATCACCGGCGAGCATGTCCACGGCGAATATGTGTGGCGCGAGCTGTCGCAGATCGGCGAGCCGATCGACATCGTCGATTGCTTCGTCCGTTCGGAGCTGGTCGGCGACATCGTCGACCAGGCGATCGCGACCCGGGCGAAGGCGGTGTGGATGCAGCTCGGCGTGATCGACGAGGCCGCCGCCGCGCGCGCCGAGGCGGCGGGGCTCAAGGTCGTGATGGACCGCTGCCCGCACATCGAGATCCCCCGGCTCGGGCTTAAGCCGGTCGGCGAAAAGGCCTAGAAGAAACCCTTCGCCTTGCCGAGCAGCCCGCCGATCCCGCCCTCGGAATCGAGCAGCGAGGCGAATTTGCCGAGCGAGCCCTCGCCGCCGATGTGACCGACGATTTCCTGCAGCTTGTCGGTCGGCAGCCCGGTGTCGGCGGCGGCGGTTTCGACCGTGTCGCCTTCCTGCGCGTGCGCCTGTCCGAGCGCGGCGACCGCCTGCTCGACCTGTTCGGGCGACAGCCCGACCTTCGAAACGAGGTTCTGGACCGTGGCATTGCCGCCGGCCTGACCGAGGATATCGTCAAATAGGCTCATCGCGTCTCTCCTGACTCAAGCGAGGTCGCGCACTTTAGCCGATCCGCGCGATCAGGCGACCGTCATTTCGGGGACGAGGATGGTCGGCGCGTCGATTCCTCGGCGAATGACGAGGTCGCTCGCGGGCTCGAGGCCGGCGAACATGTCGAAGAGGTTCGAGGCGATGGTGAGGCCGCTGACCGCGCCGACGATCTCGCCCCGTTCGACGAGCAACCCAGACGCCCCGCGCGAATAGTCGCCGGTGACCCCGTTGACCCCCTGCCCGATCAGCTCGGTGACGAGGATCGCGCGGTCGAGCCCGGCAATCATGTCTTCGCGTGAGCGCGGACCCGCGGCCATGAACAGGTTCGACGGTCCCGCCGAAGGGCCGCCGCCGCTGCCGCGGATCGCGCTGCCGGTTGGCTGGATGCCAAGCTGGCGCGCCGCGGCGCTGTCGGCGAACCAGCCGGTGAGCACCCCGTCCTCGATCAGGGCCCGGCGGGCGACGGGCAGCCCCTCGCCGTCGAATGCCCGGCTGCGCAGCCCGCGCGGGCGGAGCGGGTCGTCGACCACGGTGACGCCCGCGGCGAAGATCCGCTCGCCGAGCCGGTCCTGGAGGAAACTCGACTTGCGCGCGACGCTGGCGCCGTTGATCGCGGCGGCGAGATGGCCGAGCAGGCTGGTCGCGACGCGCGGGTCGAACAACACCGCCATCCGCCCCTGCCCGACGGCGCGCGGGTTGAGCCGCGCCACCGCCCGCTCGCCCGCGCGGCGCCCGATCGCCTCGGGCGGCTCGAGATCGGCGAGGTGGCGCGCCGAATGCCAGCCATAGTCGCGCTGCATCCCCGCCCCCTCGCCCGCGACGACGCTGGCCGAGCAGCTGTAACCCGTTGCGCGGGTCGCCCCGGCGAAGCCGTCGCTGGTGGCGATGGCGAAGGTCGAGGCCGAGGCCGATGCGCTCCCCCCGCTCGAATTGGTGACGCCGTCGACCGCCCGCGCCGCCGCCTCGACCGCCAGCGCGCGCTCGCGCAGGCTCGCCATGTCGGGATCGCCGCGATCGTCGAGGTCGAGCTCGGCCGGCTCGCCGGTGAACAGCAGGTCGCGCGGGGCGAGCCCGGCATAGGGGTCTTCGGGCGCCTCGCGCGCCATCGCGATCGCGCGCTCGGCGAGCGTGTCGAGGTCGGCGAGGTTGGACGCGCCGACCAGCGCGTTGCGGCGGCCGACGAACACGCGCAGCCCCATCTCCTCGCCCTCGCTGCGCTGGACGTCCTCGAGCGCGCCGAGACGGACCCCGACCCCGCTCGATCGCTCGCCGACATAGGCCGCGTCGGCGGCGTCGGCGCCGAGCTTCAGCGCCTTGTCGACAAGGGCGGCGGCGGCATCGCGGGCGGCGGCGGGATCGAGCATCGGCGGGGCCTAGGGCCTTACGGCGCGACCGACAAGCCGACCGTCAGGAAGCCGAGCAGCAGCAACAGTCCGGTGAAACGGTTCGACCGGAACAGGCGCAGGCCGAGCGCACCGTCGTCGGAATCGGCTCGCGCCGCCTGCCACGTGAGATGCGCCGCCGCCGGAAGCAGCGCGGCGAGCGCCAGCGGCTCAGGGAACACCGACCAGATCGCCGCGCCCCAGCCGAACAGCGCGACCGCGTAGCAGGCCGCCACCCCGCGCCGCACATGGCGTCCCAGCGCCCGGGCGCTCGATCGCACCCCGACCAGCGCATCGTCCTCGATGTCCTGCACCGCGTAGAGCGTGTCGTAGCCGATCACCCACGGGATCGACCCCAGCCACAGCAGCAGCGCGGGCAAGGCGAAGTGGCCGGTCACCGCCGGCCAGCCGACCAGCGCGCCCCAGCTGAACACCAGCCCCAGCCACGCCTGCGGCCACCAGGTGATGCGCTTCATGAACGGATAGGCGGCGACCGGGGCAAGGCTCAGCAGCGACACGATCTGCGCAGCGCGTGGGAGCTGGAGCAGGACGAGCAGCCCGACCAGCGAGAGCGCCACCAGCAGCCCCCACGCCGCCCGCTTCGTCACCCGCCCCGACGCGAGCGGGCGAAGCCGGGTCCGTTCGACCTGCCGGTCGAGGTCGCGGTCGACGATGTCATTGTAGACGCACCCCGCCGAGCGCATCGCGAAGGCGCCGAGCCCGAGCCACGCGAACAGCGCCCACGTCCCGCCGACCCCAGCCAGCGCGACGCTCCACGCGCACGGCCAGTAGAGCAGCCAGCTCCCGATCGGCCGGTCGATCCGCATCAGCGAGGCGAACGGTCGGACGAACGCCGGAAGCGCGCCGATCAGCCCGCGCCGTTCGCTGTCGGGGACGAGGAGGTCGTTTTCGCTCACCCCGACCGCCTAGCGGCTAAGCGATGCACCCGCTAGGCTGGCCGCCATGCTTCCACTGCTTGTCCTTGCTGCCCAGTCCAGCGTGCTGTTCGTCGGCAACAGCTTCACCTTCGGCGCGCTGTCGCCGGTCATGACCTATCGCGCGCACAGCGTCACCGACCTCAACGGCGAGGGGATCGGCGGCGTCCCCGCGCTGGTCAAGCGCTTCGCCGACGAGAGCGGGCTCAAGTGGCAGGTGTCGCTCGAAACCTCGCCGGGCAAGTCGCTCGGCTGGCATCTCGACAACAAGAAGGCGCTGCTCGACCGGCGCTGGGACAAGGTCGTGCTCCAGCAATATTCGACGTTGAGCGAGGAGCGGCCCGGCGATCCCGCCTCGACCATCGTCGCGGCCGAAAGCTTCGCCGGTCTGATGCGCGCGCGCAACCCGGCGGTCACGCTCAGCCTGACCGCGACCTGGTCGCGCCCTGACCTCACCGTTCCCGCGGGCAAGCCGTGGTCGGGCCAGTCGATCAGCACGATGCAGGCGACGGTTGAGCAGGGGGACCGGCTCGCCGCGCGGATCGCGCAGATCCCGACCGTCAACCGGGTCGGCGCGGCGTTCGACTGCGCGATCCGTCGCGGGCTGGCCGACGCCAATCCCTACGACGGGATCGAGCGCGGCAAGATAGACCTGTGGGCGAGCGATCATTATCACGCCTCAACCGAGGGCTATTATCTCGAAGCGCTGGTGGTGTTCGCGGGGCTTAGCGGGCGCGACCCGCGGCGGCTCGGCGCGCGCGAGGCGGCGGCGCGCGACCTCGGCATCGCGCCGACGCTCGCGGCGAGCCTCCAGCGGATCGCGTCGGACACCGTGCGGGGCCGCTGCGGCTGATGGTCGCCACCCCCGCCTGGCCGCCGCGAAGCCTGCCGCGGCTGTTCGTCGAGGCGGCGCTTAGCGAGGGCGCGGCGGTGAGCGTCGAGGGTTCGGGCGCCAACTATCTCGCCAACGTCCTGCGGCTTAAGGCCGGCGACGCGCTGTTGCTGTTCAACGGACGCGACGGCGAATGGCTTGCCCGAATCGTCGAGCCCGGGCGCAAGCGGGTCACGCTGACGATCGCGCAGGCCACCCGCGAGCAAGAGACGGTCCCCGACCTGTGGCTCGCCTTCGCGCCGATCAAGAAGGGCCGGGTCGACTGGCTGGTCGAAAAGGCGGTCGAGCTCGGGGTGGCGCGGCTGCTGCCGGTGATCACCGAGCGGACCATCGTTCGCGACCTCAACCTCGAACGGATGCGAAGCCACATCGTCGAGGCGGCCGAGCAATGCGGCCGAACCGCGCTGGCGACGATCGAGGCGCCGGCGAGGTTCGGCGACTGGCTCGCCGCCCGCCCCGCCGGCCGGACCCTCTATTTCGCCGACGAAACCGGCGGGCCGCCGTTCGGCGAAGCCATCCGGCCCGGCCCGGCGACGATTCTCGTCGGTCCCGAAGGCGGCTTCACTCCCGACGAGGCCGCACGGGTCCGCGCCGCGCCGGGCGCCGTGCCAGTCTCGCTCGGCCCGCGCATCCTGCGCGCCGAAACCGCCGCGCTGGCGGCGGTGACGGCATGGATGGCGACAGCGGGCGACTGGTAATCGTTTCGATCCGCCACCAGATTGTCATTGACCGCTTTCTTCCGGCGGCTAGGGGCTGACACATCATGACGACCCGCACCGACCTGTCGGAAAGCCCCCCGATCGAGAGCCGCGCCGACCTCATCTCGGTGTTCGAAAAGGGCGAGAAGCCGCGCGCCGACTGGCGGATCGGGACCGAGCACGAGAAGTTCGTCTATCGCCTCGCCGACCACCGCGCCCCGTCGTGGGACGAGCCCGGCGGGATCCGCGACCTGCTCGTCGGGCTGACCGAGTTCGGCTGGCAGCCGGTCGAGGAGGGCGGCAAGATCATCGCGCTGACCGGCCCCGACGGGACGATCAGCCTCGAGCCCGCGGGCCAGCTCGAGCTCAGCGGCGCGCCGCTTCGCGACCTCCACGAAAGCTGCGCCGAGAGCGGGCGCCATCTCGAGCAGGTCAAGGCGGTCGGCGACCGGCTCGGGCTCGGCTTCCTCGGGCTCGGCATGTGGCCCGACAAGCGGCGCGAAGACCTGCCGCTGATGCCGAAGGGGCGTTACCAGATCATGCTTCGCCACATGCCGCGCGTTGGCAATCTCGGCCTCGACATGATGCTGCGCACCTGCACCATCCAGACCAACCTCGATTATTTGAGCGAGGCGGATATGGTGAAGAAATTCCGGGTCGCGCTGGCGCTGCAGCCGGTCGCCACCGCGCTGTTCGCCAATTCGCCGTTCACCGAAGGCCAGCCCAACGGCTTCCTGTCGTTCCGCAGCCATATCTGGGAAGACACCGACCCGCACCGCACCGGCATGCTGCCGTTCGTGTTCGAGGACGGGTTCGGTTACGAACGCTATTGCGACTATGCGCTCGACGTGCCGATGTATTTCGTCTTCCGCGACGGCAAATATATCGACGCGGCAGGGCACAGCTTCCGCGATTTCCTCGAGGGCAAGCTCGCGGTGCTTCCGGGCGAGAAGCCGACGCTGGCCGACTTCACCGATCACCTGTCGACCGCCTTCCCCGAGGTGCGGCTGAAGAGCTTCCTCGAGATGCGTGGTGCCGACGGCGGGCGATGGGGGAGGATATGCGCGCTCCCCGCGCTGTGGGTCGGGCTGCTCTATTCGGACAAGGCGATGGACGCGGCGTGGGAAGTGGTGAAGCACTGGTCGATCGACGAGCGCGAGACGCTTCGCCACGCGGTGCCCG
Source organism: Sphingomonas sp. ASV193 (assembly GCF_040203355.1). Taxonomy (NCBI): domain Bacteria; kingdom Pseudomonadati; phylum Pseudomonadota; class Alphaproteobacteria; order Sphingomonadales; family Sphingomonadaceae; genus Sphingomonas; species Sphingomonas sp. ASV193. The sequence goes on from NZ_JBEHBW010000002.1 coordinate 346,539, forward strand.
AACTGGCGCTCAAGGCGCCGGTGCCGGGCGGCGGGACGGTGCGCGAGCTGGCCGAGCGGGTGATCGAGATCGCCGCGATGGGACTGACGGAGCGCGCCGAACTCAACGCCGCTGGCGATAACGAGGGGGGTTTCCTCGACCCGCTGCGCGAGGTGGTGGCGAGCTGGCAGACCTTCGCCGAGAAGATGCTCGCCAAATATCGCGGCGAATGGGGCGGCGACGTCGCTCATGTCTACAACGACTATAGTTTCTGACCGGGGGGACAGAATGACCGACCGCCGAACGCTTTATCCGCCGATCGAGCCGCGCGAGAGCGGCATGCTCGACGTCGGTGACGGACATGCGCTGTTCTGGGAGCTATCCGGCAATCCCGACGGCAAGCCAGTGGTCTTCCTCCACGGCGGCCCCGGCGGCGGCGCGAGCCCGGCGCATCGCCGCCAGTTCAACCCCGACAAGTATAACATCCTCGTCTTCGACCAGCGCGGCTGCGGGCGCTCGACGCCCTACGCCAGCCTCGAGAACAACACGACCTGGCACCTCGTCGCCGACCTCGAGCAGCTTCGCGAGCGGGTGATGAAGGTCGAGAAGTGGCAGGTGTTCGGCGGAAGCTGGGGCTCGACGCTGGCGCTCGCTTATGCCGAGACGCATCCCGAGCGAGTGACCGAGCTGGTGCTTCGCGGCATCTTCCTGTTCGAGCAATATGAGCTCGACTGGATGTATGTGGAAGGCGGGGCTTCGCAAATCTACCCCGACAAGTTCGCCGAGTTCCTCGCCCCGATCCCCGAGGCCGAGCGCGGCGACATGGTCGAAGCCTATCGCAAGCGGCTGACCGGCGACGACGAGGCGGCCAAGATCGAGGCGGCCAAGGCATGGAGCAAGTGGGAGGGCGACATCGTCACCCTGCTGCCGAGCCCCGGCACGATCGACCATATCACCGATCCCAAGGTCGCGGTCGCGGTGGCGCGGATCGAGAACCATTACATGGCGAACATGGGCTGGTTCGAACCGGGCCAGCTGCTGCGCGACGCGCATAAGCTTCGGGGCATTCCCGGCGTCATCGTCCAGGGCCGCCACGACAGCTGCACGCCTCCCGCGGCGGCGTGGAAGCTGAAGCAGGCGTGGCCCGAGGTCGACCTTCAGATCGTTCCCGACGGCGGGCATCTGTTCAGCGAGCCGGGGATCACCGACGGCCTCGTCCGCGCGACCGACCGCTTCGCCGGCCTCTAGGGCCTATTCGCCCGGGCGGTAGGTTCGCTCGGTGTGGCCGGCGAGCTGGTCGGGATAGAAATAGACGTCGCGCAGGTTCCCGTCGACGTAGCGCCGCGCCTCGTCGGTGAAGTGGGGCGATTTGGGATCGCCGCTCTCGCCGCCCGCGGTCACCGCCCGCGCGCGGACCCGCGGCCCGAACTCGACCACCGCGACGAAGCTGTTGCCATTGTCGCCATACCAGCGCTTCGTCCCGTCGCGCGGGCGCGCGCCGAACGAGGCGAGGCTCCCCCACCGGTTCGAGGTGAAGCCGACCGGCAGGCTCGGCGCGGAGTCGCTGTAGGGCGGGTCGATCGCGCCGCTGAGCCGCTGGTAGCGGTTGACCTCGCCCCACGGCACCTGCCAGCGGCCGAAATCGCGCTCGATCCGGTCGAGCGCCGCGGCGAACGCGTCGAGCTTGGCCGCGTCGCTCAGCCGCTCGATGTGACGGAAGGCATTGTCATGGTCGGCCGAGTCGCGCGCCAGCACCGCCTTGTACAATTCGTCGCCCCAGTAATTCGCCAGCGTGTTGGGGACCGACGAGACCGACCAGCGCTTGTCCCAATTGGCCATCGCCTGCACCGGCGCCGCGAAGCGCGCGCGGCGCGGGTCGCCGGCGGGAAGCCGCGCCCACGCCTGCTGGAGCATCGGCACGAGCGTCTCGAACGCGGGCTGGTCGCGGTCGTAGGCCGCTTTCTGCAGCCGGTCGAGCGACCACGGCCCCGGCTGGCTCAGCAGCCGGGTGTAATGGACCGTCCGGTAGTTGCGCCCGGCCGTATCGAGATAAGGCGGAAACCGCTTGGGGTCGGGCGAAAAGGGCCCCGCGACCGACCAGGGCGAATCGTTGCTGTTGGCGATCCAGCCGTTGGCTGGCGAAATGACGTTGGGTAGCCGCGACACCGGCAGCAATGCGCCCCAGTCGGTCGCCACATCGTCGCCGTCGACCGCTTTCGTATAATCGAACCGGTCGTCGCGCGCAGGCACGAACTGCGGCGCGAGAAACGCGATCTCGCCCTTGTTATCGGCGAACACCGTGTTGTTGGAGCTGTTCGCCTTCAACTGCGAGACCGCGACGAACTGGTCGAGATCGGTCGCCTTGGTCCGCCCGAACGATTGCTGCAGCGCCTCGACCGGGCGGTCCATCATCGCGAAGGCGATCCACTTGCCGCCCTCGCTTCGCACCACCGGCCCGCGCCGGGTCATCCAGCCGGTGAAGCGGCGGGTCGCGAGCGTGCCGTTCGCCTGACGCACCTTGATCGCGATCGGTCGCGCGACGATCGGCTGCCACTTGCCGCCGAAGCGATATTGCCAGCCCGCCCCCATACGCCGCACCGGGTAGGCGAACTCGTCGACATTATCGACGCCGCTCGAGGTGTGCATCCACCCGGCGTGGGCGTTGAACCCCTGATAGATGAAGAATTGCCCCCAGGTCGCCGCGCCATAGACGTCGAGACCCTCGTCGCTCGTCACCTGCTGTTCGGAGCGAAAGTAGAAGCTGGTGTGCGGGTTGATCAGCAGCAGCGCGTGACCGTCGCCGGTCCGCCCCGGCGCGATCGCGATCCCGTTCGATCCGCGCGGTTCGAGGTCGGGGTTCAGCATCGCGACCTTCGGCCCAATGTTACCACCAATCGTCTTGCCGCCGTAGAAGGCGGCGAGCTTGTCGAGGTCGATCCGCTCGATATCGCCGCCGATCGACCCCTCGGTGAAGCTCAGCGCCATCCACGGCTCGAACCGCTTGAGCACGCGCGGTTTCACCGCGGGGTGGGTCGCCAGATAATAGTTCAGCCCGTCGGCCCACGCGTCCATCAACCGCCGCATCGCCTGCGGGCTCTTCCAGTAATCGGCCTTCAGTTCGGGCTCGCTGACGTAGAAGCGCGCACGAAGGTCCTGCCACACCGCCTTCGGACCATCGGCCTCGGCGGTGCGGCCAAGGCTGGTGAGGTAGTTGGCCTCGATCCGCGCGAAATCATCCTCGGCCTGGGCGTAGATCATGCCGAACACCGCGTCGGCGTCGGTGTGGCCGCGCACATGGGCGATGCCCCAGTCGTCGCGGGTAATCGTCACCCGCGCGGCGGTCGCCTTCCAGTCGGCTGGGCCGTGGACCGGGATCGGCGGATCGGCGGCGGCGATTAGCGAAAAGGCGAGCGGCGCGAGAAGGACGTTACGCATCGGGCAAGAATTGCGCGGCTTCTCCCCATCCCGCAAGCGCCTTCGACGCGGCGCGCTCCAGCAGCGCCCCGGCATCGCGGATCGTAAACGCGTTGGCGCCCTTGTAATCGTCGATCTCGTCCCACGCGATCGGCGCCGCGACCGGCGCGCCGTCGCGGGCGCGCGCGCTGTAGGGCATCACCGCGGTCGCGCCTCGCTGGTTGCGCAGCCAGTCGAGGAAGATCCGCCCCTTGCGCTGCGCCTTGCGGATATTGGCGGTGAACAGCTCGGGCTCGCTTTCCGCGACCGCTCGCGAGAAGCGTTCGGCGAACGACTTGACCGCCGGCCAGTCGGCCTTTGGCGTCAGCGGGGCGATGACGTGTACCCCCTTGCCCCCCGACAATAAAGGAAAGGTCACCAGCCCTATGTCGGCGAGCAAGTCTCGCAGCCGCACCGCCGCCTGCTTGACCGTCGCCCAGTCGAGCCCGGCGTCGGGGTCGAGGTCGAACACCAGCCGGTCGGGCTGTTCGAGCGGCTTCACCCGGCTGCCCCAGCCGTGGAACTCGATCGTCCCCATCTGCACGCACTCGAGCAGCCCCTTGACGTCGTCGACGTACAGATAGTCGGCCTTGTCGCCGTCGTTCTCGGCGATCGTCACCTGGTGGACGTCGGCCCCCATCGAGCCGCTGTCGTGCTTCTGGAAGAAGCAATGCTTGCCGCGTCCCTGCGGGCAACGGATCAGCGTCATTGGCCGGTCGCGCATAGTGACGAGAAGCTCGTCGCCGAGCGCGGCGTAATAGTCGGCCAGTTCGCCCTTGGTGAGATTGTCGCCGGGGAAGATGACGCGGTCGCGGTTGGTGATCTTCACGAAATCGTCGGACGCAACCGGCTGCGGGCGTTCGCGAACGACCTCGGTCGCCGTCTTGTCGCCGCGCAGCCCGACGAAGCTCGGGTGGCGAAGCGTGCCCTCGCGGGTGAACTCGGTGAAGGCGATCTCGGCGACCAGCTTCGGCTTGATCCAGTGCGACCCCTTGCGGGCGGCGCGCGGCACCTCGACCCCCGGCTCGGCGACTTCGAGCGGTGACATCGTCGCCAGCAATTCGTCGCGAAGCGCGGTGTCGAAGCCGGTGCCGACCTTACCCGCATAGGTCAGCGCCTTGCCCTCGCGCGCGGCGAGGTGAAGCGAACGGAAGCCGTTGCGCCTGTCGCTCGCCTGCCAGCCGACGATCACGAACTCCTGCCGCGCGACGCACTTGATCTTGAGCCAGTTGCGGCCCCGGTCGCCGCGGTATGGCGCGTCGGCCTTCTTGGCGATGACCCCCTCGCCGCCCTCCTTGCAGATCGCCTTGAGCAACGCCTCGCCCTTGTCTTCGACATGGTCGCCGTAGAGGATCGGCCCGGCCACGCCCTCCAGCAACGCAGCGAGACGCGCCTTGCGTTCGAAGTTGGGCAGCTTGCGGATGTCCTCGCCGCGATCGACCAGCAGGTCGAAGGCGTAATAGGCGAGCTCGCCGCCGCCGTCCTTGAGGCTGGCCTGCAACTTGCCGAAGTCGGGCTTGCCATTGTCGCCGAGCGCGACCGCCTCGCCGTCGATCAGGCATCCGCCCGGCAGCTCGCCCGCTGCCTTGACGATGCCGCGAAACTTGTCGGTCCAGTCCTTGCCGTTGCGGGTCCACGCGGTCGCGGTCCCGCCGCCGGTCGCGAGCAGCAGCCGGTAGCCGTCATACTTATATTCGAACAGCCAGCCTGGCCCGGTCGGCACCGCGTCGACCAGCGTCGCCAGCTGCGGCGGCTGGTATTTGGGCGGCTCGACGCTCGCCGCCTTCTTGCGCGCGCCGCCCTTCTTGGTCCGCCACTCGTCGGTCCCGGCGGCGATCTCGGCCATCGTCCGCCCGGTCTCGACGCTGGTGACGTCGCGTTCGACCAGCGTGTCGCTATCCCCCGCGAACTCGTCGTCGACCTTCTTGAGCATCCACGGTTCCTGGCGTTCTCCGTCCTTGCCCTTCAGCCGGAACATCACCCAGTCCCCGCGCATACGCTCGCCTTCGAGCCGGAAGTGGAGATGACCCTCCTCGATCGTCTTGGCCGGGTCCTTGCCCGGCTCGGGCGTCCAGGTGCCGCGGTCCCACAGCATCACCGTCCCGCCGCCGTATTCGCCCTCGGGGATGGTCCCTTCGAAGCTTGCATAGTCGAGCGGATGATCCTCGGTCCGCACCGCGAGGCGCTTGTCGTCGGGATCGAGCGAGGGGCCCTTGGGGACCGCCCAGCTTTTCAGCACTCCGTCCATCTCGAGCCGGAAGTCCCAGTGGAGCCGGCTCGCGTCATGCTTCTGGACGACGAAGCTGTTGCCCTTTCGCCGGGCCTTGCGCCCCTTGGGCTCGGCGGTTTTCTTGAAGTCGCGCTTCTCGTTGTAGGTGTCGATGTCGAGCTTGCGCGCCATCGCTCAAGCCCGCTTCTTCGCCGGGGCAGCTGCCTTTTTCGGCGGCGCCTTTTTCGCGGGCGCCTTTTTGGCCTTCGACGTCTCGGTCGCCTTACGAGCGGGGGCATCGCTGCCGAGGCTCTTCTTGAGCGCGGCCATCAGGTCGACGACGTTGCTCCCCTTGGGCGGCTCGTCCGACGAACGGTCCTGGATGACGCGCTTGCCCTTCTTCTTGATCTTTTCCTCGATCAGCCCTTTCAGCGCGTCGATGTAGCGGTTCTTGAACTCTGCGGCATCGAAGTCGCTGCTCTTCTTCTCGATCAGGCTCTCGGCCATGTCGAGCAGGTCGGCGTCGGGCTTGGCATCGCCGATGTCGCGGAAATAGCTCGACGCCTTGTTGACCTCGTCGGCGTAGCGCAGCGTTTCGAGTACCATCCCGCGCCCGCACGCCTTCAGGCTCACCACATATTCCTGCCCGCGCATCGCGAGCTGCCCCACCCCGACCTTGCCGGTCTTCTTCAGCGCCTCGCGAACGACGATGAACGCTTCCTCGGCGAGGTCGTCGGCGGGGACGACGAAATAGGGCTTGTCGTAATAGATGGGGTCGATGTCCTTCAGGTCGACGAACTGGGTCAGCTCGAGCGTCTTGCGGCTCTCCAGCTTGACCTTTTCGATCTCCTCGGGATCGAGCAGGACGTATTCGCCCTTCTCGACCTCATAGCCCTTGAGGATGTCGTCGCGGTCGACCGGGCCGATGCCGGGGACGACCTTTTCATATTTGACCCGCTGGCCCGACGGTTCGTGGACCTGGTGGAACGCAATCGACTTTCCCGCCTTGGTCGCCGGGTAGATCTCGACCGGGATCGAGACGAGCGCCAGGCGGATCTGGCCGCGCCAGGTCGGACGAGCGGGCATATGGCGGACTCCACGATTGATTCGGTCCCGATTCAATCGACGGCGCCCAAAGTCGTTCCGACACCCCGTCGTTGCGCTTGACCGTGCGCGGGGGGCTCTGGCAAAGCCCGGCCTCGCCCCGGGCGGGTGTAGCTCAATGGTAGAGCAGAAGCCTTCCAAGCTTACGACGAGGGTTCGATTCCCTTCACCCGCTCCAAGCCTTTAAGCGAACTGCCGGGGGCAGTTCGCGACTTGGAGCGCGTCACGGCCTGCCGTGGCGGCGTAGCGCACGAGGCGCAGCCGTAGGGGCGAAAAGTTGTCGGCCAACGCCGAACTCATCTGACCACCGCCATTGAACGACCGGCCGTGGGGGCGCTCGGCCGGTCGTTCCTGGCCCGTCGCCGTCAGGCGGCGGGCGCAGCGTTGCCCGGCGGGGGCGGGGGCGGCGTCATGGCCTGGCCGGCGGGGCCAGCGCCCGGCGGCGGCGGCGGCGCGCCCGGTCCACCGCGCCGACCGGCGCCCGGCGGCGGCGGGGGCGGCGCCATCCCGCGACCGGCGGGCCCCGCCATCCCGGGCGGCGGCGGCGGCGGCGGACCGCCCGCGGCGCAGCGCGGATCGCCGGGCCGGCCGGGACCACCGGGTCCGCCCGGCCCGCCGTGCGGGCGACCGCGCGGACCGCGCGGCGGCGGGCCGACCTGCGCGACCTGGCCCGAGGCATTGACCAGATAGTCGGCCTTGAGCTGGCCGTTGTCGTAGCGGCCCTGGACGAGCAGCGGCGCGCCGAGCTGGGCATATTGTTCGCCGTCGCGGCCGGCGTCGACCATCGCCTTGCCCGACCCGTCCTGGACGACGAAGCGGTCGCCATAGACCTCGGCCACCTTGCCCTTGACGGTGACGATCCCGCTCGACTGAGGAAGCTTGGCGGCGGCGGTCACCACGGTCGGGGCCATGCTGACGCTCGGGCGGGTCATCGACACCGCCCCCGCCCCGCCCGCGGCCCCGAGCGCGAGCAGCGTCGCCCCGCCGAGCGCGATCCGCTGGCGAACGCCGAGCGAGGGAAATTTTCGAATATTCATCGCGATACTCCTTGGTTGGTGCCGCGATTCCTATCCGGCGCCGGCCGACGCGCGCTGAACCAAGCGGTTCAGATTGGGTTTAAGCCAGCGACCTAGGAGGCCGACGATGCGTGTCCTGCTCGCCGAAGACGACCGCGACCTCGGCCCGACCATCGCACGGGCGCTGCGCGACCAGAGCTTCGCCGTCGACCTCGCCAGCGACGGGATCGACGCCGCGCATCTTGGCGAGACCGAGGCCTACGACGTCGCGGTGGTCGACCTCGGGCTGCCCGGAAAGGACGGCGTGTCGGTGATCGCCGAGTGGCGCAAGGCGGGACGCTCGCTCCCGGTCCTCGTCCTCACCGCGCGCGAAGCGTGGCCCGACAAGGTCGCCGGGTTCAAGGCCGGGGCCGACGACTATCTGGTCAAGCCGTTCCGGCTTGAGGAACTGGTGATGCGGCTGCGCGCGCTGGTGCGCCGGTCGGCGGGTCATGCGCAGACCCGGCTCGAATGCGGCCGGCTGGCGTTCGACAGCCAGGTCGGCCAGTTCGAGCTCGACGGGCTGCCGCTCCGGCTGACCGCGTTCGAATGGCGGGTGCTGTCGCAGCTTATGCTTCGCAAGGAGGCGGTGATCGAGCGGCTCGACCTGCTCGAGCGCGTCTACGAAGGCGACGCCGACGTCGATTCGAACAGCCTCGAGGTGATCATCGGCCGGCTTCGCCGCAAGATCGGCAGCGAGATGATCGAGACCGTTCGCGGGCGCGGGTACCGGCTGACGTGCGGCGGTTGATATGCGGCGGCTGATCCTGGGGTCGATCGAGGGACGGATGATCGTCCTGTCGGCGCTCGCGACGCTCGTCGCCTTGCTGGTCGCGGGCTGGGTGATCGGGGGAATCCTCGAAAAATTCGTGGTGCAGGGGCTCGACCGGCGGCTCGACGGCGAGGTCGCGCTTCTCGCCAGCACGGTCGGGCCCGACGGACGGGTCGACCTGCCCGCGCTCCGGCAGAAGCTTGGCGCGCTCGACGAGGCACCGGGCTGGCAGTGGCAGATCGCCGGGCCGCACGGGTCGGTCGGGTCGAGCGACTTTCCCCGGCTCGACCGCCTTCCCCGTCCGCGTCCGCCGCACGGGGACGATCGCCGCGCCGCGCCGCCGCCCCCGCCACCGCCGCCGATCGAATCGTCGCCGATCAGCGCGCTCGACGGTCACGCCTACGACCGGTCGGAGGTTCATGCGCGCCAGCTGGTCATTCCCGCCCGCGACGGCCCGGTGACGATCACCGCCGTCGCGCCGCGTTCGCTGATCGACCGGCCGCTCGCCGCCGCGGTCGCGCCGCTGCTCGCGGTGCTCGCCGCGCTCGCGGTCCTGCTGGTGACGGCGACGATCGTCCAGCTGAGGCTCGGCCTCCGCCCGCTCCGCCGCTTGCGGGCCGACGTCGCCGCGATCCGGCGCGGCGCGCGCGAATCGATCGCGCCCGACCAGCCGACCGAGCTGGCCCCGCTCGCGAGCGAGCTCGACGCGCTGGCCGCCGACAATCGCTCGGCGCTCGCCGCGGCGCGCCTGTCGTCGGCCAACCTCGCGCATGCGCTCAAGACCCCGGTCGCAAAGCTGGCGATCGACGTCCGCGATCGCCCCGACCTCGCCGCGCAGGTCGAGCGGATCGACCGGAGCATCCGCCATCACCTCGCACGCGCCCGGTCGGAGATCGCGAATCGCCGCTCGGCGAGCGAGCTCGCGCCGCTGGTCGACGACCTGGTCGCGACCATCGGGCGGATCCACCACGACCGCGGGCTCGGCATCGCGGCAGCGGTCGACGACGGGCTCAGCGTCGCGGTCGATCCCGACGACGTCACCGAACTGGTCGGCAACATCCTCGACAATGCCGCCCGGCACGCGCGTCGGCGGGTCGAGGTCACCGCGTCGCCCGCCCCCGACGATCCGCGAACCGCCACGATCCGGATCGACGACGACGGGCCCGGCATCGCGTCGGCCGACGTCGAACGGGCGATTCGGGGCGGCACCCGGCTCGACGAGCGCGGCGACGGCTACGGCTTCGGCCTGTCTATCGCGAGCGAGCTGGTCGCGCTCTACGGCGGGTCGCTGGCGCTGGCGACAAGCCCTCTGGGAGGCCTCGGGGTGACCATTCGCCTGCCGCGAGTCGTTTCTCGCAGTTGACACCCCGCCGCTCCCCGGCCATTGGGCGCGCCTGCCTGCACCTGGAGAGGTGGCCGAGTGGTTAAAGGCAGCAGACTGTAAATCTGCCCGGGTTTCCCGTACGCTGGTTCGAATCCAGCCCTCTCCACCACGCTGCGGCAAATGCGCAACGCCTAATGGCGAACGGGGATTTACTGTCATTCGTCGTTTGCGCCGATCCAGTTCGGATGCAATTTCCTTCCGGATTCGTTGCGGAGTGGCGACTTTGCGACGATTGTTATATCTGTCGGGTCTAATGGCTAGTGAACCGTGCCGACCCTTCGATGAAGGAGCTGACGATGGCGACGGCTGCGTCCCGCTACGGAGTTTGCGATTTCGTGCCTGACCGGAGCGAGCCACGCCTGGACCGGTTGAGCGCGGGGCAGATCGACTGCCTGGCGCTGGTCTATCAGCACATGAACAGCAAGGAGATCGCGGCCCGGCTCGAGATCTCGCCGCACACCGTCGACCAGCGGATCCGCCTCGCGCTCCAGACCCTCGGGGTCGAGCGGCGGAGCGAGGCGGCGCGCCTCGCCGCCGCCGCCGGGCTGTTCGAAGCCCCATATCAGCGATTGATACATCAAGCGCCGCACATCGACGATCCGGCGGCAGTCCCCCAACCCAGTGAGGCGGTCAGTCATCAGATTCGGCACGCTGACCGTGCAGGGGGGACCAGTTCCGCCGGTGTCATAACCGAGCAGGCAACGTCGGGTCGCTGGTCCTCCTTGCCTCTGCCGTTCGCAACGAGGAGCAAGCCTGCGAATGAACTGGGCGTCGGCGCCCGCCTGCTCTGGGTCCTCCTGATCGCGCTTGGCGCGATGTTCTGCGCCGGAATGTATCTCGCCGGCCTGGAGAGCCTTTCAAGACTGATGGCCAAGTAAGCCGACCCTCGCGTTCATCGCTGGCCTTGTCCGACCGGCGCGCCTTCACGTGGCGCCCGGCACTGGAAAGGTACGTGTTATGCGCAAGCAGCTGATCGAAAATGCCGCCTACGATATCGCCACCCAGGTGCGGACCGTCGAGGACGCGATCGACGCCACCTTGAGCGACCTTGCCGAACTCCAGTCGCGGATGATCGCCGCGCGCGGCGTGATGGGCGTCGGCCCCGCGACCGGCCACGAAGCGCTGGCCCAGCTGTCGGTCACCGTATCGGCTCTGATTCAAGCGCGCGGCTCGATGGTCGAATGCCACCGCGAACTCGCCAGCGCGCAAAGGTTCGTCCCCGGGCTTCGCACCGTGTCGTTCGGCGACGGCAGCGATTGCCCCCCCGCCAGCGGCGCGATGCCGACCCCGCTTCGCGTGGTCGCCTGACACGAAGGGTTGACCGGACCATGGGCGACATGGTCCGGTCCACTGGCCGATCATGACCAAATATTTCTTCTGGACGCTGGTGGCATTGGCCTGCCTCAGCGCGCTCGCCAAGGGCGGACGCGACGAGCGCGTCGCCGCCTTCATCTGCCTGGGCGCGAGCCTCGTGTCGGTGTTCCTCCAAGCCCCGCTTCGCGAGCGGTTCAGCGATGTCGAGATGGGGCTTGCCGGGATCGACGTGATCACGCTCGCCGCCTTCGTCTGGCTCGCGCTACAGTCGCCGCGCTTCTGGCCGCTGTGGATTGCCGGGCTGCAATTGTCGACGATCATCGCCCACTTCTTCAAGGCGATGGACTTCGGCCTGATGCCCCGCGTCTACGCCGTGGCCGAGCGGTTCTGGAGCTACCCGATCGTGGTAATCGTCCTCGTGGCCGCGCTCAGCAGCCCGTGGCGCTATGCCGAGATCGAGCGCTATCGCGACCGCTTCGCCGCCCCCTAGTCGTCCCCTTCCGCCGCCTTTATCAGGAACGGCGATGGCCAGCCTCCCGCCGATCACCGCAACCCTCATCGACGCGATCGAGGAACCGACCCTTATCATCGACCGCCAGCGGGTGGTCGCGGTCAATCGCGCGGCGCGCTCGCTTGTCGGGGTCGATGCGATCGGGCGCGACGTCCGTCTCGCGATCCGCCATCCCGAGGCGCTCGACCTCATCCTCGGCCCCTCGCCCGAGGGAAGCCGCGAGATCGTCGGCATCGGTGGGGTCGAGCGGCCGTGGGCGCTGACCGTCAACGATCTCGGCGAGGGTCGCCGGCTGATCCGGCTGATCGATCGCGGCGAGGCGCGCGCCGCCGAACGCCAGCGGGTCGATTTCGTCGCCAACGCCAGCCACGAGCTCCGCACCCCGCTCGCCACCATCGTCGGCTATGGCGAGACGCTCGCCGACGAAGACCCGCTCGACGACGAGCTTCGCCGCCGCTTCGGGCATACCATCCTCGGCGAGGCGCGGCGGATGCTCCGGCTGATCGAGGAGCTGATGGGTCTCAGCCGGATCGAGGCGGGCCGCTTCCAGCACCCGACCGACCCGGTCGACCTTGCCGCGGTGATCGAGACGGCGGTCAGCGACACCGGCGAACTCGCCCGGCAGCGCGGCGCGCGAGTCCTGGTCGAAGCCGAACCGCTGGTCGTCGCTGGGGACCGGAGCCAACTCGTCCAGCTGGTGAATAACCTTGTCAGCAATGCGCTGCGCTATGCCTGTCCCAAGCCGGGCGGCGAAGTGCGGCTGCACTTGGCGCACGCCGGCGGGATGGCGCGACTCGACGTCGCCGACGACGGCGAAGGCATCGCCGCCGATCATTTGCCGCGGCTGACCGAACGATTCTACCGCGTCGACGCCGCGCGCAGCCGCGACAGCGGCGGGACCGGGCTCGGCCTCGCCATCGTCAAGCATATCGTCGAGCGGCACCGCGGCACGCTCGACATCGCCAGTCGGCCCGGCAGGGGGACGATTGTGACAGTGCGATTACCGCTGCTGGCCGGCGCCTGAACGTCTCGCCTCTACGTCGCCGGCCAAACTGTCATATTGCTGCAATAATATTGTCGCAGGGGCGCCGCATGACAAAGCTGATCCTCGCGGCCGGCGCCGCCCTCCTCGCGCTTCCGTCGACCGCTTCGGCCGGCGACGACTTCCAGCAATGGCTGACTTCGAACACCAGCGTGAAGCTCGATAGCCACTGGCGGTTGTCGAACGAGCTGGTGCTTCGCTTCAGCGACCAGCGGCACGGGCTCTACGAGGTCGAGAACAGCACGCTGGTCGGCTACCAGCTCAACAAGAAGATCGGCTTCTGGGCCGGTTACGTCCACGATCCCAACTACGCCGGCGGCGACTTCACGGTGATGGAACATCGCGCGCGCGAGCAGGTCACCTTCGACAATGTCGCCTCGCTCGGATCGGCAAGCCTGAGCTTTCGGGCCCGCACCGAGCAGCGCTGGCGCGACGGGGTGGGCGGCACCGGCTGGCGGTTTCGCCCCTATGCCAAGCTCGCGCTCCCGCTCGGCGGCAAAACCGCGCCGAGCCTCGTCTTCACGACCGAGCCGTTCATCAATCTCAACCGGACCAGCTTCCAGACGATCAACGGCTTCGACCGGGTTCGCAACGCGGTCGCGCTGTCGGTCCCGCTCAGCAAGACGATCAAGGCCGACATCGGCTACCTCAACCAGTATCGGGTGGTAAAGAACGGTCCCGACCAGATGGACCATGCGCTGACCGGCACGATCGGCCTGTCCTTCTGATTCGCCGCGGCAGTCGCCGCGACTGTCATCATAGTGTCACGACCACGTAAAATATTCGACGCCGAGCGCTCATAAGGCGCGAACAGAATTGGGAGACATGCCTTGAAGAAGATGATTTTCGGCCTCGCGATCGCGCTGGCCGCGACCGGCCTCGCCAGCTGCGGCGGCAAGGGCGACAACAAGCAGGCCGCCGCCGGCAGCATCACCGGCGCCGGTTCGACCTTCGTCTACCCGGTCCTGTCGGCTTGGTCGGCTGACTATGCCAAGGCCGGCAACCCGCAGATCAACTACCAGTCGATCGGCTCGGGCGGCGGGATCACCCAGATCAAGGCCGGCACCGTCGACTTCGGCGCGTCGGACCAGCCGCTCGATCCCAAGGAGCTCGCCGCTTCGGGTCTGGCCCAGTTCCCGGTCGTGATCGGCGGGATCGTCCCCGTGATCAACGTCGCCGGGATCGAGCCGGGCAAGCTCCACCTGTCGGGCCAGCTGCTCGCCGACATCTTCCAGGGCAAGATCAAGAAGTGGAACGACCCGGCGATCGCCGCGCTCAACGCCGGCGTCGCGCTGCCCAACGCCGATATCGCCGTCGTCCACCGTTCGGACGGGTCGGGCACCAGCTTCAACTTCACCCACTACCTCAGCCAGGTCAGCCCGGCGTGGAAGGCGGGGCCGGGCGAGGGCAAGTCGGTCGACTGGCCGGTCGGCGTCGGTGGCAAGGGTAACGAGGGCGTCGCGGGCTATGTCCGCCAGATCCCGAACTCGATCGGCTATGTCGAATATGCCTATGTCGTCCAGAACAAGATGAACTACGCCGGGCTGCAGAATTCGGCGGGCAACTTCCCGGCGCCGAGCGCGGCGAGCTTCCAGGAAGCCGCCGCCAGTGCCGACTGGGCGCATGCGCAGGACTTTTTCCTGGTCATGACCAACGCGCCGGGCGCCAACGCCTACCCGATCACCGCGACCACCTTCGTGCTGATGCCGAAGGCGCCGAAGGACAAGGCGCGTTCGGACGCGGCGCTCGCCTTCTTCAAGTGGGCGCTGGCCAAGGGCCAGGCGCAGGCCGGCAAGCTCGACTATGTCCCGCTGCCCGACGCGCTGGTGAAGCAGGTCGACGATTACATCGGCAAGTCGATCAAGTGAGCGACAGGGGCTTGTCCAAGCCCGCTTCCGGCGCCGGCGCGGACCGGGTCTTCGGACTCGTCACCGCCGGCGCCGCCTGGCTCGTGCTGATCGTTCTCGGCGCGGCGATGGCGGCGATGGCGTGGGGCGGAAGGCTGGCGTTCCAGACCTTCGGCCCTGGCTTCGTCACCGGCCGCGACTGGGACGTCGTCGGCGCGAAGTTCGGCGCGCTGGTCCCGATCTACGGGACGCTGGTCACCTCGATCATCGCGCTGGTCATCGCGGTCCCGGTCAGCATCGGCATCGCGCTGTTCCTGACCGATATCGCGCCGCGCTGGACGCGCGGGCCGATCGGCATGGCGATCGAGCTGCTCGCCGCCATCCCCAGCATCATCTACGGCATGTGGGGGCTGTTCATCTTCGCCCCGTTCATGGCCGCCAACGTCGAGCCGTGGCTGACCGCGCACCTCGGCCCGCTGCCGCTGGTGGGTCCGCTCTTCCAGGGGCCGCCGATCGGGATCGGCATGCTGACCGCCGGAATCGTGCTCGGCATCATGGTCATCCCGTTCATCGCCTCGGTCGCGCGCGACGTGTTCAACGCGGTGCCTCCCGCGCTTCGCGAATCGGCGGTCGCGCTCGGCTCGACCCGATGGGAAATCCTCAGCCGCGTGACCCTCCCGTACACCCGCTCGGCGATCATCGGCGCGATCTTCCTCGGCCTCGGGCGCGCGCTCGGCGAGACGATGGCGGTGACCTTCGTGCTCGGCAACGCCCACGACCTGTCGGGCTCGCTCTTGATGCCGTCCAACTCGATCGCCGCGGCGATCGCCAACGAATTCACCGAGGCCGATACCGAGCTCTACCGCTCGTCGCTGATCGCGCTCGCCTTCCTGCTGTTCATGGTCACGCTGATCGTCCTGAGCCTCGCCAAGCTGCTGCTGGCGCGGGTCAACAAGACCCACGGGCGGGCCGGCTGATGGGCCCGATCGAACGCCGACGCCGCGCGGTCGACGCCATCGCGCTGACCTTCGCCGGTGCCGCCACCCTGTTCGGCCTGACCTGGCTGACATGGATCCTGTGGACCACGATCAAGCAGGGCGTGGGCGCGATCAACGCCGCGATGTTCACCCAGATGACCCCGCCACCGGGCGCGTCGGGCGGGCTGCTCAACGCCTTTTACGGAAGCGGGGTGATGATCCTCCTCGCGCTGGCGATCGGCACCCCGGTTGGGGTCGCGGCGGGTACCTACCTTGCCGAGCATGGCCGCTACTCGCGGCTCGCCAAGCTGGTCAGCTTCGTCAACGATATCCTGCTTTCCGCGCCGTCGATCGTGATCGGTCTGTTCGTCTACGAACTGCTGGTCCGGCCGATGGGCCATTTCTCGGGCTGGGCGGGGTCGGTCGCGCTGGCGATGATCCTGCTGCCGATCGTCGTTCGCACCAGCGACGAGGCGCTTCGCCTCGTCCCCGACCAAATGCGCGAGGCCGCCTTCGCGCTCGGCGTCCCGCGCTGGAAGGTGACCAGCCAGATCCTCTATGTCGCCGCCAAGAGCTCGATTCTCACCGGCGTGCTTCTCGGCCTCGCGCGGATCGCGGGCGAGACCGCGCCGCTGCTGTTCACCGCGCTCAACAACCAGTTCTGGAGCAGCGACATGGGCGGTCCGCTGGCCAACGTGCCGGTGGTCATTTTCCAATATGCGATGAGCCCTTATGACGAATGGCACGCACTGGCCTGGGCCGGGGCGCTGATCCTGACGACCTTCGTGCTCGGCCTGAACCTTCTGGTCCGGCTGTTCGCACGGCAAAGGAAACGCAAATGAACGAATATGTGGCGAGCCCGGCGACGACCGCGGCCAGCGCCGATCCCGAGCTGTCGATCCGCGACCTCAACTTCTTCTACGGCAAGTCGCCGGCGCTGAAGAACGTCAACATGGATCTTGCCAAGAACACCGTGACCGCGGTGATCGGCCCGTCGGGGTGCGGCAAGTCGACGCTGCTGCGCACCGTCAACCGCATCTACGAGCTTTACCCCGAGCAGCGCGCCGAAGGCGAAATTCTCATCGACGGCGAGAACGTCCTCGCGCGCAATTACCCGCTGTCCGATCTTCGCCGCAAGGTCGGCATGGTGTTCCAGAAGCCGACCCCGTTTGCCTCGTCGATCCGCAACAACGTCGGCTTCGCGCTCAGCTATTTCGAGAAATTGTCGAAGTCCGAACGCGACGACCGGATCGAGGACGCCCTGAAGCGCGCCGCGCTGTGGGACGAGGTCAAGGACAAGCTCGGCGTCAGCGCGCTGTCGCTGTCGGGCGGTCAGCAGCAGCGGCTGTGCATCGCGCGGACCATCGCCGTGCGGCCCGAGATCCTGCTGCTCGACGAGGCGACCAGCGCGCTCGACCCGATCTCGACCGCCAAGGTCGAGGAGCTGATCCACGAGCTCAAGGCCGACTACACCATCCTCATCGTCACCCATAACATGCAGCAGGCGGCGCGCGTTTCCGACCGGACCGGCTTCTTCCACCTCGGCGAGCTGGTCGAATTCGGCCGCACCACCGACATCTTCACCAACCCCGCGGAAGAACGCACCCGCGATTACATCACCGGCCGTTACGGCTGATCGGAGTAGGAACGATGGCCACCACCAGCGGGCACACGCTCAAGGCATTCGACGAGGACCTCGACCGGCTGCGCGCGCTCATCAGCCAGATGGGCGGGCTCGCCGAGCACGCGATCCGCGAATCGATGCGATGCCTGATCCAGCGCGACCTCGAGGGCGCCGAAAAGATCGTCGAGAACGACAAGAAGCTCGACGCGCTCGAGATCGAGACCGAGCGCCGCGCGGTCCAGTTGATCGCGCTGCGCGCGCCGATGGCGGGCGACCTTCGCGACGTCGTCGCGGCGATGAAGATCTCGAGCGTGGTCGAACGCATCGGCGACTATGCCAAGAATATCTCGAAGCGCGTTCCGCTGCTCGACAATGTCGGCAATATCGAGCCGATCTCGCTGCTTCCGGAAATGGCGCGGATCGCCACCGGCATGGTCCATGACGTGCTCAACGCCTTCGTCCAGCGCGACGCCGAGGCGGCGGTGCGGGTGGTCGAGCGCGACGCCGCGGTCGACGATTTCTACAACTCGATCTTCCGCACGTTGCTGACCTTCATGATGGAGGATCCGCACAACATCGGCCCGTCGACCCACCTCCTGTTCATCGCCAAGAACATCGAACGGGTCGGCGACCACGCCACCAACATCGCCGAGATGGTCTATTATGCCGCGACCGGTCAGCACCTTGCCGACCGCCCGCGCGGATCGAGTTCGATCGGAGCCTGACCCCATGTCGATCAAGCGCCTCCTCCTGGTCGAGGACGACCGCCCGCTGGCCGAACTGGTCGGCTTCCACTTCGACCGCGCCGGCTGGGCGGTGACGCGCACCGGCGACGGCGAGGAAGCGCTGATCCTGTCCGAGGAGATCAAGCCCGACCTCGTCGTGCTCGACTGGATGATCGAGGGGATCAGCGGGATCGAGGTGTGCCGCCGGCTGCGCCGCAAGGAAAACAGCGCCAACGTGCCGATCATCATGCTTACCGCGCGCGGCGAGGAGGAAGACCGGATCCGCGGGCTCGAAACCGGCGCCGATGACTATATGACCAAGCCCTTCTCGCCCAAGGAGCTGCTCGCGCGCGCCAGCGCGGTGCTGCGCCGGGTGCGACCGGCGATCGCCGCCGGGGCGCTCAGCTATGCCGGGATCGAGATGGATCTCGCTGCGCACCGCGTCCGCCGCGACAATGCCCCGCTCCAGCTCGGTCCGACCGAATATCGGCTGCTGCGCCATTTCCTCGAAAACCCGGGCCGGGTCTTCTCGCGCCAGCAGCTGCTCGAGGCGGTGTGGCAACACAGCGAGGAAATCGAACTTCGCACGGTCGACGTCCATGTCCGCCGCCTGCGCCTCGCGCTCGGCGAGCCCGACATCATCCGCACCGTGCGCTCGGCCGGCTATTCGCTCGACGCCGCGCACTAGCGTCCAAGCCCGCCTCGCGTTAGGCGGAAAAAGATGGCGCGCAAGAACAAGCACAAGGGCGGGGCCAACCCCAACCGTCCCCGTTTCTGGGGGAAGCACGCGGTCGCCGCCGCGCTCGACAATCCCGACCGCCGCGTGCTGAAGGCGTGGGCGACGCGCGAGGCGGCGGGGTTCATGCAGTTCCCGTCGGAAATGCCGGTGGTGATGGCCGAGGCCGCCGACCTCGGCCGGCTCGTCCCCCACGACGCCCCGCACCAAGGCGTGGTGATCGAGGTCGAGCCGCTCGAGGACCAGTGGCTCGGCGACGTGCTCAGCGACGCGCCCGAGCGGGCGACGCTGCTCGTCCTCGACCAGGTCACCGACCCGCATAACGTCGGCGCAATCCTGCGCTCGGTGGCGGCGTTCGGCGCGATCGGCATCGTCACCCAGGACCGCCATTCGCCGCCCGAAGGCGGGGCCCTCGCCAAGGCCGCCTCGGGCGCGCTCGAACGCGTGCCGTGGGTGAGGGTCGTCAACCTTGCCCGCGCGCTCGAGGAAATGGCCGAGGCCGGCTTCTGGCGGATCGGGCTGGCGGGCGAGGCGAAGGACGAGTTGAAAGACGCGCTCGGCCCGGCGCGGATCGCGCTGGTGCTCGGCGCCGAGGGGCCGGGGATGCGATCGAACATCCGCGACCATTGCGACGCGCTCGCCCGGCTGCCGATCAGCGATTCGATCGAGAGCCTCAACGTTTCCAACGCCGCCGCGGTCGCGCTCTACGCCGCCAGCGTCGCCTGATGGTCCGCACCGCCGCAAGCCTCCATTCCAGTCTCGACGAGCTTGCCCGGCGCGAACCCGCCTTCGCGGCGGCGCTGGCGGCGCACGGCCATCCCGAGCCGCGGCTGAGCGAGCCCGGGGTGATGACGCTGCTCCGGACCATCGTCGGCCAACAGGTCAGCGTCGCCGCCGCGCGCTCGATGTGGGCCAAGCTCACCGCCCGCTTCGGCGACCCCGCCGACCTTGCCGCGATCGTCGCCGCCAGCGACGACGAGCTTCGCGAGGCCGGGCTGTCGCGGCAGAAGGCGGGCTATGCGCGGAGCCTCGCCGCGCTGGTCCTCTCGGGCGAGCTCGACCTCGCCAACCTGCCCGATGACGACGAGGAAGCGATCGCGCTCTTGACGCGGATCAAGGGCATCGGCCGCTGGTCGGCGGAAATCTACCTGCTGTTCGCCGAAGGGCGTGCCGACGCCTTTCCTGCCGGCGACCTAGCGGTCCAGGTCCAGATCGGCCGGATGCTCGGCCATGCCGAACGCCCGAGCGAGAAGCAGGTGCGTGACTGGGCCGAGCGCTGGCGCCCGCATCGCGGCGCGGCCGCGGTGTTCGCCTGGCACGCCTATATGGCGGGCGACAGCGCGCTCTAGCCTTTAGTCGGCGACCACCGGCAGCCACACCGCGCTCGGCGTCGCCCCGCCGTGCTTCACGCTGATCGTCGCCTTGCGATAATCGCCCGGCCTCGCGTTGAAGATGTTGGGCACGAAGCTCTGCGGGTTGCGGTCGTAGAGCGGAAACAGGCTCGACTGGATCTGTACCGCGATGCGGTGGCCGGGCAGGAAGACATGGTTGACGTTTGGCAGGCTGAACTGGAAGCGGTTGACCGCGCCGGACTTCAGCGGCGAGGGGTTCGACAGGCTCTTCACGTAGCGCCCGCGGAAGATCTCGATCCCGATCGGCAGCTCGTAGCCCGCCATCGACGGCTTCGACCCCTGCCCCGCGCCTTCGGGAATGTCGTTGGGATAAACGTCGATCAGCTTGACCACCACGTCGGTGTCGCTGCCGCTGGTCGACAGGAAGATGTCGGCCTTGGGCGCGCCCATGATGTGCACCGCCTTGTCGAGCGGCGCACCGGTCCAGGTGAGGACGTCGGGGCGACCGTCGACGAAGCGCTGGTCCTTCACCAGCCATGTCTTCCACTGGCTGCCGTCGGCCATGTCGATCGGGCGCGGCAGGAACGGCACCGGGTTCGCCGGGTCGGAGACATAGTCGTCGCTTCCCGCCCCGCCGGGCGTGAACGAGGCGCTCCGCCCCGCGTCCAGATAATAGGGCGTCGGCGTCCCCGCCGGCCAGCGCGGCGCGGATTGCCACTGGTCGATCCCGGTGGCGTAGGTCAGCGCGGCGGGAATGTGCGGGTCGGGCGCGCCCTTCACATAATGGTCGAGCCACGGCTTCATATATTTGACCCGCCACTCGCGCGCGGTGTCGCCGGCGAAGGTCAGCGCGCCGAGCTCGTAGCCATAGTGATTGGCCCCGGAATGCCGCCACGGCCCGATCACGAGGTGGAGCAGGTCGGTGCCTTCGTAACGGTCCTTGAGCGCGCGATAGACCGCGGGCGCGCCATAGCTGTCTTCCTGGTCCCACTGCCCGACCTCGAGCATCGTCGGCACGGTCAGCGCGCGGGCGGCGAACCATTTGTCGACCGCCTGCTCCTGCCAGAAGGCGGTGTAGGCCGGGTTCTCCATCACCTTGCGCACGAACGGCACCTGGTCGATCTTCCACTTCCGCGCGAAATCGCCCGCCGAGCCGGCCTCGAGGTAGGCGGTGTAGTCGTCGCCCTGCCCACGCGCGATTCCCGCGCCCGCGTCGGCCTTGCCGGTGCTCATCTCGAGGAAATAGTCGAACGAGGGGACGCGGAACGCGCCGTTGTGGAAGTCGTCGTCGCCCATCCACGTATCGACCATCGGGCTCTCGGGGACCGCCGCCTTGAGCGCGGGATGCGGATTGATCTCGGTCATCAGCGTGGTGAAGCCGAGGTAGGACGAGCCGATTGTCGCCACCTTGCCGTTCGATTCGGGGATGTTCTTCACCAGCCAGTCGATACTGTCGTAGGCATCGGTGCTCTCGTCGATGCCGCTGTTGTTGAGCGGCCCGACGATCGGCCGGGTCATGATGAAGGTGCCTTCGGACCGGTGCAGCCCGCGAATGTCCTGGTAGACGATGATGTAGCCGTCATCGACGAACTCCTTGTTCATCGCGGGCAGGATGTCGTCGGCGCGCTGGCTCTTGTTCGCGAACGCCGACCCGTGGGCGTCGTAGGGGGTGCGCGAGAACAGGATCGGCCCGTTCCGGGTGCTCTTCTTCATCACGATCACCGTGTAGAGCTTGGTCCCGTCGCGCATCGGGATCATCACTTCGCGCCGGACGAAGTCGGCCCACGGCATCACCGGGTCGTAGCTGGCGACGACGTCGGGAGTCATCGGGGTGACCGGCTGGGCGGCGGCGCTGCCCGCGAGCAGCATGGCGGTCAGCGGCGCGGTCAGCGCAAACTTCAGCGGCGCGGCGGTGTTCGGCATCGGTCGGTCTCCCTGTTCGGGCGGCAGACTTCGGCGGCGGCGCGCGGCTTGTCCAGCGACTATTCTACGAACTGAGACTCTACGAACTGAGACCGGCGCTGTGCGGGCGGGCCGACACCTCGGTCCAGCCCCTCGCCCCCTGGTCGAGCGGGAAGGCGCCCATCTTGCCGCCGTCCTGACCGCCGCGCCCGACGAGGTAGCTCGCCGAATCCTTTTGCTCGCCCGAAGGACCGCGATAGAGCGCATTGAAGCCGACCAGCGGGACGAACAGCTGCCGTCCCTCGTAACCCACCGGGCGAACGTCGTCCCCGGTCAGCGCGACACGGCTGCGAAGCAACAGCTTTTCGGTCGGCGGGAGAAAGCTGATCCGCTCGCCCATCCCGCGCGGGTTGAGGAAGAAGGCGGCGATTTCCTCGTCCTGCCGCGGGCCGGCGTTGAACATCTTGCCCTCGACCAGCACGTCGCGCGCGGGGGCGTGGCCGGTGTTGGTGATCGTCAGGTCGAACAGCAGGGTCGCGCGACCCTCGGCATCGTAATCGACCCGGATCGGCTGGAACTCGAACGCGATCTTCGGCTGCAGCGTCCGGGCGACGATCCCGCCGAGCAGCGACGACGAGGGCGCGGGGGCCGGCGTTCCGGCGGGGGGCACCGGGTCGTGGCGCGGCGCGGGCGCGGCGGAAGGCTGCATCGCGCGCGGCATCGGCGAAGGATGGGGCGATGGCGCAGACTGGGGCTGGGGCGAAGGCCGCGGACCCGGCGACGGCTCGGGCACTCGCGGCTGGGCGAGGTCGCCGAGCCGGACGCCGGCCATCGCCACTTGCGGAGTGCGGCGGCGAAGCCCCCAAAAGACGATCCCGATCCCGACCGCGGCGACAAGCGCGAGCAGCCACGGCCAGATCCCGAGGCTGCCGCTCGCGGTCGGGCCGAACGAACCGGTCGGCTCGATCGGGGTCGGCGCCGAGGCCGCCGCGGTCACCGGCAGGTCGGTGCCCAGCGGCGAGCTGTTCGGGCTCGACGGCGCCGCGGCGGGCGCCGCCGGCGCGTTGACGGTCGCTTCGGGACGCGGCGCGGGCTCGGTCCGCCGGGCCGCGACCTGGGGCGACGAGCGGGCGGGAAGGTCGGACCCGATCCGGGTCGAAAAGACCGATCGCGGTGAGGGCGTCGCCACGTCGCCGAGCGACGGGGTCGCCTGGGTCGAGGCGGGGGGCGGGGTGGTGGCGGGCGGCGGGGTCACGGTAAGCCCCGCGCCGCCGCCCTTGCCGAGGCTGAAATTCTTGAGCTCGGCCGGACCGATGGTGCCCGCCGACTGGCTCTGCGACCCGCTCGACTGGGCGAGCGAGGGGGTCGGCGCGAGCAGCAGGGTGGCGGCGACGAACGCCACGATTGACCAAAGGTGCCGCGAGCCGAAGCCCATGACCGCTCCCAAATTCCCCCGTTGAACCGGATGCGCGAGTCCGTTCGCCCCCGGACCCTCGCCCGGCCCTATTGCCCCGAGCCGCGCCGCCCCGCAAGTCCGCGGCGGATCAGCGCGCGTCGACCAGCACGATTTCCGCGTCGGACTCGGCCTCGATCTCGATGCGGTCCTCGCCGGTCACGGCGATTCCGTCGCGCGGGTTGGCGGCGACCCCGTTGACCCGCACCGGTGCCGACGAGACGAGATAGAGGTGGCGCGCGGGATCGGCCTGATACGCCAGCCGCCCGCCGCCCTTCAGCGTCGCGCCCCAAATGGTCGCGTCGGCATGGATCGACAGCGCGCCGTCATCCGGGTTGCCGCTGGCAAGCAGCTGGAAGCTGCCTTCGCGCGCTTCCTTTGGAAAGGGCATCTGGCCCCAACCGGGGGCGACCCCGCGGCGGTCGGTCTCGATCCAGATCTGGAACAGCGTGGTCGCCTCGTCCTCGAGGTTATATTCGGCGTGGGTGACGCCCGAGCCCGCGCTCATCACCTGGACGTCGCCCGCCGCGGTGCGGCCCTTGTTGCCCATCGAGTCCTGGTGGGTGATCGCGCCGGTGCGGACGTAGGTGACGATCTCCATGTCGCGGTGCGGGTGCGGCGGGAAGCCGCTCTTCGCCGCGATGGTGTCGTCGTTCCACACCCGGATCGCGCCCCAGCCCATCCGGGCCGGGTCGTAATAGTTGGCGAAGCTGAAGTGGTGGCGGGCGTCGAGCCAGCCATGGTCGGCGTGGCCGAGCGAAGCGAAGGGGCGAATGTCGATCATGCCGCCGAAGATCGCGCGGCGCGCCGACGGCTTCAAGTGTCAGCCGTGTAACCCGCTATTGCGAGCGCAGCCGGTAGCCGATTGCCGGGACGTTGATCAGCAGTGAAGGTCGCGCCGGGTCGGCTTCCAGCTTCTGCCGCAAATTGCGCACCGCGACGCGCAGATAGGCGAGGTCGGCGACATGCGCCGGGCCCCAAACCGCCTCCAGCAAATGGCGGTGGGTGACGACCCGGTCGGCGTTGCGCGCAAGCTCGAGCAGCAACGCGAATTCCTTCGGCGGCAGGTCGAGCGCGCGCTCGTCGCGGGTCACAACCCGCCGGGCGAGGTCGATCGCGATGGGTCCCACCCGCACCAGCTCGCCGCCGCCGCGCCCGCGATTGCGAAAGGCGACCCGGACGCGGGCGAGCAGCTCCTCGGTATCGAACGGCTTGACCAGATAATCGTCGGCCCCGAGGTCGAGCGCGGTGACCTTTTCCGACGCGCTGTCGCGCGCGGTCAGCACGATAACCGAACGGCCGGCGGCCTTGAGCTGGGGGATGATCTCGACCCCGTCACGGTCGGGCAGGCCGAGATCGAGCAGCACCACCTCGCACCCCGTCCGGCGCGCGAGGTCGAGCCCTTCGCGCGCGTCGGCGGCTTCGGCGACGCCCCAGCCCGCGCGCTCGGCGGCGCGACGCACGAGGCTGCGGATCGCCGCCTCGTCGTCGATCACCAGCAGCGGCGCACTCACGTCCCGCCCGGCGCCAGCCGCGAGGCCGGCAAGTGGAGCGAAAAGGCCGCGCCAGCGGGCTCGACCCGGCGCGCGCCGACCGCGATCCCCATCGCGTCGGCGAAGCCCTTGACGATCGCCAGCCCGAGACCGGTGCCGCCGCTGCGGTCACCGACCTCGACCTTGCGGAACCGGTCGAACAGCTGCGCCGGGTCGCCGGGGGGCAGGCCGACGCCGTCGTCGACCACCTCGAGCCGGACGCCGCCCTCACGCGCCTCGGCTTCGATTCGGATCTGCCCGCCCGCGCGGGTGAACCGGGCGGCATTGGCGAGCAGGTTGAGCAGGCACTGGTGGAGCATCCGCCCATCGGCCGAGACCAGCGGCAGGTCGGCCGGGACGTCGACCGCGACCGTCCGCCCGGCCAGCTCGGGCTTGAGGTCGTCGAGCGCGGCGGCGACCGCGTCGGTCAGGTCGATCGGCTCGAGCGCCGGCTCGAGACCGCCTTCCTGGAGCCGAGTCATCTCGAGCAGATTGTCGAAGAAATGTGCCAGCCGGCGCGCATTGGCGCGGACGTCGTCGAGCTGCGGCTGGCGCGCCTGCGCGGCACCGACGAGCGCGGTCAGCGGGGTCCTCAGGTCGTGCGCGATCGAGCTTAGCAGCGTCCGCCGAAGGTCCTCGCGCTGGCGCAGCGCCTGAAGCTCGCGCGTGTCCTTTTCGAGCCGGATGCGCTCGTAGGCGAGCGCCGCCTGCCCCTTCATCGTCGTGAACAGCAGCTGGCGGTCGGGCGGGATCGGCGAGCCGGGGCCGGGCTTGGCCAGCCCGATCAGCGCATGGATGCCGAGCGAGGTGGCCAGCGGGTGGAACTGCCAGTCGCTCGCGGCGAGCGTGCCGGTTCCGCGCCCGGTATCTTCGTTATGGGTGAACGCCCAGTCGGCCGAGGCTTCGTCGATCGCGTCGAGCTCGACCATCGCCGGCGAGCCCGCGTCGACCGCGGCCCGCCCGGTCGAATCGCGCAACACGACGATCGCGCTGACCCCGAACGCCTGCGCAATCTCTTCGGCCACCGCGGCGGCGGTTTCGGCGCGCGCCGACAGCCCCGCCAGCTTCTGGCCGAAGGCGGCGACCGCGGCATTCTCGCTCGCGGTCCGCGCCCCGAGGATCGCGCGGCGCTGAAGGTTGCCCGCCAGCTGCCCGACCACCGTCCCCACCGCGATCAGCACCAAGAAGGTGGTGACGTTCTGCGGGTCCTGGATGGTCAGTTCGTAGAGCGGCGGCAGGAAAAAGAAATTATAGGCCAGCGCCGCCATCAGCGCGGCGGCGAGCGAGGAGCGCAGCCCGAACCGCGCCGCGGTGAACATCACCGGCAAGATGTACATCAGGTCGATCGAGTTCGGCCCGGTGAACGGCTCGGCGAAGCGCGCGAGCACCGTGGTCAACCCGACCAGCAGCACCGACCAGAGCAGTCCCGCCGGGTTGATCGAACGCCGCACCGAGCGCGCCGGCCGCGAATCGGCGGGCGCATAGGCGCTCAGCGGGATGACGTGGACCGACACGTCCTTGAGCTCGCGCACCAGCTTGTCGACTACCGACGGGTGGCGGAGCGTGAACCACCAGCCCCGCCGCACCTTGCCGACCACCAGCGCGGTGGTCCGGTTTTCCTCGAGGAACTCGGCGAGCCCGGCGACGACGTCGGCGGCCGGGACCACCGCGACATTGGCCCCCAGCGACGCCGCCAGCTTGAGCGCGTCGGCGATCCGCCCGCGCGCCGAGGCATCGAGCGTCGCGCTGCGCGGGGTTTCGAGCACCAGCGCGGTCCACGGCGCGTCGAACGCGTCGGCCATCCGCTTCGCCGCGCGGATCAGCCGCTCGCCCCCCGGCTGGTCGCCGACCGCGACGACGAACCGCTCGGCCCCGGCGAAATTGCCCCGCGCCCCGCTCGCCCGCAGGTCGTCGAGCATGCGCCGGTCGACCGTCTGCGCCGCGCGGCGAAGCGCCAGCTCGCGCAATGCCGACAGGTTGGCACGGGTGAAGAAATTGCCAAGCGCGCGGTTGGCTTCCTCGGCGACATAGATCTTTCCCGCCTTCAGCCGGTCGATGAGCTCGTCGGGGGGGACGTCGACGATCTCGATCTCGGCTTCGTCGAGGATGCTGTCGGGCACCGTCTCGCGCATCCGGATGCGGGTGAAGCTGGCGACAACGTCGTTAAGGCTCTCGACGTGCTGGATGTTGAGCGTGGTGAGGACGTCGATCCCCGCCGCGCGAAGTTCCTCGACGTCCTGCCAGCGCTTGGCGTGGCGGCTCCCGGGCGCATTGCTGTGGGCAAGCTCGTCGACCAGCGCGACCCGCGGCGCCCGCGCCAGCATCGCGTCGACGTCGAACTCGGCCAGCCGGTGACCTTCGTGCTCGACCGTCCGCGGGGGCAGCCGCTCGAACGGGGCAGCGAGCTGCTCGGTATGCGCACGGCCGTGAGTCTCGATCACCCCGGCGACGACGTCGACCCCGGCGGCGAGGAGGTCGGCTCCCTCGCGCAGCATCTCGACCGTCTTGCCGACCCCAGGGGCGGCGCCGAGCAGGATCTTCAGGCGCCCGCGCTCGTCGCGCACGGCTTCCTTCAACAGGGCATCGGGAGAGGGACGGCGCTCGTCGTTCACGGCCTTCGATTAGCGGACAGCCGGTCGAGTTGTCGATTGAGCGCGAGCAGGTTGACCCGCGGCGCGCCGAGAATGCCGAGCGGCGAGGGTTCGACCGCCGCCTCGACCAGCGCCTCGATCACGCGCGGATCGAGACCGCGCGCGGCGGCGACTCGCGGCACCTGCACCAGCGCGGCATCGGGGCTGACGTCGGGATCGAGCCCCGAGGCCGAGGTGGTGACGAGATCGGCGGGGACCGTCGCGATGCCCTCGGCGTGGAGCGCCTTCACGTCGCCCTCGATCCGGGTTTCGAGGTCGCGCGAGCCGGGGGCGAGGTTGCTTCCGCCCGACGACGAGGCGTCATAGCCCTTGCCCGCCGCCGACGGGCGCCCGTGGAAATAGCGCGGGCTGGCGAAGCCCTGGCCGATCAGCGCCGAGCCGACCACCCGCCCGCCATCGACGACGAGACTGCCGTTCGCCTGCGCCGGCAACACCGCCTGCGCGATTCCCGTCACCGCCAGCGGATAGGCGAGCCCGGTGAGCAGGGTGAAGCCGAGCGTCATGACGAGCGCGGGGCGGATCGTGGCGGAAAGCGCGGACATGATGCGTGGCTCCTATTCAGAAACGGGTCGAGACGCCCAGATAGGCCTGCACCCCGGGCGTCGCGCGGTTGAGCCCGAGGTTGACCCCGGCATCGAACTGCAGCGTCGGGCGCGCGAGCCACGCCACCGCGGCGTCGGCCGAATACTGGCGGACGGTGCCGGCCGGATCGTCGTTCTGCGCGGTCCACAGCTCGCCGTAAGCGGTCACCGTCGACGACAGCGCCTGGCCAATATTGACCGACCCCTGGACCTGCGCGTGATGGCCGTGTCCGTCGCTATCGGCGAGCGCGTCGACTTCGGGCGCGGCGGTAAGCGTGGTCCCGTTGGCGATGGCGTAGGTGACGGGAAGCACCACGCCATATTCCCATTCGCCGTTGCCGATGCCCAGTCTCGCGGTCGGCGCCTTGACCCACGGCAGCACCGCGACCTGCAGCTTCGCGGCTGGATCGGTCAGCCGCTGCTTGACCTTCAGATAGACGTCGCCGGTCCCCGACAGCGCGCTGTCGTGAACGCCGTCGCTGGTGCGTACGGTAACCAGCGGCGCCCAGTTGACCTCGACGTCGGTCGACGGGCCGAGGCCGTATTTCAGCGTCGGGTTGACCCACAGCACCGTGTCGGTGCCGGTCCCGTCGATCCGGTAGTGGGTCCAGTTGCCGACATCGCTTTCGACCTGGACCATGCCGGTCGGGACGATGCACGGCCCGGTCGCCTTGGTCGGCCGGTCGGTGCACAGCGCGGGCGGGGAATCGTCGGCGAGCGCGGGCGTGGCGATCGCGGCGGCGGCGAGGACGAGGAAACGCATCGGGGACACTCCGGTCAGGCGAGGTGAAGGCCGGCGACCGCGAGGTCGATCAGCTTGATCCCGGCGAACGGCGCGACGAGGCCGCCGACGCCGAAAATGGCGAGGTTGCGCGCGAGCAGGGTCCCGGCGGGGGCGGGGCGATACTTGACCCCCTTGAGCGCGAGCGGGACGAGCGCGGGGATGATCAGCGCATTGAAGATGATCGCGCTCAAAATCGCGCTTTCGGGGCTGGCGAGGCGCATCACGTTGAGCACGCCGAGCGGCGGGTAGAGCGCGACGAAGATCGCCGGCAGGATGGCGAAATATTTCGCGACGTCGTTGGCGATCGAAAAGGTGGTCAGCGCGCCGCGGGTCATCAGCAATTGCTTGCCCAGCCCGACCACCTCGATCAGCTTGGTCGGGTCGCTGTCGAGGTCGACCATGTTGCCCGCCTCGCGCGCCGCCTGCGTGCCCGTGTTCATCGCCACCCCGACGTCGGACTGGGCCAGCGCGGGAGCATCGTTGGTCCCGTCGCCGCACATCGCCACCAGCCGACCGCCCTGCTGCTCCTTGCGGATGAGGTCGAGCTTGTCCTCCGGCGTCGCCTCGGCGAGGAAATCGTCGACCCCGCTTTCGGCGGCGATCGAGGCGGCGGTGAGCGGGTTGTCGCCGGTGATCATCACCGTTCGGATCCCCATCCGGCGAAGCTCGGCGAAGCGCTCGCGGATCCCCGCCTTGACGATGTCCTTGAGCTGGACGACCCCGAGCAGCCGGCCGTCGTCGGCGACCGCGAGCGGGGTCCCGCCCTGCCGCGCGATGCCGTCGGCGATCTGGCGGAGCTGGTCGGCGCCGGGCCGGTCGCCGACTACCTTGAGCACCGCGTCGATCGCCCCCTTGATCAGCGTCCGCTCGCCGATCTTGAGCCCAGACACGCGGGTCTGCGACGTAAACGGGATCGCCTCGGCCTTGGCGGGCATCGCCTCGCCCTCCCCGGCCAGCACGACGATCGAGCGGCCCTCGGGCGTCTCGTCAGCCAAGCTGGCGAGCCGCGCGGCGGCGGCGAGCTGCTCCCCGGTCACCCCGTCGACCGGCAAGAAGGCGGTCGCCTGGCGGTCGCCGATGGTGATCGTCCCGGTCTTGTCGAGCAGCAGGACGTCGATGTCGCCCGCCGCCTCGACCGCGCGGCCCGACTTGGCGAGCACGTTGAACCGCACCAGCCGGTCCATTCCCGCGATCCCGATCGCCGAGAGCAGCGCCGAGATGGTGGTCGGGATCAGCGTCACGAACAACGCGACCAGCACCGGCACCGCGATCGAGCCCTTGGCGTAGGCGGCGAAGGCGGGCAGCGTGCCGACCGCGATCAGGAAGATCAGCGTCAGCCCGGCGAGCAGGATCGTCAGCGCGATCTCGTTCGGGGTCTTCTGGCGGCTCGCGCCCTCGACCAGCGCGATCATCCGGTCGAGGAAGCCCTCGCCCGGCGCGGCGGTGATCCTGACCTCGATCCAGTCGGCGATGACCCGCGTTCCCGCGGTGACCGCCGAGCGGTCGCCCCCGCCCTCGCGGATGACCGGCGCCGATTCGCCGGTGATCGCCGCCTCGTTGACGAAGGCGACGCCCTTCACGACCTCGCCGTCGGCCGGGATCAGTTCCCCGGTATCGACCCGCACGACATCGCCCAGCTTCAGGCCGGCGGCGTCGACCGTGCGGCCGTCGAGCAGCTTTGCCTTGAGGTCGGCCTTGGTCGCGCGCAGCGAGGCCGCCTGCGCCTTGCCGCGTCCCTCGGCCAGGGCTTCCGCGAAATTGCCGAACAGCACCGTCAGCCACAGCCAGAAGACAAGTTGCCCCTGGAAGAACAAATGCTCGCCACCAGTCACGAGGCCGCGAACGAATACCAGCGTCGACAGCGCCGCGACGATCGCGGTGACGAACATCACCGGGTTGCGCACCAGCGTGCGAGGGTCGAGCTTGGCGAAGCTTTGGGCGATCGCCGGGGTGACGAGCTCGGCGGTGAACAGCGAGGAAGTCTTGGACACGGGTTCGGCGCCTTTACGACAGGACGTGGGCGTTGAGCTGGAGCTGGTCGGCGATGGGGCCGAGCGCGAGGCTGGGCAGGAAGGTCAGCCCGCCGACGATCAGGATGATTGCGACCAACAGCCCGATCCACAGCCCGCCGGTGGTCGGGAAGCTGCCCGGGCCCTCGGGCACCTTTTTCTTGGCCGCCAGCCCGCCGGCGATCGCCAGCACCGGCAGCACGACCCCGAACCGCCCGACGAACATCGCGAGCGCCAGCGTCAGGTTATAGAAGGTCGTGTTCCCGCTCAGCCCGGCGAAGGCGCTGCCGTTGTTCGCGACCGTGCTCGAATAGGCGTAGAGGATCTCGCTGAAGCCGTGCGGCCCCTTAGCGAGCGGTCCCGCCAGCCCCGGTACGGTGACCGCGGCGATCGCGGTCAGCCCGAGGATGAACAGCGGCAGGATGGCGATGGCGATGACGCTGAGCTTCATCTCGCGCGCCTCGATCTTCTTGCCGACATATTCGGGCGTCCGCCCGACCATCAGCCCGGCGATGAACACCGCCAGGATCGCGTACAGCAGCATCCCGTAGAGCCCCGCCCCAACCCCGCCGACGATGATCTCGCCGAGCTGCATGTTGAACAGCGGGACCAGCCCGGCGAGCGGCATCAGGCTGTCGTGCATCGCGTTGACCGCGCCGCAGCTCGCCGCGGTGGTCACGACGACGAACAGAATCGTCGCGGCCAGCCCGAAGCGCACTTCCTTGCCTTCCATGCTCGGCCCGGCGAGGCCGAGCGCATGCTGGAACGGGTTGCCGCCCGCTTCGACCGCGTAGGCAACCGCGACCCCCATCAGGAACAGCACGACCATCGCCGCGAGCAGCGCCCAGCCCTGCCGCTCGCGCCCGACCGCCCTGCCGAAGCAGATCGTCAGCCCCGCCCCGATCACGAAGATCGACAGCATCTCGATGAAATTGGTGATCGCCGACGGATTTTCGAACGGGTGGGCGCTGTTGGCGTTGAAGAAGCCGCCGCCGTTGGTGCCGAGCATCTTGATCGCCAGCTGCGAGGCGACCGGCCCGATCGAAATGACCTGCTTCGCGCCCTCGAGCGTCGTCGCGGTAACCGACCCGGCCATCGTCTGCGGGACGCCAAGCGCGACATAGGCGAGCGCCAGCACGAGGCTCGCGGGAAGCAGCAGGTAGAGCGTGACCCGGGTGATATCGACCCAGAAATTGCCGATCGTCTTCGTCGAGCTGCGCGCGAAGCCGCGGATCAGCGCGAAGGCGACCGCGATCCCGGTCGCCGCCGACAGGAAGTTGTGAACCGTCAGGCCCGCCATCTGGCTGAAGTTCGACAGCGTCGATTCGCCGGCATAGTTCTGCCAGTTGGTGTTGGTGACGAAGCTCACCGCCGTGTCGAGCGCGAGCCAGGTCTCGACCCCGCCGAAGCCCTGCGGATTATGCGGCAGGCCGCCCTGGAGCTTGAGGATCGCGAACAGGCTGGCGATGCCGACGAGCGTGAACATCATCACCGCCCAGGCATAGGCCTTCCAATCCTGCTCCTTCTCGCCGACTCCCGACCAGCGATAGAAAGCCTCCTCGATCGCCGCGAGCGGCAGGCGCCGGTCCGAATAGGTCGCGAACAGCAACGCCCCGACCGGCTTGGCCAGCGCGACGAACAAGGCGGTGAACAGGACGATCAGGGTCCAGCCGGAAAGCGTCATGGCGCGGGC
Organism: Sphingomonas sp. ASV193; assembly: GCF_040203355.1. Lineage (NCBI taxonomy): Bacteria > Pseudomonadati > Pseudomonadota > Alphaproteobacteria > Sphingomonadales > Sphingomonadaceae > Sphingomonas > Sphingomonas sp. ASV193. The sequence continues at coordinate 379,228 of NZ_JBEHBW010000002.1, forward strand.
CTCAATATTTCTCGGGGCGCGCCAGCACGGCGAGCAGGTAGACGAGGATGATCAGGGCGACGGCGGCCCCGGCGGCGAGATCGAACGACACGCGGTTTCTCCCAACGGAGCGCCGCCCCTAGGCCCGATCGCCGTTAACCCGCGCGGTGAGACGGCCGCTGCCCGCGTAAAGTTTTCATAAAGCCGGGGAGATCACCGAGACGCCCAGCTGCCCGCCGCGCTTGCGCCCGCCGGCGGATCAAATCAGTCCCCCGGGAAGCTTTTGCTTGGGTTGCCATCCGGCGGATCAAATCAGTCCCCCGGAAAGCTTTTGCTTGGGTTGCCATCCGACGGATCAAATCAGTCCCCCGGACTGATTTGATGGTGCCCAGGAGAGGACTCGAACCTCCACGACCTTGCGATCGCCAGCACCTGAAGCTGGTGCGTCTACCAATTCCGCCACCTGGGCACAGGGACATCGTCGTGTCGGTAGGCGGCGGCGCTTAGAGGGGCTCGGCGCGGCTTGTCAACCGCTCCCGCGCAGCCAAGTCGCTGCCCCCTTGCGCGGGCGGCGCGCTTGGCCCACAGACCCTCGCCGTCGACACCAGCCAGAGCCCCGTACCGATGCGAAAGAGCGAACGCACCCCGACCGTCCTGCTGATCGGCGCAAGCGGCTTCATCGGCCGCTACGTCGCCGAGCAGCTGCTCAAGGCCGGGGTCCGCGTCCGCGCCGCCGAGCGCGACCCGCGCAAGGCCTATTTCCTCCAGCCGCTCGGGTCGGTCGGGCAGGTCGCGCTGACCGGCTTCGACATGGCCCGTCCTTCGCACTTTGCCGCCGCGGTTGACGGGGTCGACGCGGTGATCAACCTCGTCGGCGCGTTCGAGGGCCGGCTTCACCTGCTCCACGCCGACGGACCGGGCCAGCTCGCCGAGGCAGCGAAAAAGGCGGGCGTGAGCGCCTTCGTCCAGATTTCGGCGATCGGCGCCGACCCCCACGCCGATTCGCTCTACGGCCGGACCAAGGGCGAGGGCGAGGCACGTGTGCGCAGGGCGTTCCCTGCCGCCACCATCCTTCGCCCCAGCGTGGTGTTCGGGCCCGAGGACCAGTTCACCAACCGGTTCGCTTCGATGGCCTCGCTGCCGATCGTGCCGGTGCTCGCCCCGCAGACCAAATTCCAGCCGGTCTATGTCCGCGACCTCGCGCAGGCGATCGCCAAGGCCGCGCTCGACCCCGCGACCTATGGCGGGAAGACCTACGACATCGCCGGGCCCGAGGTGCTGACGATGCGAGCGCTCAACGAGCGGATCGCCGCACTGGCGGGCAAAAAGGCCGATTTCGTCGACCTGCCCCACGTCGCCGGCTCGGCGATGGCGGCGCTCGGCTTTCTCCCCGGCGCGCCGCTCAGCCGCGACCAGTGGGCGATGCTCCAGCACGACAATGTGGCCGCGAACGAGGGTCTCGCCGCGTTCGGGATCACCCCCACCGCGCTCGACGCGGTCGCCCCCGAATGGCTCGGCCGCTATCGCCGCGGCGGCCGCTTCGCCCCGACCGCCGCCTGATCCCCCCGATCGAACCTGCCCCCTTGTCGAAAGCGTAAGCCGCCATGCCGATACTGCTGATTGCCATCATCCTCGGCATCGTCGAGGGGGTTACCGAGTTCCTGCCGGTCAGTTCGACCGGCCACCTGATCCTCGCCAGCCGCCTGCTCGGCTATGACGATGCGCAGTGGAACGCGTTCAACGTGATCATCCAGCTCGGCGCGATCCTGGCGATCGTCGTGCTCTACTGGCGGACTTTCTGGACCGTCATCCAGGGCGTGCTTCGCGGCAACCCGGTGTCGATCCGCTTCGTGCGCAACATCCTGCTCGGCTTCCTGCCGTCGGCGATCCTCGGCTTCCTGCTGATCAAGAAGATCGAGGCGCTGCTCGGCAATGCCGAGGTGGTCGCGATCGCGTTCATCGTCGGCGGCATCGCCATCCTGCTGATCGAGCGGCTCGCCCGGCGCGCCGAAAAGGTCGGGGTCGCCGAGCTTCCGGTCGGCACCGCGCTCGGCATCGGCCTCGCCCAGTGCCTGGCGATGATCCCCGGCGTCAGCCGCTCGGGTGCGACGATCATGGGGGCGCTGAGCCTCGGGGTCGAGCGGCGAACCGCGGCGGAATTCAGCTTCTTCCTCGCCGTCCCGACGATGGTCGGCGCGACCACGCTCGAACTCGCCAAGCACCATGCCGAGATCATGAGCGGCGCGCACGGCGTCGGCTGGGGCACGATCGCGGTCGGCTTCATCGTCAGCTTCCTCGTCGCGCTGGTCGTGGTCCGGGCGTTCGTCGGCTATATCTCGCGCCACGGCTTCGCGCCCTTTGCCTGGTACCGGATCGTCGCCGGCGTGGTCGCGCTGGTCTGGCTCCGCGCGCTCTAGGCGGCCATCGCGCAACCCATTGATCGGATTGGCGAAGCCTGCCATTTTGAAAGCTGTCGATTCCGTCGTGGAGCGTGGCATGCGTTTTCTAGTCCCCCTGATCGCCCTGTCGGTCGCGACCCCCGCGCTGGCGCAGACGGCGCCGCCGCCGGTGATCGGCGACCCCAATCTCGGCAACCGGATCAGCGGCATGGCCGAGGCGATGACCCGCGCGATCGCCGGAATCCACACCGGCGAGCTTCGCGCCGCGGTCGAGGGACGGACCGCGACCGCGCGCGAGCGGCAGCGCACCGTCGGCGACGAGATCGGCGGCCCCGCCGCGGTCCGCGAGATCCAGCGCAAGGTGGCCGCGTCGGGCCCGGTGATCCAGCAGGCGACCGACCAGCTGTCGCGGTCGGTTCCCGCGATCCTCAAGGCGGTCGGCGACCTCAGCGCCGAGATCGACCGCGCGACCGCCAACCTGCCCAATCCAAATTATCCGGTCCGCTGAGCCCCGCGCCGGGTTGTGACAATCGGCGGGGTCGCTAAAGCCTGATCCCGACTCCGATGTGGCAACTCTACCAATTCCCGCTCTGCCCCTTTTCGCGCAAGGTCCGGCTCGTGCTCGGCGAGAAGGGCGTGGCGCATGAGCTGTTGCGCGAAAATCCGTGGGAGCGGCGCGACGAGTTCATCGACCTCAACCCGGCGGGCGAAACCCCGGTGCTGGTCGATTCCACCGGCGGGATCGTCCTGATCGGATCGCAGCCGATCTGCGAATATTTCGACGAGACGGTCGACAAGATGCCGATGCTCCACGGCAATGCGCAGGCGCGCGCCGAAATTCGGCGGCTGGTCGAATGGTTCGACGAGAAGCTCTACCGCGAAGTGGTCGAGCCGCTGATGCACGAGCGGATGCGAAAGCGCCTCGTCAGCCGAGAAAGCCCCGACACGCGGGTGCTGCGCGAGGCGATGCGGATCGCCAACGGGCATCTCGACTATCTCGATTATCTGCTCGACCACCGCCGCTGGATCGCTGGCGCCGGGCTTAGCCTCGCCGACTTCACCGCCGCCGCGCACCTCAGTGTGATCGACTATCTCGGCGCGCTCGACTGGCGCGGGCACAAGCAGACCAAGGACTGGTACGCGGTGATGAAGAGCCGCCCCTGCTTCCGCCCTCTCCTCGGCGAGCGGATGGAAGTGATCGTCCCGCCGGGCCACTACGACAAGGTCGATTTCTAGGGCTTCGGTTCCGCCATCGTCTCGCCGAGCGCCGTGAGCCGTTCGACCAGCGGCGCGAAACGCGGACTGGCGCGGAGCGGTTCGAGGTCGGGATCGGTGGTGATCGCGCTGATGAAGAAAACCGACGGCGAGCAAAGCGTTTCGAGCAGGTCGATCGCCGCGTCGATATCGCCTATATCGGCCATACAGCAGGCCAGGTTGTAGCGAAGCACGTCGTTGTCGGGGCACATCACCTGGGCCCGGGCGATCCAGTCCCGCGCCCGGTCGATCTGGCCGAGCGCGGCAAGCCCGGCGACCCCGCTGGTGATCGCCGCGCCATTGGTGGGATCCTGCTGGAGCGCGCGTTCGGCCTCGCTGATCGCCATTTCGGCGGCGTGCTGGCGCGATTCGGGCCGCCCGACCGCAGGGTAGAGGTTGACCAATATCCCCCAGACGTAGAAGTCCTTCGGATCGATCTCGACCGCGCGTTCGAAATGTTCGAGCATCCCCGCGAGGTCGCCCTGGTGATAGGCGAGCCGCCCGGCCTCCTTGCGGACGGCCCAATTGTCGGGATCGAGCGCCAGCGCGCGACCGATCGATTCCTTCGACCCGGCCAGGTCGCCGTCCTCGAACTTGCGGCGGGCAGCAACGCAGTGCGCCTCCGCCACCGTGGGATCGAGCGCGAGCGCGCGCTCGGCCGCGGCGGCCCCGGCATCGCCCGACTTGTCGAAGATGTGATGGAGATTGCTCTGGATGATCGCCATCAGGCCCATCGCCTTGGCGTAATGCGGATCGAGGTCGATCGCGCGCTGGCATAATTTGAGCACCAGCTCGAGCTGGCGGATGTCCCCCCAATTGCCCTGGTTCCAATATTGGTGGGCCATCAGGTAGAGATTATAGGCCTCGACGTTGGTCGTTCCGCGCTGCGCGATCGCGTTCTTTTCCCTGGGCAGAAGCTTGAGCTTCAGTGCGGCGACGATCGCGTGGCTGATCTCGTCCTGGATCGCGAAGATGTCGTCGAGGTCGCGGTCGTAGCGTTCGGCCCACAGGTGATCGCCCGCCTTTCCGTCGATCAGCTGCGCGGTGATGCGCACCCGTCCTCCCGCCTTGCGAACGCTGCCTTCGAGCACGTGGGTGACGCCGAGCCGCTGCGCGACCTCCTTCACGTCGAGCGACTGGCCCTTGAGCGCGAACGCCGTGTTGCGGGCGACCACCGACAGCGCCGACACCTTGCTGAGGTCGGTGATGATGTCCTCGGAAATGCCGTCGGAGAAATAGTCCTGCTCGGGATCCCCGCTCATGTTGAGGAAGGGCAGCACGCAGATCGCGACCCGTGCCGGCCCGGCGGGCTTGGCCGCGCCCGCCGTGGCGCGTTTGGCGCTGTCCGCTTCGCCGCCGTGGCGAGCCAGCGCGTCGCCGAGATCGGCCGGCAGCGGGTCGCCCGCGCGCCAGCCCGACAGGTCGATCGATTGGAACTGGCGAAAGCCGAGCGGCGGCTTGCAATCGTCGATCCGCACCGGGACGAGCTTGCCCGCGTCGCGGCCTTCGGCGGCCTCGTCGAGCACCCAGGTCGAGGCGATCGCGGCGGGCGACCACAGCACGATCACCGCGTCGCTGTCGCGAAGGGCGCGGTCGATCTCGTCGGTGAAACGCGCGCCGCCGCCGATCTGGCGATCCCACCAGACCGAGTGGCCCGCCTTATCGAGGGCGGCGGCCAGTCCTTCGACCGCCGGGCGGTCGTGGCGCGCATAACTTAAAAAGATCCTGGCCAGCCCCCGACTCCCACCAGGCCCTTCGACGTCGGCAACGCCGGGCCGGGGCGAGTGTCGCGCATTGCCGGCGGCTTCGCAAGGGAGCGACCGATGTGCGCGCGGGCGCAACACCGGGACGGACGTTAATCCTGTTGTCGTCCAGTCGCGGCTGGGGTGCGGCCAAGCGAACTCGACGCCCGGAATCGGGGCGGTTACCCTTTCCGCCTACCTTGTAATCGTCGAGGGAGGATGACCGGCGCCAGTGGGGCGACCGGCGTGCCCCTCCTGTTGTCCGGGGGGACGCGCCAGATGGGCCTGCCTATGTTCAATTTCGGATCGCGCGACCTGGCGATCGACCTCGGCACCGCGAACACGGTGGTTTATCTGAAGGACCGCGGCATCGTCATCGAGGAGCCCTCGGTGGTCGCGCTCGAATATGGCAACGGCCCGGCCAAGGTCCGCGCGGTCGGCGCCGACGCCAAGCTGATGCTGGGCAAGACCCCGGCCAATGTGAAGACCATCCGGCCGCTTCGCGCCGGGGTGATCGCCGACCTCGAAGTCGCCGAGCAGATGATCAAGCATTTCATGGGCAAGGCGACCGGCGGCAGGCGGATCGGCGGGCGGATGAAGGTTGTGCTGTGCGTGCCGTCGGGATCGACCAGCGTCGAGCGGCGCGCGATCCGCGACGCGGCGACCAACGCCGGGGCGAGCGAGGTGCGGCTGATCGAGGAGCCGATGGCCGCCGCGATCGGCGCGGGGCTGCCGGTGATCGACCCGGTCGGCTCGATGGTGATCGACATCGGCGGGGGGACGACCGAGGTCGGCGTCATCTCGCTCCAGGGCCTCGCCTATTCGCGCTCGGTCCGGGTCGGGGGCGACAAGATGGACGAGGCGATCATGAGCTACATCCGCCGCGCGCATAACCTCCAGATCGGCGAGGCGACCGCCGAGCGGGTGAAAAAGGCGTTCGGGCTGGCGCGCCCGCCGGTCGACGGCAAGGGCGCGACGATCGCGGTCAAGGGCCGCGACGTCGAGCGCGGGGTGCCGCGCGAGCTGTCGATCACGCAGGCCGAACTGGCGAACGCGGTGGCCGAGCCGGTCGGCCAGATCGTCCATTCGGTGCGCGAGGCGCTCGAGCATATCCAGCCCGAGATCGCCGCCGACATCATCGACGAGGGCATCACCATGACCGGGGGCGGATCGCTGCTTGCCGGGCTCGACGCGGTCATCGCTGACGAGACCGGGCTGCCGGTGCGCGTGGCCGGCGACGCACTGCACTGCGTGGCGCTGGGCGCGGGACGGACGCTGGAGGAAGGCGTCTACCGCGGGGCGTTGCAGACGGCCTAGCCTTAGTTTCCGCTAAGGGTGGAAAGCGGACATTAAAAGCCGAGCCATTCGAGTCCGCCGGGCAGTACGTCCACCGAGAAGTCAACTTGCAAGACCCTCCTCCTAGTGGGTGCGGTAGCCGCCTCGGATGCGTGCAGGAGGGGCGTCGCGTAAAGCCACACGTCGCCCGCGTGTGCCAAGCATGCCTTGGTCCCGCAACGCTTCGCAATCTCATCGACGTCGCCTACCGCTATCCGACCAAAAAGGTGCGAGCCGGGCGCTATGAGTAGGGGCGCATTGGTGGACGGAACATCATCAAGGTGCGCCCGCAGCGTCACCATTCTCGCGAGCAATTCAAATGGCGGCTCGACGTGATGCATGCCCCTCTTAACCGTCCACGGCCCGTAGCCAGCCACGTCGCGCTTCGCCTTCACACATATTGTTCGGTCCTGATGCCACGCGAGGGACCAGTTAGCTTTCGGGGATTTGTTGAAAAGGATAGCGCGAACTGGTCGTGCACCCTCACCTAGGACCGACGCAGCGATTGCTCCAATGCGACCGGCGCGAGCGAGCCACGGTTTCAGCGCGTCTATCCCTTGAATACGTACCCCGGCTTCGTCCGAGGGAAGATTTGCTAGTGCCGCCTCTAATTCGGCCAAGCAGGGCTTCAACGCGCCCTGAAAGATTCGCGCGCCATCGGTCGCTAATTCGCTGGAAGAGGTTTCAGTCATCGACAACCTTGGTAGGCGCTAGCCTAACTCCCGCGCAACGACCGCAATGGGTCGTTAGCGGACACTGGCCACGAAGGCATGCGGGCCAATCTCCGCTCAGGCGCGTGGGCCGGAATCGAGCACGGTCATCTGGCGGCCGCTGGTCGACGGGAGGACCCGCGAGCGGGTGACGAGCATGCTGGCGCCGGGCGTCAGGATGGAGCGGACGTTGGCGAGGAAGGCGGGCGGGATGTCGATCCCTTCGGCCAGCCACGGCTTGACCGGGGGAGCGGCCTGGCCGCGCGCGACGCCGGCGACCATCCAGCGCCGTTCGCCGCCGACCTCGCCGATGTAGGTGTAGACGTGGATGTCCGACTTCTGGTCGGCGATCTCCGCCCGCGAGCGGCCGATCTCGATCCCGTTGCGAAGCACGATGACCCGCTTGTCGAGCCGCGAGACGATGATCGACACCGGACCCGACGGCGACAGATGCGGTTGCCAGCGAAACGTCTCGCCATCCGCCAGAAGCCGGCGTTCGGCGCGCGCGCCGCTCGGCATGTGCGGCGCCAGCACGCCGGCCTCGGGTTCGGTCGAAACCTCGCCCGCGGCGCCGCCGACGATCACCGTTCCGCCCATGCTGGTCGTCGCGAACAGGCGCTTCGAAAATTCGAACGGCAAATGGACGCAGCCGTGGCTTTCGGGATAGCCGGGCAGGCCGCCGGCATGAAGCGCGACGCCGCCCCAGGTCAGCCGCTGCTGATAGGGCATGGCGGCGTTGTTGTAGGTCGACGAATGGTGCTTCGCGTCCTTTTCGAGGATGGTGAACACGCCGGTCGGGGTCTCGTGACCGGGCTTGCCGCTGCTGATCGTGGTGACGGCGATGCGCACGCCGTTGCGGTACACGGTCGCGATCTGGCGACTGAGGTCGGCATAGACCAGCACCGGGCCGTTGGGCGAGACTTCGGGCGCCCAGACCCACTGGCCGGGCTTGAGCGTGGCGGCCTTGCGGGCGAACTCGATCGGCGACGAGACGGTGTAGCCTTGCGAATGCGCGCTGGCAGCGAGCAATCCCAGCGCGGCGAACAGCAGACGCGATTTTTTCATCGTCCCCCCCAAATTCGACCCAGGTCGCGACGTCCTATTTCTGCTTTTCCGCGGTCGTTGTCCACCGCAAGGCGTACCGCTCTACGTGGCGCGGGCTTTAGGGGTTCGCCTGCCCGATCTTGCTGAGCAGCTCGCCGAACCAGTCCGCGTTCGCGTCGAAGGCCTTGCCGCCCTTGATGCGGGGGAATTCGATCGCGCGGAGCTGGTTGCCGCGTTCCTCGTCCTCGCCGATCACCCCCGGATTGCCGGCGAGGCCGCAGGCGACCGCCTGCTCGACGCAGCGGCGGATCAGCGCGAGGTCGGCTTCGTTCGCCGCCGCCGAGCGGGCGAAATAGCCGCTCTTCTGGACCAGCACCTTGTCGGCGCCGAGCCTGGCCGCGAACTGCTTCGCGAACCATTGGCCGGGGTTGATCTTGTCGAGCTGGACATGGCCGAACGGATCGCGCGGCACGTCCTCGCCCGCCGTCTCCATCGCGGCGACGATCTCGGCCACGCCCGCGCCTTCGGACACGAACAGGTTGACCCCGTCCTCGGCGTCCATGATCGCGCGCAACCGCTTGGCCTCGGCATCGATGTCGAACCCGCGTTCGGGAATGTAGACGCCGTGGACGTCCCAGCGGACGCGGCTGTTTTCGAGCCAGCCGGCGAACGCGGCCCCCTTCGCCCAGTCGTGGTGCGCCTTGGCGGTGGCGGCGGTGAGCCAGCCGCAGCCGCGGCCCATCACTTCGTGCACGACGAGCATGCGCGGGTTCGACGAATGTTCGGCGATGACGTTGCGCGCGAAGATCGCCCCCTGTTCGGCGGCGGTCCAGGCGCCGAGCGATTGGCGGATCGGGATAACGTCGTTGTCGATCGTCTTGGGCAGGCCGACCACGGTCAGCGTGTGGCCGTGGTTCGCGAGGTAGGCGGCGAGGTCGGCGGCGGTGCCGTTGGTGTCGTCGCCGCCGATGGTGTGGAGGATGGTGACCCCGTCGGCGGCGAGCCGGTCGGCAGCGACCGCGAGCGGGTCCTGCCCGTCCTTCACGAGCCCGCGCTTGACGCAGTCCTTCACGTTGGTGAGCTTGACCCGGCTGTTGCCGATCGGCGAGCCGCCGAAGGCGTGGAGGCGGTGGGCGTTGGCGCGGACCTCGCTCGTCACCTCGACGCTGTCGCCGGTAAGCAACCCGGCATAGCCGTTGCGATAGGCGATGATCGGGGTGTCGGGGGCGACCTCGCTGTAGCGTTCGATCAGCCCGCCGACCGCCGACGAGAGGCAGGGGGCGAGACCGCCGGCGGTGAGCAGCGCGACTTTTGGCATGCGTTGGGCTTTCAGCAAGCCGCCTTTCGGGCGGCGAGGAGATAGTTGAGGCGAGTATCTTCGCTGAGGTGGAGGCCGCGGGTCGGGGAAAAGGCGATGCCCTTGACGTCGACGACCTCGAGCCCGGCGGCGGCGACGAACGCGCCGAGTTCGTCGGGCGCGAGGAACTTGTCATAGTCGTGGGTGCCGCGCGGGATCGCGCCAAAGCCTTCGGCCAGCGTGATGGTGAGCAGCTTCGACAGGCCGGTCTTGCCCGGCGTCGACATCAGCAGCAGCCCGCCGGCGGCGACGCGCGCCGCCAGCGCGCGGACGAAAGCGGACGCGTCGGCGACATGTTCGACCACCTCCATCGCGGTGACGAGGTCGAAGCTGCCGGCGAGCGCGGCGACGTCCCCGGCGCGATAGTCGATCGTAAGGCCGACCCCGGCGGCATGGGCCTTCGCCGCCTCGACCAGTTCGGGCGCGGCGTCGATTCCGGTGACCCGTGCCCCGAGCCGCGCGAGCGGTTCGGCGAGCAGCCCCGCCCCGCAGCCGACGTCGAGCGCGCTTTTCCCGTCGAGCGGGCGGAGCGTGCATTCGTCGAGGCCCCAGTGGCGGTCGACCTGATCGCGCACATAGTCGAGCCGGACGGGGTTCAACTTGTGGAGCATCGCAGAGGTGCCCCTGGGGTCCCACCAGTCGCCCGCGAGCCCGCCGAAATGCGCGGCTTCGGAAGCGACGATGCTGCTTGTCTCGGTCATTGCCGCTCCCTAACAGGGCGGCGCCGTTCACTAAAGGATTATGAGCACAGCGGGCATGGCGCGGATCGTGATGAAATTCGGCGGCACGTCGATGGCCGGGATCGAGCGAATCCGCGCCGTCGCCGCGCGCGTGAAGCGCGAGGCCGAGGCGGGCAACGAGGTCGCGGTAGTGGTCAGCGCGATGGCGGGCGAGACCGACCGGCTGGTTCAGCTGTGCCGCGAGGCCGCCGCGCTCTACGACCAGCGCGAATATGACGTGGTGGTCGCCAGCGGCGAGCAGGTGACCAGCGGGCTGCTCGCGATCACGCTCCAGGGCATGGGGCTCAACGCCAAGAGCTACATGGGCTGGCAGCTGCCGATCCGCGCCTCGGGCCATGCCAGCGGGCTGATCGAGGGAATCGACGTCGAGGTGCTCGAGCGGGTGTTCGAGGGCGGCGGGATCGCGGTCATCCCCGGCTTCCAGGGGGTGACGGCGGAGGGTGCCGTCGCGACGCTGGGGCGCGGCGGGTCGGACACGTCGGCGGTGGCGCTGGCGGCGGCGATGAAGGCCGACCGCTGCGACATCTACACCGACGTCGATGGGGTCTACACCACCGACCCGCGGATCGTGCCGAGGGCACGCAAGATCGACACCATCACCTATGAGGAAATGCTCGAGCTGGCGAGCGTCGGGGCCAAGGTGCTGCAGACCCGCTCGGTCGGGCTGGCGATGCGCACCGGGATGCCGCTGACCGTGCTGTCGAGCTTCGAGGACTTGCCCGGCACGCGGATCGTCGGCGACGACCAGATCGAGGAAAGCGACATGGAACGCAACGTCATTACCGGCATCGCCCACGACAAGAACGAGGCGATGATCACGCTGACCGGTCTGCCCGATTCGCCGGGGACGGTGGCGGCGATCTTCGCCCCGCTGGCCGAGGAAGGGGTCAACGTCGACATGATCGTCCAGTCGGTGCCGCGCCCGGGCGAGCCGAGCGTGCTGACCTTCACCGTCCCGACCGCGAGCCTCGCGCATACCGTCGAGGCACTGAAGAAGGGGCGCGAGACGATCGGCTTTGGCGAGATCCTGACCGACACGGACGTGGTCAAGGTGAGCGCGGTCGGCGTCGGCATGCGGTCGAACGCCGGGGTCGCGGCGACGATGTTCAAGACGCTGGCCGACCGCGGGATCAACATCCTCGCGATCACCACCAGCGAGATCAAGGTGAGCGTGCTGATCCCCGAGGATTATACCGAGCTTGCGGTGCGCGTGCTGCACAGCGCCTATGGGCTAGACGCGGAACCGCAGGCGTGAGCGGCGAGGACAAGCTTCGCCGCCTGATGGCGCGCGGCACCGAGTTCCTCGGCACCGAATGGGCGATCCTCGGCGGGGCGATGAGCTGGATTTCGGAGCGGCACTTGGTCGCGGCGATCAGCAACGCGGGCGGCTTCGGGGTGATCGCCTGCGGGGCGATGACCCCCGACCTGCTCGATACCGAGATTGCCGAGACGAAACAGCGCACCGGCAAGCCGTTCGGGGTCAACCTGATCACCATGCACCCCGCGCTCGGCGAGCTGATCGAGGTATGCGGGCGGCACGGGGTCGGCCATGTCGTGCTGGCGGGCGGGCTGCCGCCGCCGGGCGCGCTCGACAAGGTCAAGGCGACCGGGGCGAAGCTCATCGCCTTCGCCCCCGCGCTGGCGCTGGCGAAGAAGCTGGTGCGAAGCGGGGTCGACGCGCTGGTGATCGAGGGAATGGAGGCGGGCGGCCACATCGGACCGGTGTCGACCAGCGTGCTCGCGCAGGAAATGCTCCCCGAGATCGCCGACCAGGTGCCGGTGTTCGTCGCGGGCGGGATCGGGCGCGGCGAGGCGATCGCTGCCTATCTCGAGATGGGGGCGGTCGGGGTCCAGCTCGGCACGCGTTTCGTCTGCGCGACCGAATGCATCGCGCATCCCAATTTCAAGAAGGCGTTCCTGCGGGCATCGGCGCGCGACGCCATTCCCAGCGTCCAGATCGATCCCAGGCTGCCGGTTATCCCGGTGCGCGCGCTGAAAAATCGCGAGATGGAGAATTTCGCCGCCAAGCAGCGCGAGGTGGCTGGGCTGCTCGACAGCGGCGCGGTCGAGATGGCCGAGGCGCAGCTGCAAATCGAGCATTATTGGGCCGGAGCCCTTCGGCGCGCCGTGATCGACGGCGACGTCGAGAGTGGCAGCGTGATGGCCGGCCAGTCGGTCGGCATGGTCAAGCGCGAGGAGCCGGTCGCCGACATCATCGCCGAACTGACGAGCGAGGCGGCGGCGGCGCTCGATACGCGAGGTTGAGTTAAGGGGGCGACGTGGACGGCTATTTCGCGGCGAAGGACGACGAGAAGGCGCTGGCGGCGAGCGCCGACGGGGCGGGGCCGTACCGCCTGTTCGAGACGATCGAGGTCAACGGCGTCTTCCCCTGTCCGCATCTCGAGCAACTGGTCGAGGCGGCGGGCGGGGAGACGCAGCCGACCATGATCCGCGACCTCGCCCAGATCTGGCCCGAGCCGGTAACCGATCCCAAGGACTATGTGCCGGGCCCCTCGCTCCACCGCGTGCCCGACCTGCTGCGCGACCGGCTCGCCGCGATCGCGGTCGATGCGGGGATAGCCGAGCGCTGGGCACCGGCGCTGTGGGGTGTGACCCCGGCGGATGCCGAGACGGTCGGGCGCGCGATCACCGACCTCGCCCGCCGGGCGCAGGGTGCCGGCGAGCGGCTCTACTGGTGGGCCGAGCTCTAGTCCTTCGCCGCGGTCAGCGCAGGCTCGCCTTGAACGCCTGGTAGCGCTGGTCGAGCGCAGCGAGCTGCTGCGACAGGAGGTTGAAGCCGGTCACCGCGTCGGGCGACGGGCCCCCGTCGGCGCTTTCGACCGCGCTGCCGAGCGTGTCGAGCCGGTCGGCGATCCCGAGCAGCGAAGCGGCGTCGCTCGTCCCCGTCGCCGCGGGCGGCCTGCCGACGAGCGCGGCGAGCTGGTCGGCCCGCGGCCCCTTCAGCGTCTTCGCGAGCGCGGCGGCATCGTCGAGCAGCGCGTGGGCGCGAACGCGCTGCGCCTCGACCTGGCGGGCGAGCGCGAACTGCGCGTCGAACTCGGCCTGGCTGACGGTGACGCGCGGGTCGGGGCGGATGTCGAGCGGCTGGCGAAACTGTTGCCCGTCGACGTCGACCTCGGCGACGTAGCGCCCCGGCGGGGCCCACACCCCCCTGCCCTTCATCGACTTGGGCGCGTCGTAATGGACATCCCAGACGAAGCGGTTGTGCCCCGCGCCGGTGCCGGGACGCGATGGCAGGACGACCCATTCGGGGGCGATCGGGAGCGTGGCGAGGTCGATCGGCTTGACCGGGTCGGCGCTCGAGCTCGTGCTGACCAGCGCGCCCTTCGCGTCGAAGATGCGGACCGTCACCGGCCCGCGGGCCTGCTGGGCCAGCGTGTAATCGATGGTGGCGCCGAGCGGCGGGTTCGGGGCCATCGGCTCGTCCTTGGGCATCGGCGTGCCGGTAAAGCCGGGCTCGTTGACCCGGAACGCGGGGGCGACCGGGTAGAGGCGCGTGCCGGCGGCCGCGTTCAATGCCAGCGCGCGCAGCGGCACAATGTCGTCCATCACGTAAAAGCCGCGCCCGTGGGTGGCGATGACGAGGTCGTTGCCGTGGACGGTGAGGTCGCGGACCGAGGTGGTCGGCAAACCCGCCTGCAGCGGCTGCCAATGGTCGCCGTCGTCGAACGAGACGTAGAGCCCGCGCTCGGTGCCGGTGAACAGCAGGCCGCGCTGGCCCGGGTCCTCGCGGATCACGTTGACCGAGTTCAGCCCGCCTTCGACCGGCAGGCCCGCGACGATCGGCTGCCAGCTCCGCCCGCCGTCGCGGGTGCGGTAGAGATAGGGCCTGCTGTCGTCGAGCCGGTGGCGGTCGATCGCGGCGTAGGCGGTGTTCGCGTCGAAATGCGACGGCTCGATCGTCCCGACCTTCGACCAGGGGGTGATCTGCGCCGGGGTGACGTTGGTCCAGTGCCCGCCATGGTCGTCGGTGCGCCAGATCAGCCCGTCGTCGGTGCCCGCCCAGATGAGGCCATCCTTGAGCGGCGAGGAGCCGATGTCGTAGACCACGCCGCGGCGCGGGCCTTCGACCGCGGTGTCCTTGGCGGTGACCGGGTCGAGCGTCGGCGGGACGGTCAGCGTGTCGCGGGTCAGGTCGGGGCTGATCGGGGTCCAGTGGAGCCCGCCGTCGGCGGTCTGGAAGATGCGCTGGTTGGCGAAGAACAGCACATGCTCGCGCTTCGACCATGTCAGCGGCAGCGTCCAGGTACGGCGATAGTCACCGGGATAGGCGAGCGTCGGGTCGACGTTGCGGGTCTGCCCCGACTTGCGGTCGAGCCGGTCGACCCGGCCGCCGTAGACGATATCGGGATCGTCGGGGTCGGGGGCGATATTGTCGCTTTCGCCGCCCGCGGTCACTTCGTGGAAATCGCCCATGCCGATGCCGTCGAAATGGCTGTCGTTGCGGCTGGCGACGCTGGCCGCGCCGCTGTCCTGCTGCGCGCCGTAGATGCGGTAGGGAAACGCATTGTCGGTCGCGACATGGTAGAACTGCCCGGTCGGCTGGTTGAACCAGCTGCTCCACGTCTTGCCGCCGTTGAGCGTCACCAGCGTGCCCTGATCGACGCCGATCACCGTCCGCGCGCTGTTCTTCGGGTCGATCCACATCGTGTGGAAGTCGTCGCCGGTGGGATCGCCCTTAAGCGGGATGAAGTGCGCGCCGCCGTCGTCCGAGCGAAGGATGATGGTATTGTTGACCCACAGCCGGTCGGCGTTGTTGGGGTCGGCGTCGACCTCGCCGAAATACCAGCCGCGATTGGTGATCCGCTTGTCGCCGGTCATCCTGCGCCACGAGTCGCCGCGATCGTCCGAACGGTAGAGCCCGGCCTGCTCCTCCTTCGCGCTGTCGATCAGCGCGTAGACGCGGTTCGGTTTGGCCTTGCTGGTGGAGAGGCCGATGCGCGCCGGGTTGGCGGGGAGGCCGCGGCCGGTGAGCGGCTTCCACGTGCGCCCGCCGTCGAGCGACTTGTAGAGGCCGCTACCCGGGCCATAGGAGGGCGGATAGGTGTTCCACGGCGGGCGGCGGGTCTGCCACAGCGCGGCATAGACCACCGAGGCATTGCCCGGCTCGAACGCGAGGTCGATCGCGCCGGTGTCGGCGTCCTTGTACAGCGTCTTGGTCCAGCTCCTGCCGCCGTCGGTCGAGCGAAACACGCCGCGTTCGGGGTTGGGGCCATAGGGGTGGCCGAGCGCGGCGACGAGCAGCGTATCGGGGTTCCTCGGGTCGACCAGGATGCGCCCGATCGACTGCGTGTCCTTGAGCCCGATCGACTGCCACGTCCTGCCGCGGTCGGCCGAGCGGTAGAGGCCGGTACCCTGCGCGATGTCCGATCGCATGTCGGCCTCGCCGGTGCCGACGTAGAGGATCTTCGGGTCCGACGGGGCGAGCGCGAGCGCGCCGATCGAGCCGACCGGGACCTGGTCGAAAATCGGCTGCCAGGTGCGGCCGGCATCGTTCGTTTCCCACACCCCGCCGTTGACCGAGCCGAAGTAGAAGCGGCGGGGGTCGGTCGGGTCGCCCGCCACCGCGAGCACGCGCCCGCCGCGAAACGGGCCGACCGAGCGCCATTCGAGCGCCTTGAACTGGGCGGGGTCGACCGGGGCGGCGACGGCGGCGGGGGCCAGCGCGGCGAGGGCGGCGACGCTGGCGAGGAGGAGTCGGGGGCGGATCGGCATGGCGCGATGCTTAGCGCAAGGTCGCGCGCGAGCAAGGGCGGGCCGGGGCCAAGGCGGGCGAAAGCGACCCGCTCAGGCGGCGTGGGGGCGAATCGCGCCGGTCGCCTCGGCGAGCGGGTAGAGCTGCTCGTTCTCGCGCGCGATGCGCTCGTCGAGCGCGGCGAGGAGCGAATCGAGCTCGGCGCGGAACGCGGCGAGATCGAGCGCGATCAGCGCCGAGGAGGACCAGCGCATCGCGAACGCCTCGATCCTTTCGGCGAGTCCGCCCATTTCGGCGGCGAAGCGCCGCGCGGTCGCGGCGGCGTGCGCGCTGCCCGAGCCGATCATCGCGCCGTAAAGCAGCCGGTCTTCCTGCGCGAGGTGGACCCGGACGAGCCCGATCAGCCGCGCCAGGTCGAGCGCGACGGCGGGGGCATCGTCGGGCGAGCGGTACTCCTCGACGCGGCGAACCAGCGCCCGTGCAAGCTGTTGCGCGGAATCATGCTGGCGGCGGAGGACGGCGATGGAGGACATGGTTTCGATCCTTTCTCGTCGATTTCCAGAGCGTGTGGCGGAGACGAGGCGAGGCGCGCCGGCTGGGCAGGGCGCTCGGCTCGGCACAAGGAGCGGCGGAAGAATTCGAGGTCGTCGGCCTCGTGCCACTCGTTCGCCGCGAGCCGGTCTTCGACGATCGACACCATCCGGTACGAATCGGACCGGAATCCGGCGATGTTGCGCGCGATCGATTCAGATTCGGACCAGCGCGCGCGATATTCGCCGAGTTCGCTCGACAGCCACAGGTCGGCGTGGACGTCGTCCGAGCGGTTGAGCACCAGCATCCGCCGCGCCGCCGTGACGAACTGCGCCGCGCGGAGCGCGAACAGGATGACGTCATGCCGCCGGGCGGGAAGCGCGAGCGCGTTGACCAGCTGGAGCATCGCGACCGATACCTTCGAGTCGGTCCCAAGCAGGCAGACACTTCCCCGCATCGCCGGTTAACTCCTTCCTTTACCAAGGATTTAACCGGAATCGCCGCGCCCCGTTCCCCCCAATCGGGTCCGCACCGGAGGATGATTGCTCCAGCTTTCAAAAGCGGGGCTTATGCTGCTAGCGAGGGGCCATGCCATCTGCCGCCGCCGCCGCCCGCGAGATATTGACCGGCCTTCACGCGCTGATGGCCAAGCGCGTGTCGGCGCAGGCCAAGCTCGACCAGGTCGTCGACCTTATCGCCGGGGCGATGAACAGCGAGGTCTGTTCGATCTACCTGCTGCGCGACCAGGCGCTCGAGCTGTTCGCGACTCACGGGCTCCGCCCCGAGGCGGTCCACGTCACCCGGCTGGCGTTCGGCGAGGGGCTGGTCGGGACGATCGCCGAGGAAGGGCGGATCCTCAATCTCGCCGAGGCGGCGAGCCATCCCAATTTCGCCTATCGCCCCGAGACCGGCGAAGAGCGGTTCCACAGCCTTGCCGGGGTGCCGATCGTGCGGCGCGAGACGACCATCGGGGTGCTCGCGGTCCAGCACGCCGACCCGCGCCGCTACGAGGACGTCGAGATCGAGGCGCTGCAGACCGCGGCGATGGTGCTCAGCGAACTGATCGCCGGGGCGCGGCTAGTCGACGGGACCCGCGGCGGGGGGACCAGCACGGGCACCCAGCGGCTGGTCGGGCTGAAACTGGTCAGCGGCATGGCCAAGGGAGTCGCGGTGTTCCACCAGCCGCGGGTGATGGTCGAGCATACCGTCGCCGACGATACCGAGGCCGAACGGGCGCGGGTCTATTCGGCGTTCCGCCGGATGCGCGAGCAGATCGACCATATGACCCGCGACGCCGAATTCGGCACCACCGGCGAGCACCAGGAGATCCTCGAGACCTACAAGATGTTCGCCTATGACGAGGGCTGGGCACGGCGGATCAACGAGGCGATCGACAGCGGGCTGACCGCCGAGGCGGCGATCGAGCGGGTCCAGCAGCGCACCCGGGCGCGGATGCGCGACATCGACGACCCGCTGCTCAAGGAGCGGATGCACGACCTCGAGGACCTGTCGAACCGGCTGATGCGGATCGTCAGCGGGAGGATCGGGACCGCCGCGCAGACCGGCCTCCAGAAGGACACGGTGCTGATCGCGCGCAACCTCGGGCCCGCCGAGCTGCTCGAATATGACCGGCGGCGGCTGAAGGCGGTGGTGCTCGAGGAAGGATCGCTGACCGCGCACATGACGATCGTCGCGCGGGCGATGGGGGTGCCGGTAGTCGGGCGGTGCGACGACATTCGCCACGTCGCCGACGAGGGCGATTCGGTGCTGGTCGACGGCGACAGCGGGACGGTGGTGGTGCGCCCGACCCGCGCGATCGCGAACGGGTTCGACCAGCGCATGGCGATGAGCCAGAAGCGGCGCGCCGAATATGCCGCGCTGAAGGACCTGCCCGCGATCACCGTCGACGGGACTCGGGTGACGCTGATGGTCAACGCCGGGCTGGCTGAGGACGCGGCGATGGTCGCCGCCTCGGGCGCAGACGGCATCGGGCTGTTCCGCACCGAGTTCCAGTTCCTGGTGTCGGCCGAGCTTCCCGGGCGCGAGAGCCAGCAGCGACTCTACAAGAACGTGCTCGACACTGCCGCGCCCAAGCCGGTGGTGTTCCGCACGGTCGACATCGGCGGCGACAAGGCGCTGCCCTATCTCAGCGACGAGCGCGACGAGGCCGAGAACCCGGCGATGGGCTGGCGCGCGCTTCGCCTCAGCCTCGAGCGATCGACGCTGATGAAGGCGCAGGCGCGCGCGCTGCTCGAGGCGGCGGGCCGCCAGCAGCTCAACGTGATGTTCCCGATGGTCAGCGAACCGTGGGAATATGACGAGGCGGTCAAGCTGTTCGAGGCGCAGCGCGAGTGGTGCGTCAAGGCGAAGCGCCCGGTGCCGAGCCGGATCGCCTATGGCGCGATGCTCGAGGTGCCGAGCCTCGCCGAGACGCTCGACCTGTTGCTGCCCAAGGTCGATTTCATCTCGGTCGGGACCAACGACCTCACCCAGTTCCTGTTCGCCGCCGACCGCGCCGATCCGCGGCTGGCGGTGCGCTACGACTGGCTGAGCCCGGCGATCCTGCGCTTCCTTCGGCGGATCGCGGTGCAGTGCCGCGCCGCCGGGGTGCCGGTGCGGGTATGCGGCGAGATGGCGGGGCGGCCGCTCGAGGCGCTGGCGCTGGTCGGAATCGGGTTCGAGGCGCTGTCGATCACCCCCGCGGCGGTCGGGCCGGTGAAGGCGATGATCCGCTCGCTCGACGGCGCGGCGGCGGCGGCGAAGCTCGAGACGATGCTGGCCAAGCCGCCCAAGGACTTCCGCCGCGCGCTCGGCGACTGGGCGCGCAAGCAGGGCGTGGTGCTGCCCTGACCGCGGCCGTGCCGTAACGGCCCGGTGGCGGTTGACTTGCCCCGCCGGTCCCCCGACAACGCGGCGCACACCCCCAACCAACCCTTCGCACAGGATCGAGATGGACGAGGAAATCGCAGGTGAGGCGGACGCGGTCCCGACCGTCGGCGAGCGGCTGCGCGAGGCGCGCGAGGCGAAGGGGCTGAGCCTGGCCGAAATCGCCTCGTCGACTCGCATCCCGGTCCGCCACCTCGAGAGCATCGAGACCGGCGAGTGGGACCGGCTTCCCGCGCAGACCTATTCGATCGGCTTCGCGCGCAACTACGCCAGCGCGGTCGGGCTCGACCGGACCGAGATCGGCGACCAGCTGCGGATGGAAATGGGCGGCTATCGCCCGGCCAGCGCGGCGCAGGCGAGCGTGTTCGAGCCGGTCGATCCAAAGCGGCAGATGCCCAAGGGGCTCGTGCTGGGCGCGCTGGTCGCGCTGGCGATCGTGGTCGGGCTGCTGGCGTGGCTGAGCAACCGCGAGACGAGCGGCGGCATTGACGAGACGGTCGCGGCGGACAATTCCGCCGCGCCGGTGGTCCCCGCCCCTGCTCCAGCGCCCGCGGCGGCGAACGCGGTGACGGTCGCGGCGACCGAGGCGGCGTGGGTCGAGATCAAGGACGGGGCGACGATCCTCAAGCAGGGCGAGCTCAAGGCGGGCGAGGTCTTCGCGGTCCCGGCGAGCGCGGCGAACCCGGTTCTGAGCACCGCCAAGCCCGAGGCACTGACGATCAAGGTCGGGACCGAGGTCGCGCCGTCAATCGGCCCCGCCGGCAAGCGGGTCAGCGACGTCAGCCTCAAGCCCGAGGCGCTGCTGAAGCCCGCGGCGGCCGCGTCTAACCCGGCGCCCGCGCCAGCTACCGCCAAACCCGTTGCCAAGCCCAAGCCGAAGCCCAAGCCGGTCGCGGCGAGCCCGGCCCCCGCCGCGAGCGACACCGCGCCCGCGACGGCGACCCCGCCGCCCGCCGCAACGACGACGAACAGCAACTGATTCATCGCCGCGTCAGGCCGGGTCGGCCATGAGCTTTGGCGACAATGACAAGTGACAGGAACGATTGAAGTGACTCGAGCGACTGCCAAGACCCTCCTCGCGATCGGCGCGGCGGCGCTGGCCATCGGCCCGGCGATCGCGCGCGACCCGGCGACCCCCGAGCAGCGGATCGGGCGGCTCGAAAAGCAGGTTCGGCAGGTGCAGCGGGTCGTCTTCCCCAAGGGACAGCCCGCCGATACCGCGGCGCTCGACGATACGCCCGCCGCGACCCAGGATAGCGTCAATGCGCTGGTGTCGCGGATCGACGCGCTCGAGAAGCAGATGGCCGACCTCGTCCGCGGGTCCGAGGAGAACGGCAATCGCGTCGCGCAGCTCGAGGCCGAGCTGGCGCGGACCAAGGCCGACGACGACCAGCGGCTCCGCGCGCTCGAGACCAAGGTCGCCAGCACCCCGCCCGCCGCCGCCCCCGACCCGGGCGCCGCCGACCCGGCGCAGGATGTCGCGCCGGTCGACGATTCGCCCGCCGTGTCGCGGCCCAAGGTCGAGAGCGGCAAGAGCAAGGGCAAGACCGCCGCCAAGAGCGAGACGAGCGGGCCGGCCGACATGTCGAAGCCCGACGAGCAGGCCTACGACAAGGGGTTCAAGCTGTGGCAGGCGGGCAAGTATGACGCCGCCTACACCGCGCTGATGAAGATGGCGAAGGATTATCCCGACAGCCATCGGGTCAGCTGGGCGCAGAACCTTGCCGGGCGCGCGCAGCTCGACGCCGGGCACACGCGCGAGGCGGCGGGGACGCTGCTCGCCAACTATCGCCGCGACCCCGAGGGCGAGCGCGCGCAGGACAGCCTCTATTATCTCGGGCAGGCGCTGGTGAAGCTCAAGCAGCCGAGCAAGGCATGCAACGCCTATGGCGAGCTGGAGAGCGTCTACGCGGGCAAGATGCGGGCCGACATCAAGAAGCTGCTGCCCGCCGCCAAGGCCGAGGCCAAGTGCGATTGATAAGGCGCGGCTGACCCCCGATCCGGCGCTCGCCCGGCGGTTCGCCGCCGACTTAACGCGACTGGCGAACGGGGATTCGCGGATCGGGCTGGCGGTGTCGGGCGGGCCCGACAGCGTGGCGATGCTGCTGCTGGCGGCGGCGAGCGTTCCCGCCGACCGGCTGTTCGTGGCGACGGTCGATCACGGGCTCCGCCCCGAGGCGGCGGACGAGGCGACGGGGGTGGCGGCGCTGTGCGGCCGGCTCGGCCTGGTCCACGAGACGCTGGCCGCGCGCTGGGACGCGCCGCCGACGAGCCAGGTGCAGGCGCACGCGAGAGAGATTCGCTACGACCTTTTGGCGGGCTGGTCGAACCGGCTGAAGCTCGACCGGGTGGCGACCGCGCACCATGCCGACGACCAGGCCGAGACGCTGCTGATGCGGCTGTCGCGCGGTGCCGGGCTGGCGGGGCTGGCCGGAATCCGCGCGAGTCGCCCGCTGGCGCTGGGGCGCGGCTGGCATTCGCGAGTGATCCGGCCGCTGCTCGGCTGGCGCCGCGCCGAGCTGGCGGAGGTCGTCGCGGCGGCGGGGATCGCGGCGGTCGACGACCCGGCCAATCGCGACCCGCGCCACGAGCGGAGCCGCGCCCGCGCCTTTCTGGCCGCGGCGGGCGGGCCCGAGGTGCTTCAGGTCGCGGCGAGCGCGGCGCACCTCGCCGAGGGCGAGGAAGCGATGGCTTATGCCGCGCGTTCGGTGATCCTCGGCCGCGAGACGCGCACGGCGGATGGCTGGACCTTCGACCCCGCCGACCTGCCGCGCGAGTGGCGGCGGCGGATGCTGGTCGCCTTCTACCGCAGCGCCGGCGAGCCCGATCCACGCGGGCCCGCGCTCGACCGGCTGCTCGAAGCGCTCGGGCGCGGCGAGACCGCGACGCTGGGGGCGTTCAAATGGACCGGCGGGGCGCGCTGGCACGCCGTCCCGGCGCCCCCGCGGCGCGGCTGAGCGATCGGTCCCTTGTTGTTAAGGCGGACTGGCTTATCTTAGCCTCGATGCCGCCGCCTGCGTGCGTGACGGTTTGAAGGATGAGCATGGAAGACAAGACTCCGCCCGCCGGCAATCCCTGGACCAAGCGCCTGCTGATCTGGCTCGCGGCGCTGTTCGCGCTGGTGATCGCGGTGCAGCTGATCGGCGGCACCCGCACGACCCAGAGCCAGCAGGCGAGCTATTCGGACTTCATCAAGGCGGTCGACGCCGGGCAGGTCAGCGCGGTCACCATGGCGACCAGCCAGAACGGCAATGCGACGATTACCGGCCGCTTCGCCGACGGCAAGACCTTCGTCACCGTCGCCCCCGCCGACGCGCGGGTGAGCGAGCGGCTGCTGGCCAAGAACGTCACGGTCAAGGTCAAGGAAGAGGAAAGCTCGAGCATCTGGCTGTTGCTGCTCTACAATTCGCTGCCCTTCCTGCTGATCCTCGGCATCTCGGTGTTCGCGATGCGCCAGATGCAGAAAGGTGCCGGGTCCGGCGCGATGGGCTTCGGCAAGTCGCGCGCGCGCCAGCTGACCGAAAAGCAGGGCAAGGTGACCTTCGCCGACGTCGCCGGGATCGACGAGGCGCGCGAAGAGCTTCAGGAAATCGTCGAATATCTGAAGGACCCGGGCAAGTTCGCGCGGCTCGGCGGGAAGATCCCCAAGGGCGCGCTGCTGGTCGGCAGCCCCGGCACCGGCAAGACGCTGCTCGCCCGCGCCATCGCGGGCGAGGCGGGCGTGCCCTTCTTCACCATCTCGGGCTCGGACTTCGTCGAGATGTTCGTCGGCGTCGGTGCGAGCCGCGTGCGCGACATGTTCGAGCAGGCGAAGAAGAATGCGCCGTGCATCCTGTTCATCGACGAGATCGACGCGGTCGGCCGCCATCGCGGCGCCGGCCTCGGCAACGGCAATGACGAGCGCGAACAGACGCTCAACCAGCTGCTGGTCGAGATGGACGGGTTCGAGGCGAACGAGGGCATCATCATCATCGCCGCGACCAACCGTCCCGACGTGCTCGACCCCGCGCTGCTTCGCCCCGGCCGGTTCGACCGGCAGGTAGTGGTGCCGCGTCCTGACATCGAAGGACGCGAGCAGATCCTCACCGTGCACATGAAAAAGGTGCCGCTGGCGCCCGACGTCGACCCGCGGATCATCGCCCGCGGCACCCCCGGCTTTTCGGGCGCCGACCTTGCCAACCTCGTCAACGAGGCGGCGCTGATGGCGGCGCGCAAGGGCAAGCGGCTGGTCGCGATGCGCGAGTTCGAGGAAGCCAAGGACAAGGTCATGATGGGCGCCGAGCGGCGGTCGATGGTCATGACCGAGGACGAAAAGAAGATGACCGCCTATCACGAGGCGGGCCACGCCGTCGTCGCGCTCCACGAGCCGGCGAGCGACCCGATCCACAAGGCGACGATCATCCCGCGCGGCCGCGCGCTGGGCATGGTGATGCGGCTGCCCGAGCGCGACAGCTACAGCTATCACCGCGACAAGATGTACGCGAACCTGTCGGTGGCGATGGGCGGGCGCGTCGCCGAGGAAGTGGTGTTCGGCTACGACAAGGTCAGCTCGGGCGCGTCGAGCGACATCCAGTACGCCACCAGCCTGGCGCGCGACATGGTCACCCGCTGGGGCATGTCGGACGCGCTCGGCCCGCTGCAATATGCCGAGGCCGACGAGGAAGTGTTCCTCGGCTATTCGATGAACCGGCAGAAGCAGATGTCGAACGAGACCGCGCAGGCGATCGATACCGAGATCCGGCGGATCGTCGAATCGGGCTACGACAAGGCCAAGAAGGTCCTCACCGACCACCGCGACCAGCTCGAGAAGCTGGCACAGGCGCTGCTCGAGTATGAGACGCTGACCGGCGAGGAGATCAAGGCGCTGATGGACGGCGGCACGATCGACCGCGGCGGTCCGGCGGGCCCGGCGATCCCGACGGCAGGCACCTCGATCCCCAAGAGCCGCCGCCCGCGTGGCGGGATCGGCGGACCGGCGGCGGCGGGAGCCTGAGCCCAGACTTGCTCGCCCGCTAGCCCGGCGTTCATCGGCGCGCTATCAACGCGGCGTTACCCGGGCGGCGGAGGTCGTGCGATGCGTCGAGTGATACTGTTCCTTTCCGTGGGCCTGGTCGCGACCCCGGCTCTTGCCGACGTCAGCGCGCAGGCGTTCACCGTGCGGGTCGACAAGCTGATGGGGCAGGGACCGCTGGCGCTGTTCAGCCCCGAGCGGCACCGGCTGCAGGACCTTGCCGAGGCCAATGGCGACCAGCTGCTCGCCGAGCGCCGGGAAGCGATCGCCCGGCACGAGCAGCCCGCCTATTGCCCGCCGCCGGGCGCGTCCCCCTATCTTGGCGCGCGCCAGCTGGTGAACGGGCTCCACGCCATGCCGGTCGCCGAGCGCGAGCGGATGACGCTGAAGGAAGCGATGCGGACGCTGCTGGCAAGGCTTCACCCCTGCCCGCGCGCGGCGCGCTAGCCGCTGATCCCGAGCAGCACCACCGCGACCGCGAACAGGCCGAGCGCGATGGTCGAGAAAGTGAGCAGGGCCCCGGTCCGCCACAGCGCGCCCCACCGGCCGAGCGCGTAGGCGCCCTTGAGCTGGCGATACATGTGGAGCGGGGGAACGAACACCGCCGCCAGCGCGATCAGCGGCGCGCCGAGTGACCCCGACAGGCTGAGCACCGCCGCCAACAACAGCATGAACGAGATCGAGTAAGTTACGAACACGCTGTGGTCGTAGAGCCCGAAGCGGCGGCTGAAGGGGAACAACAGCCACAGGAATGGTACCGAGATCGGGATCAGGACCCAGGCGAATTTCGAGGCCGAGTCCTGCAGCTTGTAGAGCGCGAGCTGCGGATTGGCCTTGGCGCGCTCGATCGCTTCCTGGATAAAGGGGACCGAGCTGTTCGTCTTGAGCTCGTCACTGCCGGTCAGGATGGCATTGGCGATGCCGTCCTGCTTGAACCGGGTCAGCACCGCGACCGCCTTCTGCTGGTCGGCGATCTCCTTGGCGAGATCGGCCCGGTCCTGCGCGTCGGCCTCGGGGTTGGTCGCCTGCTTGGCCTGCTTCGCGCGAAGCTCGGCGAGCTTCTTGGTCTCGCCCGCCAGCGCCTCGTCGGTCGAGTGATAGGCGTTTCCGCCCGCGCCGATCTGGCCGAGATCCATCCCGTTGGGGCCGCCGATCGACTGGATCACCGCGAACAGCAGGAACACCGCGAAGAGGAACAGCGCGAGCGGCGAGACGAACCGCGCGCGCTGCCCGTCGATATAGCGGCGGGTGAGCTGGCCCGGGCGCCAGACGAGCAGGGGCAAGGTGCGGATCGCCTTGCTTTCGAAATTGAGCACGCCGGTGAGGAAATCCTCGCCGAACGCCAACAGGCTGCGGCGAACGGCGCGGTTCTGTCCGCAGCCGTGGCAGAACTGGCCGACCAGCGTCGTGTCGCAGTTGAGGCAGCGCCCGCCGGGCGTCCCGTCGCGACCGCGCCCTTCCCCGGCATGAGGCTCGGCGGCGCGCGCGGCGGCGGCGCCGGTCACCAGGTTGCCGATAGCGTCGAACTCTCTCACCCTCTTCCCCCTCCCCGCCATCTACCCCGGCGGCCACGCCGATGCTAGCGCGTTGGCGTGGGCAAGCGGATCGGACTCCTCGGCGGAAGCTTCAACCCCGCGCATCGCGGGCACCGGCGGATGAGCCTCGCGGCGATCGAGGCACTGGCCCTCGACGAGCTGTGGTGGCTGGTGTCGCCGGGCAATCCGCTCAAGCCCGCCAAGGGCATGGCGCCGTTCGCCGCGCGGCTCGCCTCGGCGCGGCACATGGCGCGGGGAAGCGCGATCCGGGTCAGCGATTTCGAAACGCGCGCGGGCACGCGCTACACCGTCGACACGATCGAGGCGCTTCGCCGCCGCTACCCGAACGACCGCTTCATGTGGCTGATGGGGGCCGATACTGTGACCGAAATTCATCGCTGGAAGGACTGGCGGCGGCTCGCGCGGCTGGTGCCGATTGCCGTGCTGTCGCGGCCGGGCTATGATGGGCCGGCCCGCGCGGCGCGCGCGATGGGCTGGTTGCGGTGGTTCGTCCGGCCCGCGGCCATGGCGAGAGACTGGACCGAGTGGAGCATCCCGGCGATTACCTTCCTTCGCCTGCCCCCCGACCATCATTCCGCCACCCGCCTGCGCGCGCTCGATCCCGACTGGCATCGCCGGTTCACCGACCCCCGTTCTCTCAGCTCCAACCAGGAATGACTTTGGCCCCCTCTTCTCCCGCGTCCGCGACCGACCGCAAGCCGGTCGACGTCGAGGCGCTCCACGACCTCGTGCTCAAGAGCCTCGACGACGACAAGGCGGTCGAGATGGTGACCATCCCGCTGGCCGGGAAGTCGTCGATCGCCGATCACATGGTGATCGCCAGCGGCACCTCGACCCGGCAGGTCGCGTCGATGGCGACCAAGCTGGCCGAAAAGATCAAGGCCGAGTTCGGGCGCCCGGTGCGGATCGAGGGGCTGCCGACCGCCGACTGGGTGCTGATCGACGCCGACGACGTCATCGTCCACCTGTTCCGGCCCGAGGTGCGGACCTTCTACAACCTCGAGCGGATGTGGGCGTTCGACAGCGACACGCCCGCCGCCGCGCCCAAGGCCGGGATCGACGGTGCGTAGGCTGGCGGGTGCCGCGCTCGCGGCGCTTCTCCTTTCCTCCCCCCTCGCCGCCCAGGCGCCCGCCCCCGCGCCCGCGCCGACTCTCGAACAGGTCGCGAGCGTCCCGGCGGGGCGCGTCGGGATCGCGGTGATCGACCTTGCCACCGGGCGCGAGACCGCGGTCCACGGCGACGAGCGTTTCCCGATGGCGAGCACGGTCAAGCTGGCGGTCGCCCTGACCTATTTGTCGATGGTCGATGCCGGGCGAAAATCGCTCGACACCGAGATCGAGCTGCCCGACCGCTTCCGCCACAGCGACGGTTTCACCGAGATTGCGCTTCACCCCGGGGTGAAGCTGTCGGCGGCGAACTGGTTCGAGTTCATGCTGACCCAGAGCGACAACAGCGCCGCCGACCTGCTGTTCGCCGAGGTCGGCGGGCCGGTCGCGGTGCAGCGCTGGCTCGACGCGCACCGGGTGACCGGGATCCACGTCGACCGCGACATCGGCGACCTCCTGATCGACGACATGGGGCTGCCGCGCACCCCCGGGGCGAGCGCGGTCCAGTCGCTGCGCGATGCCGACGCGCTCCCCGCGCTGACCGAGGCTCAGCAGGACGAGGCGGCGGCGCGGCTGGCGGCCGACCCGCGCGACCAGGCGAGTCCGCTGGGCATGGCGCGGCTGCTGGCGCGGCTCGACCGGGGCGAGCTGGTGTCGGCGAAGTGCCGCGCCTTCCTCCTCGACGTGCTGTCGCGCACTCGGACCGGGAAGGACCGGCTGGCCAAGCGGCTTCCGGCGGGGAGCAAGGTTCAGCACAAGACGGGAACGCTGCGCGGGGTCAGCGACGATGTCGGCATCGTCACCCTGCCCGGCGGGCGGCGCTTCGTGATCGCGGTGATGACCAAGGGGATCGCCGACGAAAAGGCGCGCGCGGCGATCATCGCCGAGGCTGCCGCGAGCGCTGCCGCCGCCCAAGTCGCTATTTCGCCATGATGACGCTGCACATCGTCGCGCGTGGCAAGATCGGGCGGTCGAGCGAGGCCGAGCTGACCGAGCGCTACCTCAAGCGGATCGCGTGGCCGGTGAAGCTGACCGAGCTGCCCGAGCGCGGCGGCAACCTGCCCGCGGCGGGCGGGGGCGAGGTCAACATCGTGCTCGACGAGCGCGGCGTGGCGCTGGCGTCGTCGGCGTTCGCCGCGAAGCTCGAAAAATGGCGCGATTCGGGCAAGCGCGAGGCGCGTTTCTGGATCGGCGCGGCCGACGGGCACGAGGCGACGCGGCGCGAGGAGGCGGACCTGCTGCTGTCGTTCGGCCCGGCGACCTGGCCGCACCTGCTGGTCCGCGCGATGCTTGCCGAGCAGCTGTTCCGCGCGACCTCGATCCTTGCCGGTCATCCCTATCACCGGGAGGGGTGAGTGAAGGCGGCGCTTGCGCTCCTCGCCATCCCGCTGGCCTTCGCCGCGGCGTCGAGCGCCCTCGCTCCGCCCGGGGTCGACCAGCGGCTGGCGGCGGCCGAGGCCGAGGCGGCTCAGGCCGAGGCGCGCGCGAAAGCGCTGGGCGAGGCGGCAACGCGCGCGGGCGACGAGGCGGCGCGGCTGGCCGCCGGACAACGCGCCGCGGCGGCCGAAATCGAGGCGGCGGAAGCGCGGATTTCGGCGGCGCAGGCGGGGGTCGAGGAGGCCGATGCCGCGCTCGACGCCAGCCGCGCGCAGCTGCGGGCGCAGCGCGCGCCGCTCGCCGCGCTGCTCGCCGGGGTGGCGACGATGGGGCGACGCCCGCCGCTGCTCGCGCTGGCGGGTGACCGTTCGCCCGAGGAGATGGTGCGGCTTCGCGCGATGATCGACGCGACCATGCCGTGGATCGCCACGAAGAGCGCGGGGCTGCGCGCCGAGGTCGCGCGCGGGCGCGACGCGGCGGCGGCGGCAGCGAACGCCAAGCAGAAACTGGCGGCGAACATCGCCGCGCTGACCGCGAAGAAGGCGGCGTTCGCGGCGCTCGAGCGACAGAGCGAGCAGCGCGCCGCGCGGCTCGGCGGGCAGGCGTTCGGCGCCGAGGACCGGGTGCTGGCGGCGGGCGAGTCGGTCGGCGCGCTGGGCAGCGAGGCGGCGGCGGCGGCGGCGGCGCGGCGGCTCGCCCAGCCGCTCGCGGCCACCGACTTCGCCCCCGCCCGGCCCGGCAGCGTCGCCGCGCCGGTGCCGCCGATGGCCTATTCGCTGCCCGCCGACGCGCCGGTCGAGCAGGGGCTGGGCGCGGTCGACCGGTCGGGGGTGGTCGCGCGCGGGGTCCGGCTGGCGACCGCGCGCGGGGCGGCGGTGATCGCGCCCGCAGACGGGCACATCCTGTTCGCGGGGCCCTATCGGGCGACTGATGGGCTGGTGATCATCGACCATGGGGGCGGCTGGCGAAGCCTGCTGATCGGGGTGGCGACCGAGCTTCCGCGCGGGGCGAGCGTGACTCGCGGCCAGCCGCTCGGCCGCGCGCTCGGGCCGCTTGAGGTCGAGCTGCGCCACGGCGGGACGATCGTCAGCCCTGCCCTCATCGCAGGTTCATCTGCGGCGCTGTCCAATGGCCGCGAGACCCGCTAGGATCGACCTCGACGCCTCCCACAGGACTTCATCTCGATGACCCGTTTCGCCAAGTATCTTCCCCCGCTCGCGCTGGTCGGCGCGCTCGCCATGATCCCGATCTCGACCGAGCAGGTGGTGGCGGCGGACACCAATACCTACAAGGAGCTCGAGACGTTCATGAGCGTGTTCGAGCGGGTGCGCGCCAACTATGTCGACAAGGTCGACGACCATACGCTGATCAAGGGCGCGATCGACGGGATGCTCGCGGCGCTCGACCCGCACTCGGCCTATGAGGAAGGCAGCGAATATACGCAGCTGAAGGCGACCACCGACGGCAATTACGGCGGGCTGGGGATCACCATCTCGGCCGAGGACGGGGCGATCAAGGTGGTCGCGCCGACCGAGGACACCCCCGCGTGGCGCGCGGGGATCAAGGCGGGCGATTACATCACCCACGTCAACGGCCAGTTCCTCTATGGCTACACGATCGACGAGGCGGCCGAGAAGCTGAAGGGTCCGCCGGGCAGCAAGGTCACGCTGACCATCGTCCGCCCCGGCCGCGACAAGCCGATCGACTTCACCATGGTGCGCGAAAAGATCGTCCTTCGCCCGGTCAAGTGGAAGGTCAAGGACGGCATCGGCATCATCGACATCAACAGCTTCGCCGCCAACACCGGCGAGATGACGCGCCAGGCGCTGGCCGAGATCGACAAGGCGACCGGGGGCAAGCCGCTCGGCTACATCATCGACATGCGCAGCGACCCGGGCGGGCTGCTCGACCAGGCGATCGAGGTCAGCGACGACTTCCTCGACGGCGGCGAGGTGGTCAGCGAACGCGGGCGCGACCCGACCGACATCGAGCGTTTCTACGCCAAGCCGGGCGACCTGGCGCATGGCAAGCCGATCATCGTGCTGGTCGACGCGGGCACCGCCTCGGCCGCCGAGATCGTCGCCGGGGCGCTTCAGGACCATCGCCGTGCGCTGATCATGGGCGAGCGCAGCTTCGGCAAGGGATCGGTGCAGACGGTCGTCCAGACCGGGCCGAACTCGGCGCTGCGGCTGACCACCGCGCGCTACTACACGCCGTCGGGCCGGTCGGTGCAGGCGGGCGGGATCGAGCCCGACATCGTCGTCCCGCAGCTCAGCGATCCCGACTACAAGTTCCGGCCCAAGCTGCGCGAGGCGGACCTTCGCCGCCACCTCGTCAACCAGAGCCAGGTCAAGGACGACGTGCTGGAGGCCGACCCGACCGCCGACCCGCGCTTCACCGTCACCGCCGCCGAGCTGAAGAAGCAGGGAATCGACGATTACCAGCTCGATTATGCGATGAAGACGCTGATGCGGCTCGCCCCGCCCGCGCCCGCCAGGTCCGCGCCGCGCAAGGCGGCGAAGGTGGCGTCGAACTGATGCTGGCGCCGCCCGCGAGCCGCAGTTCGCTGGCGCTGCGCAACGCGCGGCTGCTGGCGCTGCTGGTGCCGGTGGCGCTGCTCGGCGGTGCGCTGCTCAGCCAATATGTCGGCGGGCTGGTGCCGTGCGAGATGTGCTGGTGGCAGCGCTATCCGCATATCGCGGCGATCCTGCTGGCCGCGCTGGCGTTCACCGCGCCGACGGCCTCGGGGCGGACCCGCGCCTTCGTCGCGCTCGCGGCGATTGCAATCGCGGTGTCGGGGCTGATCGGCGTCTACCACGTCGGAGTCGAGCAGCACTGGTGGGAAGGGCCGACCCAGTGCACCGGCAACGGCGCGCGGACGCTCGACGAGATCCTCCACACCAAGGTGGTGATGTGCGACCAGGTCCAATGGTCGCTGTTCGGCCTGTCGCTGGCGGCGTTCAACGCGATCTTCTCGATCGGCGGGGCGATCGCGATCGGCGCGCTGCTGGCGAAGGGCAAGCGCGCATGAACTGGCGTCCGGGCGACCCCGCGGTCGATACCGATTCAATGATCCGCGTCGACCAGGCGGGCGAATATGGCGCGGCGCGAATCTATGCCGGGCAGCTCGCGGTGCTTCGCCAGAATTCCCCGGCCGCGCACGAGGTCGCGCGGATGGCGGCGCAGGAACAGCGCCACCTCGACCGGTTCAACCAGCTGATGGCCGAGCGGCGGGTGCGCCCGACCCTGCTCCAGCCGCTGTGGCACGTCGGCGGCTTCGCGCTGGGCGCGGCGACCGCGCTGCTGGGCGAACGCGCGGCGATGGCCTGCACCGACGCGATCGAGACCGAGATCGACCGCCATTACGGCGAGCAGCTCGAGGCGATCGGCGAGAGCGACGGCGAGCTGGCGCGCGACGTCGCCGAGTTCCGCGCCGAGGAAGTCGAACATCGCGACACGGCGCGCGCGCACGGGGCGACCGACACGCCGGGCTATCCGCTGCTCACCGGGGCGATCCGCGCCGGATGCCGGGTGGCGATCGCGCTGTCGAAGCGGATTTAAGGAACCATGGCGGCGGTCCAGACGCTGGTCGCCGTGACAGGAAGGACGTTCAGGATGAAAATTTCCCAAGCCCTTGTTTCCGTCGCCGTGCTGGCGGGCGCGTTCGCCCCCGTCCCGGTCGCCGCGCAGAGCGCCGGCAAGGTCAGCGAGATCATCGTCTACGGCAACGACCCGTGCCCGCGATCGACCGACGACAATGTCGTGGTCTGCGCGCGCAAGCCCGAGGGCGAGCGCTACCGCATCCCCGAGAAGCTGCGCCCCAACGGCACCCGGCAGGAACGCGAGGCCTGGGCGAGCAAGGCGACCCAGATCCAGACGATGGGCGCGACCGGGATCAACAGCTGCTCGCCGGTCGGTCCGGGGGGCTACACCGGCTGCCTGACCCAGCTGATCCGCAATTCCAAGAAGGAACGGCAGGAAGAGCAGCAGGCGCAGACCCCCGATCTCGGCAAGTAGGGCCCGAGCGGGTTGAGCGTCGCCGAGGCGACCCCCGACTTCGAGCGGGGCGATCCCAACGACCGCGCGTTCCTGGGGCATCCCAAGGGGCTCGGCTATCTCTCGTTCGTCGAGGGGTGCGAGCGGTTTTCCTACTATTCCATGCAGACGCTGCTGACGCTCTACATGGTCAACTACCTGCTGCTTCCCGGCCATGTCGAAGGCGTCGTCGGGCTCGGCTGGCTTCGCGGGTGGCACTATCCGGGGCTTGGCGGGCAGCCGCTCAGCTCGGCGATCTTCGGGGACTATACCAGTCTCGTCTATCTGACCCCGATCCTCGGCGGGATCGTCGCCGACCGCTTCATCGGGCGGCGCGCGGCGCTGATCGCTGGCGGGGCGATCATGGCGCTCGGCCATTTCCTGATGGCGTTCGAGCATCTGTTCCTGCTCGCGCTCGTGTCGCTTATCGTCGGGGTCGGGCTGTTCAAGGGCAATATCGCGAGCCAGGTCGGCGCGCTGTACAAGCCGAGCGACCTGAGGCGCGCGATGGCGTTCCAGATCTTCTACATCGCGATCAACGTGAGCGTGATTATCGCCCCGCTGATCAGCGGCACGCTGGGGCAGAAGGTCGGCTGGCACTGGGGCTTCGGCTGCGCGGGCGTGGTGATGGTCGCCGGGCTGCTGCTGTTCTTGAAGGGCACGCCCTATTTGCCCGACAATGCGCCGGCCTCGAAGGGTGGCGCGGCGCGCGAGAGGATGGGGCCGGGCGACTGGCCGCGGGTGCTGGCGCTGGTGCTGCTGGTCCCGGCGATGGCGATTGGCCTCTTGACCAACCAGCAGATCTTCAACGCCTATCTGGTGTGGGCCGACAAGAGCTTCGACCTGCGCGTCGGAGGCCTGTCGATCCCGTCGAGCTGGATGATCACCATCGACGCGGCGCTAAGCTTCGGGATGCTGGTCGCGGTGGCGGCGTTCTGGAAGTGGCGCGCGAGCCGGACCGGGCGCGAGCCCGACGAGCTGGGCAAGATGATCATCGGCAGCTTCTTCACCATCGGCGGCGGGCTGTGCCTGTACATGGCGGCGGCGACCGCGGGGCCGGGGGGCAAGGTCGGGCTGTTTTGGCCGCTGATGTTCCATTTCGTCAACGCGATCGGCTTCGCCAACATCCTGCCGGTCAGCCTCGCGCTATTCTCGAAGATCGCCCCGCGCGCGATCAATTCGACGGTGATCGGCATCTATTATCTCGCCTTCTTCCTCGCCAACAAGATCGTGGGGATCGTCGGCGAGTGGTTCACGACGATGCCGACCACCCAGTTCTGGCTGCTCCACGCGGCCAGCGCGGCGGTCGGGCTGGTCGCCTTCGTGCTGTTCAAGCTGCTGGTCAGCGACCGGATGGTCGCGGGCGCCGCCGAGCCGCTGCCCGAATGAGCGCGGCGGACGGCACCCAGAAGGGGCATCCGCGCGGGCTGGCGGTGCTCGCCGGGACCGAGCTGGCCGAGCGCTTTTCCTTCTACGGGATGAAGGCGCTGCTGGTGCTCTACATGGTGCACCAGCTGCTGCTGCCCGGCACCGCCGAGCAGGTGATCGGGCTCGGCGCGCTTCGCCGGCTGCTCGACTATCGCGGCGGGATGAGCGACCAGGCGTTCGCCTCGCTGATTTACGGCTGGTATTCGGGGCTGGTCTATTTCACCCCGCTGATCGGGGGCTGGGTCGCCGACCGGCTGCTCGGGGCGCGGCGGACGGTGATGCTCGGCGCGCTGCTGATGGTGGCGGGGCATTTGCTGATGTCGTTCGCGGCGACCTTCCTGGTCGCGCTGCTGCTGCTGATCCTCGGCTCGGGCTGCCTCAAGGGCAATATCTCGGCGCAGGTCGGGCCGCTCTATCCGCCCGAAGCGGAAAGCCGGCGCGCACGCGGCTTCACCATCTTTTCGACCGGGATCAACGTCGGGGCGACCGCCGGGCCGCTGGTCACCGGGGCGCTGGCGCAGGCCTATGGCTGGCACGCGGGGTTCGCCTGCGCGGCGGTGCTGATGGTCGTCGCGCTGGTCGTCTACGCGACCGGGCAGAAGCATCTGCGCGGCAAGGAAGTGATCGCCGAAGAGAGTGCCGACGCGCCGCTGACCGGCGGAGAGCGACAGCGCGTGTGGGCGCTACTATTCCTGATCCTCGTCAACGTGCCGATCGCGATGGCCTATTACCAGCTGAGCAATGTCGGGGTGGTGTGGGTCGAGCAGGCGGGCGACCTCGCGACGCCGCTCGGCGACGTGCCCGCGGCGTGGTTCAACTCGATCGACTCCTTCGCCAGCATCCTCGTCGCGCCGGTGCTGATCGCGCTGTGGGCGCGGCAGGCGCGGGCGGGCCGCGAGCCCGACAGCCTGATGAAGGTGACGATCGGCGCGCTGATCAATACCGCCGCGCCGCTGGTGCTGGTCGCCGGGATCGCCGCGGCGGGGGGCGGCAAGGTCGGGGTCGGCTGGCTGGTCGGGGCGTGGTTCCTCGGCGGGCTGGCCTTCATGTACTATTGGCCGCTGACGCTCGAGCTGATCGCGTCGCGCGCGCCCGCGAAGCTCCGCTCGACGCTGATGGGCGGCTGCTTCCTGTCGCTGTTCGCGGGCAACGTGCTGCTCGGCTATGTCGGCAGCACGTTCGACCGGATGAGCCCGGCGACCTTCTGGGCGCTCGACGCGGCGATCGGCCTCGTCGCGGTGGCGATGATGATCGTCGCGATCCGGCCGATGCGCCGCGTGCTCGGCTGATCAGCGCGGCTGCGCGGCGATCCAGGCGCGCATCCGGCGGTCGACGACATCGACCGGCTCGGGCCCGTCGGATAGCAGCGCGTCGTGGAACGCCTTGAGGTCGAACCGCGCGCCGAGCGTCCGTTCGGCCAGCGCGCGCATCTCGCGGAACTTCAGTTCGCCGATCTTGTAGGCGAGCGCCTGCCCCGGGGTGGAGATGTAGCGATTGACCTCGGCGTCGATGTTGGCGTCGGTCAGCGCGCTGTTTTCCTTCATGAACGCCACCGCCTGCGCCTTGGTCCAGCCCATGGCGTGGATCCCGGTATCGACCACCAGCCGGCAGGCGCGCCACATCTCGTAGCTGAGGCGGCCCATGTCCTTTTGCGGCGTGTCGTAGATGCCGGTGTCGAGCCCGAGCCGTTCCGAATAGAGCCCCCAGCCCTCGACGAAGGCGGTGAAGCCCGACAGGTTCTGCCGCCACGCGGGGACGTCCATCTCCTGCTGGAGCGCGATCTGGTGATGGTGGCCGGGGACCGCTTCGTGGCTGGTCAGCGCGGGAAGTTCCCACAGCGGTCGCTGGTCGAGCTTCGAGGTGTTGACATAATAGGTGCCGGCGATGCCCGCGGCCGGGCTGCCCGGGTTGTAGTAGGCGGTGGTCTGGCCGGGCGCGGTCGCCGCGGGGATTTCCCGCACGCCATAGGGCAGCCGGGGAAGCTTGCCGAACAGCGTCGGCATCTTGCCGTCGAGGATCTTGGCCATGCGACTGGCCGCCGCCATCAGCTCGTCGGGGGTCTTGGCGAAATAGGCGGGGTTGGTCTTC
Organism: Sphingomonas sp. ASV193; assembly: GCF_040203355.1. Lineage (NCBI taxonomy): Bacteria > Pseudomonadati > Pseudomonadota > Alphaproteobacteria > Sphingomonadales > Sphingomonadaceae > Sphingomonas > Sphingomonas sp. ASV193. The sequence continues at coordinate 415,523 of NZ_JBEHBW010000002.1, forward strand.
ATGTCGGCGATCATCGCCTGGCGGTTCGGAAAGCCCGACTTCAGCGCCAGCGCGTCCATCTCCGCGCGGATCCGCGCGACCTCGGACAGGCCGAGCGCGTGGATCTCGTCGGGCGTCCGGTCGGTGGTGGTGTGGTAGCGGACGAGGAAGGCGTAGTTGGCCTTGCCGTCGGGCAGCGCCGACATCGAATCGCTCTTGAGGCAGAGCGGCTTGAACACGCTGCGGTAATCGGCCTCGCTGGCGAGGATCGCGGGATTGACCGAGCCGGCGATCGTCGCCCTGGCCTGCGCCTGCATCGCCGCCCAGGCCGCGGGGGCGATTCCGGCGGGGCCGGGCTTGGCGAAGGGCTCGTAATAGGCCGAGCGGGCGGGATCGGCGTCGGGGACCTTGGCCATCGCCATGTCGAGCGGGCCAAGCGTCGAGCAGGGACGCGCCCAGCCTCTTTTCGCGACCGCGACCGCCTCGGCATCGGCGGTGCGAAGCGCCGGCCCGACCTTGGCGAGCCGCGAGAGATAGGCGCGATAGTCCGCCTCGCCGTGCAGCGGCAGGTTGGTCAGATAATCGGCGAGATTGTCGAACAGCGTGCCGCCGGCCGAATAGTCGATATAGTTGCTGCCGAAGTCGCCGCCCTCGACCGCGGCGACGAGGGTGAACCGCAATATGTCGTAATTGGCCTGGTCGGCGGGCGACAGGCGTTGCCGGTCGATCGCGTCGAGCCGGGCGAGGAACGCCTTCGCTTCGCCGACCTGCCGCCGCGCCCCGGCCCGCGACGCGTCGTTAAGCTGGTCGGAATAGCTGTCGACCCCTAGGTAGGAGGCCTGCACCGGGTTGTTGCGCAGCCAGTTGGCCCAATAGTCGGCCTCGAGCTTCTGGAAGTCCTGCGGCGGACCGGCGAGCGCGGTCGCCGGTGCGGCGATGGCGGCGCAGAGCAGCGCGGCGATGAACAGCGAACGGCGCATCCAATTGTCTCCCCCTTTGACGAGAGCAGGCTAGACCTGCCGCCCCGTCCGAGCAAACCGCTTGGCGATCGACGACCAAGCCGCTGGAATCGCGACGCTTCTTGACTCGTCGCGCTGAGAACATAATGTGAACTTATGGCGCAACTCGACACACGTGAGAAGCTGGCGATTCTCGCCGACGCGGCGAAATATGACGCGTCGTGCGCCTCGTCGGGGACGTCGAAGCGCGACAGCAGGGGCGGCAAGGGGATCGGCTCGACCGAGGGGATGGGCATCTGCCACGCCTATGCGCCCGACGGGCGGTGCATCTCGCTGCTGAAGATACTGCTGACCAACAGCTGCATTTTCGACTGCCATTATTGCATCAATCGCAAGAGCTCGAACGTGCGGCGCGCGCGGTTCACGGTCGAGGAGGTCGTCCACCTCACCCTCGCCTTCTACAAGCGCAACTATATCGAGGGGCTGTTCCTCTCGTCGGGGATCATCGCTTCGTCGAACTACACGATGGAGCAGCTGGTCGAGGTCGCGCGCCAGCTTCGCGAGGTCCACGATTTTCGCGGCTATATCCATCTGAAGACGATCCCCGATGCCGATCCCGAGCTGGTGCGGCAGGCGGGGCTCTATGCCGACCGCGTGTCGATCAACGTCGAGCTCCCGACGACACGCGGGCTGACCGATCTCGCGCCCGAAAAGAGCGCGCCGCAGATCGAGGGCGCGATGAAGGACATGAAGGGGGCGATCGAAGACGGAAAGGACGCGCGCAAGAAGTACAGGAGCGCGCCGCGCTTCGCCCCGGCGGGCCAGTCGACCCAGATGATCGTCGGGGCCGACGCCGCCGACGACGGGGCGATCGTCACCCGGGCGAGCCAGCTTTACGACCGATTCTCCCTGCGCCGCGTCTATTACAGCGCCTTTTCGCCGATCCCCGACGCGAGCGCGGTGCTACCGTTGAAGCGGCCGCCGCTGATGCGCGAGCACCGGCTGTACCAGTCCGACTGGCTGATGCGCTTCTACGGGTTCAAGCCGAAGGAAGTGGTCGCCGCGACCGAGGACGGAATGCTTCCGCTCGACATCGACCCCAAGCTGGCATGGGCGCTCAAGTTTCGCGAGAGCTTCCCGGTCGACGTCAACAAGGCGCCGCGCGAGCAGCTGCTGCGCGTGCCGGGGCTGGGAACCAAGGCGGTCGGGCGGATCCTGAAAAGCCGGCGGTGGCGGGCGATCACGCTCGACGACGTGGCGCGGCTGACGGTCAGCGTCGCCAAGGTGCGGCCGTTCATCGTCACCGCCGACTGGCGCCCGACGCTGCTCACCGATCGCGCCGACCTTCGCCTGCTCGTCAAGCCGCGCGCCGACCAGCTCGAACTCTTTGCCGCCTGAGTCGTTGGTCGGGCGAAAGGAACAGGGAAAATGGCGGCGAAAGACATCTTCGAGCGGCTGAAAGTCGATCACGACCGGCAGCGCAACTGGATCGAACGGATCGAGAATACGAGCGGCGACACCCCCGAGCGGCGCGAGCTGTTCGAAACGTTCCGGATCGACATCAAGGCGCACGCGTCAAGCGAGGAGGTCGTGCTTTATTCGCAGCTGATGAGCGAGGTCGACATGCGCGAATATGCGCGGCACGCGGCGGCCGACCATCACGAGATCGACGACGCGGCGAAGAAAGTTGCCGACACGCCCTATGACTCGCCGGCCTGGCTGGCGAATTTCAAGGCGCTCAAGAAGACCTATCTCGACCATCTGAAGGAAGAGGAAGAGACGATCTTCCCCGATGCGCTGAAGGACATCGGCGAGGAGCGCGCGGTCGAAATGCGCGATGCGTTCAACGAGCTCAAGCCCGAGGAAGTCGAGCGGCAGGAAGCGGGCAAGGACGACAAGATCGCCGAGCATATCGGCTGATGTCGGGACCCGGCCCGTGCTGAAGGAAGGGCCGATGATCGACGCGTTCCGCGTGTCGCTGTCGGCCCCCGACGATTTCGAGGGCTGGCGCGACGCGGCGCGCGGGCTCGCCGAGGCCGGGGTTCCGCCGTCGGCGATCGTGTGGGAAGTCGAGGGCGAGGACGGCGACCTGTTCGGGCAGGGCGCCCCGCCCCCGCCCCCCGCGCGAGCCGCTCTCGCGGCAGGCAGCTTCGCGGTGCCGCGCGATTTCATCAGTCTCGCCAAGGCGGCGATCTGCCACCGCGATCCCGAGCGATTCGCCTTGCTCTACGCGATGCTGCTCAAGCTGCGCGCCAATCGGCGGGCGATGGAGGATCGGGCCGACCCGCTGCTCGACCGGCTCGAAGGGATGGCCAAGGAGGTGCGGCGCGACGCGCACAAGATGCACGCCTTCGTCCGCTTCCGTGAGGTCGAGGATGGCGACGGAACGCGCTTCGTCGCCTGGTTCGAGCCCGACAACCATATCGTCCGGCGCGAAGCGGGCTTCTTCGTGCGGCGCTTCACGACGATGCGCTGGTCGATCCTGACGCCCGAGCTGTCGATCCACTGGGACGGCGAGACGCTTCGCGAAGGTCCGGGCGCGACCCGGGCCGAGGCGCCCGCGGGCGACCCGGTCGAGGAGACGTGGAAGACCTATTACGCCAGCATCTTCAACCCGGCGCGGGTCAAGGTGAAGGCGATGCTGAAGGAAATGCCCAAGAAATATTGGGCGAACATGCCCGAGACCGCGCTGGTCGCGCCGCTGCTGGCGGGGGCGCGGGCGCGCGAGATCGAGATGATCGAACGGAGCCAGTCGATGCCCAGCCGCGTCCCCACCCCCGATTTTGTGCCTATGGCCGGGGGCGGCGGCAACCTCGCGGCGAGCTGGGCGGCGCTAAAGACCGAGGCGCTCGGCTGCACCCGCTGCGATCTTCACTGCCACGCGACCCAGACGGTGTTCGGCGAAGGCCCACTCGACGCGCGGATATTGTTCGTCGGCGAGCAACCGGGCGACCAGGAGGACCTCGCCGGTCGCCCGTTCGTCGGGCCGGCGGGCGAAGTGTTCAACGCCGCGCTGGCCGAGGCGGGGATCGCGCGCGAGACGACCTACGTCACCAACGCGGTCAAGCATTTCAAGTTCGTGCTTCGCGGCAAGCGGCGGATCCACCAGTCGCCCGGCGCCGACGAGATCGAGGCGTGCCGCTGGTGGGTCGACAGGGAACGCGGGCTGATCGTCCCCGCGCTGACCGTCGCGCTGGGCGGCACCGCGGCGCGCAGCCTGTTCGGCAAGGCGGTGACGATCGGCAAGCTGCGCGGTGAGGCGCAGCGGCTGCCCGACGGCAGCGAAGCGTGGGTGACGGTCCACCCGAGCTTCCTGCTGCGCCTGCCCGACGAGGCGGCGCGCAAGGCCGAGCGGGTGAAGTTCGTCGACGACCTCAAGCGCATCCGCGACTGGGCCGAAGCGCTCGCCGCCTAAAGCCCGACGCGGAGGGTCGCCTTGACCGAACGCGGTGCGCCGGGGGTGAGATTGTTGTCGCTGTTGGCGAGGCCGATGTAATATTTGTTCGCCACATTCTCGACATTCACCTGCGCCTCGATCCGGTCGGTCAGCTTGACGAAGGCGGCGGCATCGATCCGGGTGAAGGCGGGGACGACGACGGCGTTCGAGATCGAGGCGTAGCCTTTGGACTGGTGGTACAGGCCGGCGCCGAGGCCGAAGCGATCGTTCAACTGGTAACGACCCCACAGCGAACCGGTGAAAGCGGGTACGCCGGCGACCCAGCGCCCCGCCGGGGCGGCAGCGGTCATCCGGCTGATCTTCGCGGACTGGAGCGCGGCGCTGGCGTTCAGCGTGAGGCGGCCGAATCGTCCGTCGGCGCTGGCCTCGATCCCCTTCGAGCGCTGCGCACCAGTCAGCACCGTCAAGTTGGTCGCCGGGTCGGTCGCGCGGGTGTTGGTGCGGTCGAGCAGATAGGCGGCGAGGGTGAGGTCGAGCGCCGGGGTCGCCGCCCACTTCGCCCCGACCTCGCGGTTGAGGAATTTTTCGGGGGCGAGCGCGGCGGTGGTGGCGGTCAGCGAGGCGAACTGGTCGCCCGATTGGGGAAGGAAACTCTTCGACCAGCTGGCGTAAAGCGACAACGCGGCGACCGGCTTGACCACCAGCCCGAGTCGGGGCGACCAGTTGCGGTCGGTCCGGGTCAAGCGAAGCGACGACAGGCGGTCGGCATAGGCGAGGCGGAACCAGTCGCGGCGAAGTCCGGCGACGAGCTGGAGATGCTCGCCGATCTCGACCTGGTCCTGGACGTAGAGCCCGGTCGCGGTCGCGCGGGTGCGGGCGTCGGTCGCGCGGCGAAGCGGCGAATCGCGGAAGGTGATGGCGGGAAGCCGGTCGGCCGAGGCGGCATCGACGTAGAGGCGCTGGACGGTGCCGGCGGCGTCGAAGAATCCCTGCTGGCGGTCGGCGTCGGTGCGCTGGACGCCGATGTCGGCGCCGACGAGCAGCGTGTGGCGGACCGGGCCGGTCTCAAGCTTTGCGACGAGATCGTTCTGCACGAAGGCGGCGCGTCGATGGACCGTGCTTCGATAGGCTTCCATCCCGACCCGGCCGTCGGCGCCGACCGCGGTTGCGGCGAGCGCGTTGGCGTAGCTTTTGTCGATGTCCGACAGGCGACCGCGAACCGTCCAGCGGACCGCGCCGAGCGCTCGGTCGAGCACGGCATCGGCGCTGGTGCCGTCGAACGCGGCGCGGTTGACCCGGACGTCGCCGAAAAAGCGGTCGCGCGCGCCGCCGAGCGGTCGGCCGCCCTGCGACGGGATGCCGCGATCGGCGGTGCGACGGTCGTGGACGCGCTCGATCGACAGATCGAGGCGGGTCGATTCGCCCGGCTGCCAGCCGAGCGTGGGGTTGACCGCCCATCGGTACCCGTCGACGTCGTCACGATAGCTGTCGAGACGCTCGGCGAAAGCGTTAACGCGCGCGTCGAGGCGGGGCGAGAGCGGGGCGGCGAGGTCGACCGACGCGGCGAGATCGCCGAACGCGTCGGCGGACAGCGCCCCGCCGACCCCGCGCTTGCCGTCGGCGCGCTTGGTCACGCGGTTGACGATCCCGCCCCCGCCGCCGCGCCCGAAGATCATCGCGTTGGGGCCCTTCAGCACCTCGACTCGCTCGAGGTTGTAGAGCGGGCGGAAATATTGGGCGTCGTCGCGAATCCCGTCGACGAAGAAGTCGGCAGTGCTGTTCTGGCCGCGAAGGATGATCTGGTCGCGGTTGCCTTCGCCCGACGCGACCGCGGCACCGGGAACGGTGCGGAGCACGTCGACGATCGAAGTCATCGCCCGGTCGTCGATCGTGTCGCGCCCGACGATGGCGACTGCCTGCGGCACGTTGCGGAGCGGCGTGTCGGTCTTGGTCGCGCTGCGGATCGCGGGAAGCTTGCGCTGCGCGGTGACGACGATCGGCTCGTCCGCCTCGTCCAAGTCCGCGGCGAACGCGGGCGTTACGAGGGCGGAGACAGTGACGAAGTACGTGAGGGCGCGAGCGGCGCGACGCATGAAGAGACCTGCGAAGTGAGTGTTCGCTCGGTAATACTGTTATTGATAGTCATTCGCAATAGCGAATGTCATTCCGCCGCGAGCAGTTCCTCCGCGCCGCCGAGATCGACCGACACCAGCCGACTGACCCCCTGCTCGATCATCGTCACCCCATAGAGGCGGTGCATCCGCGCCATCGTCACCGCATTGTGGGTGACGATCAGATAGCGGGTGTCGGTCTCCCCGCTCATCCGCGCGAGCAGGTCGCAAAAGCGATCGACGTTGGCGTCGTCGAGCGGCGCGTCGACCTCGTCGAGCACGCAGATCGGCGCGGGATTGGTGAGGAACAGTCCGAAGATCAGCGCAACCGCGGTCAACGCCTGCTCGCCACCCGACAGCAGGGTGAGCGACTGGAGCCGCTTGCCCGGTGGCTGCGCCATGATTTCGAGCCCCGCTTCGAGCGGGTCGTCGCTTTCGACCAGTTCAAGATGCGCCTGCCCGCCGTTGAACAGGGTCGTGAACAGCGAGCGGAAGTGCGCGTCGACTTTCTCGAACGCGTCGAGCAGGCGGACCCGTCCCTCGCGGTTGAGGCTGCCGATCGACCCGCGCAGCCGGTGAATCGCCTGTACCAGCTCGTCGCGTTCGGCGGTCGCCTCGGTCCGCGCCGAATCGAGCTCGGCCAGTTCCTGTTCGGCGACAAGGTTGACCGGGCCGATCCGCTCGCGTTCGGCCGTCAGCCGCTCGAGCGTCTCGCGCTCGGCCTCCGGATCGGGCCGCGCATCGGGGTCGAAGCCGATCCGGTCGGGAAGCAGCGGGGGCGGGCATTCGAACGCCTCGCCGCACTGGCGCGCGAATTCCTGCCGGCGGGCGACCTGCGCTTCGGCGCGCGCGACCGCCCCGGCCCGCGCTTCGCGCGCCTGCGCGAAGGCCTCGGCGGCCTGGCGCAGCGCCGCCTGCGCGATCGCGACCGCCTCGTTCGCCTCGCGCTCGGCGGCGGTAGCGGCGGCAAGCTGGGCGTCGCTGGCCTGCGACTCGCGCTCGATCCGCTCGATCGCCGCGCGGTGGCGCTCGGGCTCGTCGGCCAGCTCCTCCTGCTCGTCCTCGAGCGCCATCGCGCGGCCCGCGGTCTCGGCCAGCCGCTGTTCGGCGGCGAGCGCGCGACTACGCCACTCGCCCTTCTCGCGCGCGGCGGCGGCATGGCGTTCGCGGTCGGCCCCGGTTTCGCGGGCGCGGGTCGCGGCGCGGGCGCGGGCATCGGCGACCGCTTCGCTCGCCTCGGCGGCGGTGGCGCGCGCGGCGGTCACCTCCGACGCGAGCGCATCGGGGTCGGGCAGCGCGGCGAGCGCGGCAGTGGCGGCGCGAACGGCGGCGGCGGACGCCTCGGCGAGCGGGGCGAGGTCCGCCACCCGCTCGTCGAGCGCGGCGCGCTGCGCCTCGAGCCGGTCGAGCGCGGCCTGCGCCTGGTCGGCAGCACGCGCCGAATCGCGGGCGCGGCGCTCGGCGGCGGACGAATCGGCGCGGGCCTGTTCGGCGGCGCGGCGGTGGGTCTCGATCGCGGCGACGACCGAATCGCGGGTCCCGGCGGCGCTCGCCACCGCGTCCGCCAGCGCGGGCAGCTGGCGCTCGATCTCGGCGAGACGGTTGGCGCGAAGCAGGCGCTCGGCCGCCGCCGCGCCGCCGCCTTCGCTGACGAACCCGTCCCAGCGGCGCATCACTCCGCCCAGCGTGACGAGCCGCTGCCCGACCGCGAGCGGCTGGCCGTCGTCGACCTCGGCCACGGCGACTTGCGCGAGGCGGCGGCGGAGCGCAGGCGGGGCGGTCGAATGGTCGAGCAGCGATTGCAGCCCCAGCGCAAGCGGCGGATCGCTGGCCGCGGCCGCGCTGCCTTGCCATCGCCGCGGCCCCTGGTCGCCGATCACCGCCTCGATATCGTCGCCAAGCGCGGCGGCGAGCGCGCGTTCGTAGCCGGGCGCGGCGCGAAGCTCGGCAAGCGCCGCGCCGCCGCCCTGATCGAGCGCACGGGCAAGCGCGGCACGCTCGGCCTCGGCCGCCGAATGGGCGGCGCGGGCGGCGGCGAACGCGCTTTCGGCCTCGTCGCGTCGCGCGGCGGCGGCGGCGCGGGCGGCTTCGGCCTCGGCGAGCGCGGTCTCGGCGGCGGCGAGGTCGGCGGCGGCGGTCTCGCCCTCGGCGGTCGCGGCGGCCATCGCGGCGCGCTCGACGTTCCCGTCGCCGATCTCGCCGCGCTGCCGCTCGAGTTTGGCGCGGTCGGCCTCGACCCGCGCCGCCTGGTTGCGCGCGGTGTCGAGCGCAGCTTCGGCCACCCGCCGTTCGGCGCGCATCGCCGCCTCGCGCGCGAGCACGGCGGCGAGCGCCGCCTCGGCCTCGCGGCTGGCGGTTTCGACCCGGGTCAGCTCGGCGGCGAGGTTGGCGGCGATCGTCTCGGCATCGGCGAGCCGCGCATCGAGCGCATCGCGCTCGGCGTCGAGCGTCGCCATCGCCGCCGCCGCGTCGGCCTTGAGCGCGGTCTCGCGCGCGGTCTCGCTCGCTAGCGAGGTCTTGAGCCGGTCGAGCTCGGCGAGGCGGCGAGTGACGGTGTCGAGCCGCGCGCGGGCCGTCGCGAGGTCATGGGCGAGCGTGCGCCCCGCGTCGCGCGCCGCGAGCGCTTCGTCGCGGCGGGTCGCGAGCGCGGTCGCGGCGGTCTGCTGGAGCGCCTCGGCGACCTCGACAGCGCGCTGAAGCTCGGCGACGGTGGCCCGCGCCGCTTCGGCCTCGGCGCTCGCAGAGTCGGCGGCGCGGTCGGCCTCGGCCCAGCGCGCGTAGAGCAGCCGCGCCTCGCCGAGCCGGATATTTTCGCTGAGCGCGCGATAGCGTTCGGCGGCGCGCGCCTGCCGGCGAAGCGTGGCGGCGCGGCTTTCCTGCTCGACCATCAGCTCGGCGAGCTTGTCGAGGTTGGCCTCGGCGGCGCGCAGCTTCGATTCGGCGTCCTTGCGGCGCGCGTGGAGCCCCGAGATGCCGGCGGCTTCCTCGAGCATCTGGCGCCGCTCGACCGGCTTGGCCGCGATCACCGCGCCGATCCGCCCCTGGCTGACCAGCGCGGGCGAATGGGCGCCGGTCGCGGCGTCGGCGAACAGCAGCGAAACATCCTTCTGGCGGACGTCGCGCCCGTCGATCCGGTAGGCGCTGCCCGCGCCGCGCTCGATCCGGCGGGTGATCTCGCTTTCCGACGGCGGACCGTCCTCGCCCGGCCGTTCGATCAGCAGCGAGACTTCGGCGAACTCGCGCGACGGGCGGGTCGCGGTGCCCGCGAAGATCACGTCCTCCATCCCGCCGCCGCGAAGCGACTTGGCGCTGGCCTCGCCCATCACCCAGCGAATCGCTTCGAGCAGGTTCGACTTCCCGCAGCCGTTAGGGCCGACGATCCCGGTCAGCCCGGGCTCGATGCGCAGTTCGGCGGGCTCGACGAAGCTCTTGAAGCCGCTGAGCTTGAGTCGCCGGAAACGCACCTGCCCCGCCCCCCGCCCGTGCTCAGCCGTCGGCCAGGCGAATCAGCGGGATGGTCACCGGGCGCGGCTCGTCGGCGACCGGCGGGCCGCTTGACCCGGCGAGCTTGCCGGCGAGCGATTCGAGCACCGCGCGAAGCTCGGGATCGTCGACCGCGCGGATGTTGGCGGCGGTGTCGGCCGGGACCGGGCGCGACGGCGCGGCGGGGCGCGCGGGCTTCGGCGCGGGGGCGATCCGCCCCTGCCTGAACACGATGCGGTCGACCGCCTGGTAGCCGAAGAAGCGATTGACCCGCTCGACGATCATCGGCGCCATGTGCTGCATCAACGGCGCGTGCGCGCCCTCGACGGTCAGCGTCAGCGCCCCGCCCGCCTTCTTGCCCGCCGGGAAGCGGATCGATTCGGGCAGTGACACCCGGGCGTAGCGTTCGCCGACGATCTCGGCCCAGCGCTCGACCACCGCCGACTGGACGAAGCCGAAGCGGCGGAAGGCAACCCCGCCGACCGCGCCGACCAGCTCGCCCGCCGAGCGCACCTTGCCGTGGCGTTCGGCGGCGGCCGGGGTCGATTTGGGCGCGCGGGGTTTCGTCATCGCCCGCGACCATGCCATAGGGCCGGGATGCTCGCCAGTGCCGCGACGCGGCTCCTTCGCCATTACGACGCCCACGCCCGCGCGCTGCCGTGGCGCGCGCCGCCGGGCGCGCCGCCCGCCGATCCCTATCGCGTCTGGCTGAGCGAAGTGATGCTCCAGCAGACCACGGTGGCGACGGTCGTTCCGCGATTCGAGCGGTTCGTCGCGCGCTGGCCGACGATCGAGGCGCTTGCGGGCGCGGCCGATGCCGAGGTGCTGAGCGAGTGGGCGGGGCTCGGCTATTACGCCCGGGCGCGCAACCTGATCGCCTGCGCGCGCGAGGTCGCGGCGATGGGCGGCTTTCCGTCGACCGAGGCCGAACTTCGGTGCTTGCCGGGGCTCGGCGCCTATACCGCGGCGGCGATCGCGGCGATCGCGTTCGGCGAACGCGCGGCAGTGATCGACACCAATGTCGAGCGGGTGGTCGCCCGGCTGGCGGGGATCGACCGGCCGGTCGCCGATTCGCGCGGCGCGATTCGCGCATCGGTCGAGGCGATGGTCCCCGCCGACCGGCCGGGCGATTTCGCGCAGGCGATGATGGACCTCGGCGCGACCATCTGCCGCCCGAAGCGTCCCGCCTGCCTCGCCTGCCCGCTGCGCGAAGAGTGCGCGGCGTTCGCGAGCGGCGATCCCGAGGCCTTTCCCGCCCCCAAGGCGAAGCGCGCGCGGCCGCATAGGCACGGCATCGCGTGGTGGGTCGAGCGCGACGGCGCGGTGTGGCTGGTGCGGCGGCCCGACAAGGGGCTGCTCGGCGGGATGGCGGCGCTGCCCGGTCCCGAATGGGGCGATTTGCCCCCCGCCGGGCCGGTGCTGGCGAGCGTCGCTTGGGGCTTCACCCATTTCACCCTCGACTTGCACCTGGTGGCGCGGGCCGAGGTGCCGCAGGGCGAGGGCTGGTGGCAGCCGCTGGCGACGATCGGCGAGGCGGGGCTGCCGAGCCTCTATGCGCGAGCGGTCGAGGCGATGGAGGCGAGGCGACTTGCGGCCTGATCCCTTCTTCAGCGGACCCGGGCTCGACCGCGCCGACGCGCTTCGCCACCGGCCCGACGAGATCGACCGGCTGCGCGAAGGCGCGACCGCGCTTCGCTGGGTCGACGGCGCCCCCGCGCTCGACGCCGGGGGGCGGCTGGTGTGGGACGCGGTTCGCGGCGACGAGGCGCTGTTCCTCGGGATCGACGGCGAGCGGGCGCGCTTCTCGGCGATTCCCGACGCGGTCGGATCGGGCGACGCGCGGGCGCGATTCGCGCTGCTCGGCGAGCTCGATGGCGGCGACGCGCCGGTGTTCGCCGCCGCGCTGAGCCTTGCGAGCTGGCACGTGCGCCATCGCTTCTGCCCCAATTGCGGGCATGGCAGCGAGCCCAATCGCGGCGGCTGGTCGCGCGGCTGCCCGGCGTGCGGGGCCGAACATTATCCGCGGGTCGACCCGGTGGTGATCATGCTGGCCGAACATGACGGGCGCGTGCTGCTCGGGCGGCAGCCGCAATATCCGCCGGGCCGCTATTCGGCGCTCGCCGGGTTCGTCGAGCCGGGCGAGACGATCGAAGCGGCAGTCGCGCGCGAGCTCGCCGAGGAAGCGGGGATCGAGGCGGTCGACGTCCGCTATGTTGCCAGCCAGCCGTGGCCCTTCCCCTCCTCGCTGATGATCGGGGCGTGGGCGCGGTCGGTCGGCGACGCGCTGACGGTCGACCACAACGAGCTCGACGACGCGCGCTGGTTCGACCGGGCCGAGGTCGAGGCGGCGCTGGCGGGCGACGGGCCGTTCGAGCCGCCGCCGCGCTTCGCCATCGCGCGCAGCCTGCTCGAGCACTGGCTGGACGCTTGAGTTGCGCCAGCGACGCCCTTAAAGGACCGCCAGCATTCCTTCACTTCAGCGCGGCACCGCCGCACGGGGCTTCATGAACGACCGCAACAACACCATCGCCGGCTGGGTCCTTTTCGCGGGCATCGTCGCGCTCGGCACCTCGATCGTGTCGGGCCATTATTTCAACGACGAGCGCCCCGAGAAGATGGGCTATCCGATCGAGGGCGTGGTCGAGGAAGGCGACGCCGGCGGCGGCGCGGCGGCCGAGCAGCCCGCGGCCTTCTACCTGTCGAAGGCCGACGCCACGAAGGGCGCCGAGGTGTTCAAGAAGTGCGCCGCCTGCCACAACGCCGACCAGGGCGGGGCCAACGCGATCGGCCCGAACCTGTGGGGCGTGGTCGGCGAGGCGATCGGCCAGGGCGCGAACGGCTATGCCTTTTCCGAGGCGCTGTCCAAGAAGGGCGGCAAGTGGGACTTCGACAGCCTGTTCCAGTGGCTGAAGAGCCCGAAGGCGTTCGCGCCGGGGACCAAGATGGGCTTCGCCGGCCTGTCCGACCCGCAGGACCGGGCCAACGTGATCGCCTTCCTCAACAGCCACGGCACCAACCTGCCGTTGCCCGCGGCCCCCGCGGCGGCCCCGGCGGGCGATGCCAAGGCGGGAGCGGCGGCTGGCAATGCGGCGGCTCCGGCTGGCGCGGTCGACCCGAAGGTCGCCCCGGCGGGCAATACGGCGACGGTCGACAAGCGCGACACCAGCGCCCCGGCGCCGGCCGCGAAGTAAGGCGGACATCCGGATTGCGGGTTCAGCCCTTCGGCTGTCCCCGCTCGGCCCTTATTTGGGTTCGCGCTCGTACCAACGCTGGACGGTCTGCCAGCCTTCCTCGGCGGTTTCGCACCAGGTGATGAGGTCGAGGTCGGCGCGGCTGATCACGCCCTCTTCGGCCAGCGCCTCGAAATCGACCACCCGTTCCCAGAATTCGCGCCCGTAGAGCAGGATCGGCAGCGGGCGGACCTTGCCGGTCTGGATCAGGGTCAGCAGCTCGAACATTTCGTCGAACGTGCCGAACCCGCCCGGGAACACCGCGACCGCGCGCGCGCGAAGCAGGAAGTGCATCTTGCGAAGCGCGAAATAGTGGAACTGGAAACTGAGCTCGGGGGTCACGAAGCGGTTGGGCAGCTGTTCGTGCGGAAGCACGATGTTGAGCCCGATCGTCTCCTGCCCCTCGTCGCACGCGCCGCGGTTGGCGGCTTCCATGAACGACGGCCCGCCGCCCGAGGTGACGACGAAGTGGCGCGTGCCGTCCTCGGCGTGCGGCTGGCGGCTGGCGATCCGCGCCAGCTCGCGCGCGGTCTCGTAGAGGTGGCTCTTGGCCTTCAGCCGTTCGGCGACCTTGCGGTCCCAGTCGGTGCGCGCGCTGGCGAGCAGCTCGTCGGCCTTGACCGGTTCGGGCACGCGCGCCGAGCCGTAGAAGACGAAGGTCGAGGCGATCTTCGCTTCCTCGAGCAGCAGCTCGGGCTTCAAGAGTTCGAGCTGGAAGCGGACCGGGCGAAGGTCGTCGCGAAGCAGGAAGTCGGTGTCCTGAAAGGCGAGCTTGTACGCCGCGCTCTCGGTCTGCGGGCTCGACGGGACGTGCTTGGCGGCGACCGCGTCGACCTTGGCTTCGGGGAAAATCCGCTTCGGCGGCTTGGGATCGGCCATCAGTACACGCGCGCCTTGGGCTTGATGTAGTCGACCTCGTCGGTCAGCGTGTAGCTGTGCACCGGGCGATAATCGATGCGCACGCCGCCGCCCTTTCCACCCCAGCCGTCGAACCAGGCGATGGTGTGCTTCATCCAGTTCGCATCGTCGCGGGTCGGATAGTCTTCCTGCATGTGCGCGCCGCGGCTTTCCTTGCGGTTGGCGGCGCAGTGCATGGTGACCGAGGCCTGCGCGAGCATGTTGTCGAGCTCGAGCGTCTCGATCAGGTCGCTGTTCCAGATCAGGCTGCGGTCGGCGATCTTCACGTCGGCCATCGACTTGTAGATGTCGTCGATCTTGGCGACGCCCTCGGCCAGCGTTGCGTCGGTGCGGAACACCGCGCAGTCGGCCTGCATCGTGCGCTGCATCTTGTCGCGGATCGCGGCGGTGCCGGTGCCGCCCTTGGCGTTGCGGAAATGGTCGAGCCGGTCGAGCGCGAGGCTGCCCGCGTCCTTGGCCAGCGCCTTTTGCGGCGCGCCTGGCTTGATCACCTCGGCGAGGCGAAGGCCAGCGGCGCGGCCGAACACGACAAGGTCGATCAGCGAGTTGGAGCCGAGCCGGTTGGCGCCGTGGACGCTGACGCACGCCGCCTCGCCGACCGCGAACAGGCCGGGGACGACGCTATCGGGCTCGCCGTCCTTCAGCGTGACGACCTCGCCATGATAGTTGGTCGGGATGCCGCCCATATTGTAGTGGACCGTCGGCGTGACCGGGATCGGCTGCTTGGTGAGGTCAACCCCGGCGAAGATTTTCGCCGTCTCGGTGATCCCGGGCAGCCGCTCGGCCAGCACGTCGGCCGGGATATGGTCGAGGTGCAGGTAGATGTGGTCCTTGTGCTCGCCGACCCCGCGCCCCTCGCGAATTTCCATCGCCATCGAGCGCGAGACGACGTCGCGGCTGGCAAGGTCCTTGGCCGAAGGGGCGTAGCGTTCCATGAACCGCTCGCCTTCGGAATTGGTGAGGTAGCCGCCCTCGCCGCGCGCGCCCTCGGTGATCAGCACGCCCGCGCCGTAGATTCCGGTCGGGTGGAACTGGACGAATTCCATGTCCTGGAGCGGAAGGCCCGCGCGGAGCACCATCGCGTTGCCGTCGCCGGTGCAGGTGTGGGCGCTGGTCGCGCTATAGTAGCAGCGGCCGTAGCCGCCGGTCGCGAGCACCACCGCCTGCGCGCGGAAACGGTGGATGCTGCCGTCGTCGAGGCACAGCGCGACGAGCCCGCGGCAGGCGTGAACGCCGTTGGCGTCCACCTCCATGATCAGGTCGAGCGCGAAATATTCGATGAAGAAGTCGGCGTCATATTTCAGGCTCTGCTGGTAGAGCGTGTGGAGCATGGCGTGGCCGGTGCGGTCGGCGGCGGCGCAGGTGCGCTGCGCGGCGGGGCCTTCGCCCATGTTCTGGGTCATGCCACCGAACGCGCGCTGGTAGATCTTGCCGTCCTCGGTGCGCGAGAAGGGCAGCCCGGCATGCTCGAGCTCGTAGACCGCCGCGGGCGCCTCGCGGCAGAGATATTCGATCGCGTCCTGGTCGCCGAGCCAGTCCGAGCCCTTTACCGTGTCGTACATGTGCCACGTCCAGTGGTCCGGGCCCATGTTGCCGAGGCTGGCGGCGATCCCGCCCTGCGCGGCGACGGTGTGGCTGCGGGTCGGGAAGACCTTGGTGACGCAGGCGGTCTTCAGCCCCTTTTCGGCCGCGCCCATCGTCGCGCGAAGCCCCGCGCCGCCGGCGCCGACGACGACGACGTCGTAGACATGGTCGATGATCTTGTAGGCGTCCTTGCTCACGCAGCGGCTCCGAAAGCGATCTTGGCGAGGGCGAACAGCGCGAGGCCGGCGCCGAAAATGGCGATCATGGTCAGCGCGAAACCGAGCCCGATGCGGGTCCCCTCGTCGTGGACATAATCGTCGATCACGACCTTGAGCCCGTCGAGCCCGTGGGCGAAGGCGGCGATGACGAACAGCGCCATCGGCACCGCGGCGAGCGGCTGCTTGAGCCAGCTCACCAGCGTCTGCTGGGTCAGGTCGGGCAGCATCACCAGCGAGAAAACTAGCCACAGCCCGAGCAGCAGCAGCGCGACGCTCGAGAATCGCTCGGCCAGCCAATGCTCGCCCCCGGCGTGCGCCGAGCCGAGCCCGCGAACCTTGCCCAGCGGGGTGGCGCTGTCGGACATGCTCACTTGATCATCCCCTCGAGAAGCGCCCAGGTCAGCGCGGTCAGGAACGGTGCGGCGAACAGGATCAGCACCGAGAAGAAACGGTTGGTGGGCAGCGCATAGCCCGCGCCGATGTCGAGCACGACGTGGCGAAGCCCGCTGAGCAGGTGCTGCCAGAAGGCCCAGGTCAGCCCGACGAGGACGATCGTCCCGGGCACCGACTGGGCGGCGTGGGCGAACGTGTCGAACCCGCTCGCCGATCCGGACAGCGCGAGCAGGAACCAGCTCAGCACCGCCAACCCGGCGACGGTCAGCGCCCCGCCGGTCACGCGGTGGAGGATCGAGATCAGCATGTGCGGACCCCACCGCCAGATAGTGAGGTGGGGAGAAAGCGGTCGGCTGGATGGAGCGGGCATGAAAGGGTCGAGACCTCGATGAAATTGGCTCCGGTGGGGGAGCGCCCTCCCCCTAGAAACTGTGCGGGCGAAGGGCAAGTCGGCGGGCGCGCCGCGCCGCCGCGGCGAACGAGCTAACCGGCCCTTAACCATTTGATCGCATAGCCCGAACTCGACACGGCAACAGCGCGAAGAACGGGGCAAGAGGCAGATGGCAACGGCGATGAACCGCACGCAATCGGGAAATTACGACCTAGCGCGCGGCCTGCGTTTCTACGACCCGACCGGCGACCTGCCGCAGCGCGCGCGCCGGCTGTGGGACCTGATCGGCCATCACGAGATGCAGATCTCGGCCGAATTCTGGACCCGCTACGCCCGCTCGCCCGAGATCGACGGGAAGCTCGACGAGACCCGGATCGATCGGCTGACGGTCGCGATCCTGCCCTATCTTCGCTCGAAATTCTCGGCGCTGGAGAACAATGCGTGGGTCAACCAGGCGCGGCAGTACGTCGAAAAGGCGCTGAGCGGCGGGCTGACCCTGTCGACTTTGCTGTCGGGGGTCGCGGCGGAAACCGAGGCGGCGTTCCGCGCGATCCGCGAATCGACCGACGACGCCGACCAGCAGATCGAGCTCGCGCGGACGCTGAGCGAGGTGCAGAGCCTCGAGATCGACGCCTATATCCACCACGCGATCGACATCACCCGCAGCGAAAACGACGACCTGCAGGCACGGCAGGCGAGCGAATTCAACGCCCGCGTGATGGGCGTGGTCCAGCAATGTTCGAGCGAGAGCGACCAGCTCCGCGCGCAGGCCTCGCGCACCTCCGATTCGGCGCGCGGCATGCTCGGCAAGACCAGCGAGGTCGCCGCCGCGGCCGAACAGTCGGCGGTGGCGATGCGCGAGGCGGCGCAGACCGCCGCCGGGCTGATCCGCGCGATCGAGGACGCGCGAAACGAGGTCGAGGTCGCCGCCGGCGTCGCGACCAAGGCAGGCGACCAGGCCGAGGAAGCGGCCAAGGTGTCGAAGGCGCTGTCGGCGCACGTCGAGGCGATCGAATCGATCCTCGGCCTGATCCGCGATATCGCCGGGCAGACCAACCTGCTCGCGCTCAACGCGACCATCGAGGCGGCGCGCGCGGGCGACGCCGGGCGCGGCTTCGCGGTCGTCGCGCAGGAGGTTAAGAGCCTCGCCAGCCAGACTGCCCGTGCGACCGACGACATCGCCGCCAAGATCGGCGCGATCACCGCCGCGACTCGCCAGACGGTCGAGGCCAACGGCTCGATCCTGTCGACCGTCGAGGAAGTCGAGAAGAGCGCCGACCGCATCCGCCAGGCGATGGAATTGCAGGCGCAGACGGTGACGATGATCACCGCCGCGGTCGACGAGACCGCGCTGGCCGCCGATTCGATGAGCTCGACCATCGCCGCGATCCGCAGCGACACCGAGAACGTCGCCGCCGACATCGACGGAGTCGAACAGGGGTTCGGCCGGGTCACCCGCCAGCTCGGCGAATTCCAGACCACGACGCGCGACTTCATCTCCAAGTTCGCCGCCTGAGGCCCCGCCCCCCGTCGGCGGAGGCTATCGCCGGGCTGCGCGCGCGGCTAGGCGGGGGCGATGAACATCCTGCTCACCGGCGCCAGCCGAGGAATCGGCGCCGCCGCCGCCAGCGCGCTGTCGGCCCACGCGGTCTTCGCCCATTCGAGCGCGATCGCCGACCTCGCCGACCCCGCCGCGCCGCGCCGCCTGTGGGACCGCGCGCTCGGCGAGCTTGGCGACATCGACGTGTTGGTCTGCAACGCCGGGGTGTTCGAGGCGATCGACGACAGTTGCGATGACGAGGCGTGGCACGCCGCCTGGGCACGGACGATGCAGATCAACCTGCAGGCCGCCGCCGATCTCGCGCGGCTGGCGATCCTTCGCTGGCGGGAGCGCGGGCGCGGCGGGCGGATCGTCAACGTCGCCAGCCGCGCAGGCTATCGCGGCGACAGCCCCCGGCACTGGCATTATGCCGCTTCGAAGGCGGGGATGATCGCGATGACCAAGACGATCGCCCGGGGCTATGCCAAGGACGGCATCCTCGCCTTCGCGGTGTGCCCGGGGTTCACCGTCACCGGCATGGTCGACGACTATCTCGCCAGTCGCGGCGGCGAGGCGCTGCTCGCCGACATCCCGCTCGGGCGGCCGGCGGACGCATCGGAGATAGGGGAAATCATTCGCTGGCTGGCCATCGACGCCCCGGCCAGCGCGACGGGGGCGATCGTCGACGCCAACGGAGCAAGCTATGTTCGCTAATCCCCTGCTTTCGATTGCCCTCATCGCCCAGCAGATCGTCATCCCGCTCGGCAATCCGCCCAAGGTCGAGAATCTTCCCGCCCCGATCGAACAATATGGCCCGACGTGGGCGGCGGCGTGCAAGGACGCCAAGGACCCCGACAGCTGGACCCAGCCCGCGCCCCCGGTGCGGATCAACGGCAACGCCTATCTGGTCGGCACTTGCGGCATTTCGTCGATCTTCATCCACGGCAGCGCCGGCGACGTGCTGATCGACGGCGGGCCCGAGGCGGCGGCGCCGATGATCGAGGCGAACATCCGCTCCCTCGGCTATTCGCCGCGCAACATCCGCTACATCCTCGTCAGCCACGAACATAGCGACCATGTCGGCGGGATCGCCGCGATCCAGCGCGCCAGCGGCGCGGTGGTGGTCGCCTCGGCCGCCGCCGCGCGCGCGCTCGGCCAGGGCGCGGTCGCGGCCGACGATCCGCAGGCGGGCGGCACGCCGTTCCCGCCGGTGACCGTCGGGCGCACCGTCCGCGACGGCGAGGAAGTGCGGCTGGGCAACATCATGCTGACCGCGATCACCACGCCGGGCCACACGCTCGGCGCGACGAGCTGGCGGTGGGTGAGCTGCGACGGCGGGGTGTGCCGGACGATCGTCTATGCCGACAGCCTGACCCCGATCACCAACAAGCGATACCGGTTCAGCGACCATCCGGCGATGGTCGCCGCCTTCCGCGCCTCGATCGCCAAGATCGCGGCGAGCGAGTGCGAGATATTGCTGACCCCGCACCCGGCGGCCAGCGACATGCCCGCGCGACTGGCGGCGGGCAAGCCGCTGCTCGATACCGGGGCGTGCAAGGCTTATGCGGCGGCCAAGAGCGCAGCGCTCGACGCCAAGCTGGCCGAGGAGCGGGACGGAAAATGAGCTGGCGCGTGACGCTCCACTGCACCCGCGCCGAGGCCGAGGCGCTGCCCGAGCGGGACGAGTTGTTCGCCCAGTCGGACGCCCCGCCGGTATTCGTCGCCGACGAGCCCGACCCGCACGCCCCCGACGACTGGCGGATCCACGCCTATTTCGCCGAGCAGCCGACCACGCAGGAACTGATCCTGCTGCGGCGGCTGGCGGCGGGGAGCGACCCCGAGATCGAGCATCTCGAGGATTCGACCGACTGGGTGACGCGAAGCCAGCAGGGCCTCGCCCCGATCCACGCCGGGCGCTTCTTCGTCCACACGCCGATGCACCATGCCGAGCGGCCCGCCGGGGCGGTAAGCTTCGAGATCGACGCGGGGCTTGCCTTCGGCACCGGCCAGCACGCAACCACCGCCGGCTGCCTCGAGGCACTCGACCGGATGGAGCGGGCGGGCAAGCGCTTCGCCAACCTCGCCGACATCGGCACCGGGACCGGGCTGCTCGCCTTTGCGGCGCTTGCGCTGTGGCCGGACGCGAAGGCGATCGCGACCGACATCGACCCGATCAGCATCGACGTGACCCGCGACAATGCGGCAATCAATTCGGTAGCGCTGGGGCACGAGGCGGGGCAGCTGCTGCTCGCGGCCGCCGACGGGATGGATCATCCCCTGCTCGCCGCGCGCGCGCCGTTCGACCTGCTGATCGCCAACATCCTCGCCGGGCCGCTGATCGAGCTCGCCCCCGCCTTCGCCGACGCGCTCGCGCCAGGCGGGACGATCCTTCTCGCCGGGCTGCTCGACAGCCAGGCCGACGCGGTCGTCGCGGCCTACGAAAAGCGGGGCTGCGTCCTCGTCGAACGCAGCCCCGGGGAATGGACCGTGCTGGTCCTCGAGCGCTCCTACCAGAAGACGTCGTAGATCACGTCGACGACCTGGCCGGTGTAGATGTTCACCAGCAACGCGTCGTCCCAGTAGCGGACCCAGCGATAGGGGCCGTAGGCGGGCGGCAGGCGATACATCCACGGATCGTCGAGCCAATAGTCCTGCTGGTAATAGGCCGGCCAAAGCTGGAACCCGACCTGCCAGCGGCGATACTGGTAGGCATAGGGATCGTAGTAGTTGCCGAGCCGGAACACGAAGCGGTTCGTGCTGCGATAGTCGCGCCAGTCGTAGCGCCGGTCCTGCCGCCAGTTGCGACCCCAGTCATGGTCGCGATTCCGCGAGACGATGATCCGGCCGCCGTTGGGGATTGGCATCGGCCCGCGCTGCCACTGGCCGTCGCGGTGCCCCTGCCATTGGCCCTGGCGATTCTGCCACTGGCCATCGCGCTGCCCCTGCCACTGACCCTGGCGGTTCTGCCACTGGCCGTCGGGACGCGCCTGGCCCGGATCGCGCGAACCCTCGCGACGACGCTGCCACTGCTGGGCGGGCTGGCCGGTCATGCGATCGTCCCACGCCTGCGGATTGGCTTGCTGCGGCGCGGGCTGCGCGCGGTTCGGCTGGCGGTCGCGCATGCCCCAGCCCTGCTGCGCCTGCAGTTCGGGCGGGAGCTGGCGGCGCTGGAACTCGCCCTGCGGCCGCGCTTCGGGTGCCGGCGCGGGGCGTGGCGCCTCGGCCTGCATGGCGGGGCTGCCGCCACCCCAGCGACCCTGGCGGTCACCGCCCTGCGGGCGCTCGGGGCGAGGCTCGCGTTCGGTCTGCGCCTGCTCGCCGCCGCGGTGGCGGTGCGGTTGGTCCTGCTGGTCCTGGGCATGGGCGGCAAGCGGCCAGAGCGCGCTCGCGGCGAGAAGAAGAATCAACTTACGCATCGCAATCTCCGTCACGAAAGGTCGTTACCGGGGAGATGCGCCTTTCGGGCTGTCGTGCGGCTGAATGGGCGGTGCAGCAACTGGCAAGGCAGCGAGCGCCTTGAGGATGCGCGGCCCGGCCCCGCAGCGGCACAGGTTGGGAAGCGCGGCGAGCTGTTCGGCAGCGGGCTTCGGGCTCGCGCGAAGCAGCGCGGTCAGCGCCATGATGAACCCCGGGTCGCACATCCCGCACGCCGACACCCCCGCCGCGGCCCACGCCTGCTGCAGCGGCCCGGGGGGAAGCCCTTCGATCGTCACCACCTGGGCGCCTTCGAGCGCCGACAGCGGGAGTTGGCACGACAGCGCCGCCTGCCCGTCGACCAGCACCGTGCACGCCCCGCAGTCGCCGCTGTCGCAACCATATTTGGTGCCGGTGAGGTTCGACGCGTCGCGCAGCGCCCACAGCAGCGGGGTCGCGGGGTCGAGCGCGTAGCGGACGGGATCGCCGTTGACGGTGAGATCGGTCATCGCCCCGCTTGCTATCGCCCGGCCGCGCGCTTGCAAAGCCACCGCCGACGAGGGACAGCGGGGACATGGCGATCATCGACCTCGCGAACGGCGCAATCGGCTATGAAGAGACAGGCGGCGGTGCGGCGGTGCCGATCGTCTTCCTCCACGGGGTCGGCTCGACCAAGGAGGTGTGGCGACCCCAGCTCGACCATTTCGGGCGCGATCGTCGCGCGGTGGCGTTCGACTATCCCGGCTATGGCGAAAGCGTGGCCCGCCCCGGTGTCGGGCGCGACGGGTTCGCGGCGGCGATCGTCGAGGCGATGGACGCTCTGGGAATCGGCCGCGCGCATGTCTGCGGCCTGTCGCTCGGCGGGGTGGTGGCCATCGCGCTCCACGCGCTGGCGCCCGGACGGGTCGAAACGCTGGTGCTGGCCGACAGCTTCGCGTTCCATCCCGAGGGCCGCGCCATCGCCGAGCGATCGGTCGGGGCGGCGCGCGCCGTCGGCATGCGCGCGCTCGCCGAGGCGCGGGTGCCGTCGCTGGTCGGGCACGCCGCGACTCCGGCACTGGTCGCGGCGCTGGTCGAAACGATGGCGGGGATCGACGTCGACGCGTATGCGCAGGCCGCCGACGCGGTGTGGCTTGCCGACCAGTCGGCGCGGGCGGCGGCGATCGCGCTGCCGACGCTGGTGCTGTGCGGCGCCGAGGACGCGATCACGCCGCCCGCGCTGTCGGAAGCGCTCGCGCAGATGATCGACGGCGCGCGGCTCGAGGTTATCGCCGATGCCGGTCATCTCTCGAACATCGAGCAGCCCGACGTTTTCAACCGGGCGGTAAACGCATTTATAACGGGAAAATGAACCATTTCAGGGGGTTAGCGCGGCTTTAACCATCCGCCTTAGCCTGATGTTCGCCTTGTCCTGCGACAAGGGCGACCATGTTCAGGACCCTCATCTGCGCGGCGACGGCCGCTTCGGCGCTCCTCGCGACCCCGGCGGAGGCGCAATCGATGGCGCTTACCAAGGCGAGCGCGATCCTCGGCGGCCAGCCGAGCGCGCTAGCCGCGATCCTCGCCGCGCAGGGATCGCCGCGCGCGTCCGCCCCCTTCGCCTATGCGTCGGGATCGGTGCCGCCCGCCGCGAGCCTGTTTCGCAACGCGCCGCTGCCCGCGCGCCCCGCCCCGGCGCTCGCAATCGCCTCCCCCGACCGCCCCGATGTGTTCAACAGCGTCGCATTGCCGGTGGGTCGCACCCCGCTGACGGCGAAATGGAAGTCGGTCGAATATGGCGCGCCGACCGCTGCCGCGGCCGCTTTCGCCACGCGCGAACGCGGCGTCGGCGCGATCGCGCGGGCCGAGGCGATCAACGCCTATGTCAACGCGCGCGTTCGATTCGTCGACGATTTCACCCACTGGCACGTCGCCGACAAGTGGAGCCCGGCGGCCGAGACGCTCGCCAGCGGCAAGGGCGACTGCGAAGATTATGCGATCGCCAAGCTGGCGATGCTGCGCCGCGCCGGGTTCGCCGAACACGACCTTTACCTGGTCGTCCTGAAGGACCTCGTCCGCCGCGCCGACCATGCGGTCGCGGTGGTGCGTGCCGACGGGCGTTTCCTGGTGCTCGACAATGGCACCGACCGGCTGATCGACAGCGACGAAATCGGCGATTACCGCCCGATCATGAGCTTCACCGCGGGGCACGCTTACGTCCACGGCTATCGCCGCGACGCGATGCCGGCCCCGGCGCCGGTGATCTATGCCTCGGCGCGCGCGACCGCCCCGCTCGAGCCCGCCGCGGGCGAGGGGGCGCCGTCCGACCGCCTCGAAGCGAAGCCGCTGGCCGAGCTGACCGGCGCGCTGCGGTTGCCGCTGCTCTAAGCCCTTAGCGTTCGCGAAGCGCGTCGCTGCGCGCCTTGAGCACCGGCTTGAGCAAATAGCTCAGCACGCTCTTGCGGCCGGTGATGATCTGCGTGTCGGTCATCATGCCCGGCGTGATCGGCAGCTTCTGCCCGTGGCTGGTCAGGTAGCTCTTGTCGGTCTCGACCAGCACGGTGAAATAGGCCTGCCGCTCGTTCTGGTCGTAGATGCTGTCGGCCGACACCTGCACGACCCGGCCCTCGAGCCCGCCATAGGTCGAGAAGTCGTAGGCGGTGACCTTGACCAGCGCCTTGTCGCCAACCTTGATGAAGGCGATGTCGCTCGGCTTGACGCGGGTCTCGACGAGCAGCTTCTCGCCCATCGGCACGACTTCCATCATCGTCTGCCCGGCTTGAAGGTAGCCGCCGATCGTGGTGACCTGGAGGTTATTGACGAAGCCGTCGACCGGCGAGCGCAGCTCGGCCCCGCGCGCGCCGCGCAGCGATTCGGCGTTGACCGCCAGCTTCTGTTCGACCTGGCTGCGTTCGTTGAGCGCGTCCTGGCGGAAGGTGAAGCTCGCCTCGTTGGCCTGGCTGAGTGCTTCGCTGACCGCGGCCATCGCCCGGCCCTGCTGTTCGCGCGCGGCGGCGATCCGGCCCTGGAGGTCGACCACCTCTCGCTGCGCGGTGGCAAGGTCGGTCTGCGGAACGATGCTCTTGGCGGCGAGCGGGGCCAGCCGGTTCACATTTTCCTGCGCGAGCCCGAGGCTGCGCGACAGCGAGGAAATCGTGGCCGACGCTTCCGACGCCTCGCGGCGGTGCTGTTCGGCCTGCGCGCGCAGCGCGGCGACGCGGCTGCCGAGCGCTTCGCGGCGGACCGAGCTCAGTTCGGCCTCCGAATTGGCGAGCCCCGAGGCCGAGCCGCCGACGCCCTCGGCCTGGAGCCGCGCCGAGCGCGCCTGAAGCGCCTCGGTCTCGGCCTGGGTTTCGCGGTTCTGGGGGTTGTCGAGCCGCGCGAGCAGCTGGCCCTTCGACACCCGCTGCCCGGCGCGGACCAACAGTTCGGCGACCGTCGCCGGCTCCGCCGCCTGGATCAGCTGGACCTTGCTCGACGGGATGACCTTGCCCTGCCCGTGGGTGATCTCGTCGACCTGCGCCAGCATCGCCCACAGCAGGAAGAGGCCGAAGCCGACCGCGACGGTGACGATGATCCGCTTCGCGCCGGTCATCGGCTCGCGGCGACGGCGGGCGGCGGGGCGGTCCGCGGCGGGGAGGAAGGGGAGCGTGGCCATGAGGCGAAGCCTGTCCTGTTACGAGGGAAACTAGCGCGCCGCGACCTGCGTCCCGGTCGGGATCGCGGCGATCGGGGTGGCGGGGGAAACCGGGTCGGGCGCGGCCTTCTGGCGGCTCGCGACGGCGCTGGCGGCAGTCTCGGTGTCCGAGGGCAGCGGGATGTTGAGCGTCCAGCCCTTCGACGTGTCGAGCAGCCCGCCGACGTCGCTCGGCGCGCGGTGGAGCACGGTGCCGTCGGTGATCGGCCCGGCGGTCCCGGCGGGGAGCTTGCCGTCGGGCGCGTGGAGCATCGCCGCGCGGAGCGGCGGGCGCAGCGCCGACGGGTCCTGCGGCTCGCCGATGTAACGCCCGCTGAACGCCGCCGACTGGCCCCACAGGCCCGGCCAGCGATAGAAGATATGCTGTCCGACGACCGCCACCTTGGCGAGCATCGGCGCCCAGCGCGGCGCGACATAGTCGGCGTGATAGTGGGTCGCGAGCCCGACCGATTTTTCGACGTATCCGGCGAGCGCGGCCTCGGCGACGTCCTGCGCCGCCTTCCACGCCGCGGCGGCCGGGCGGCGATAGAGCGAGCCGTCGCACACGAAGCTGAACTGGCACACCGCGCCGGTCGACCCCTGGTAGACCACGCCGCACACCGACTTGGGAAAGGCCGGGTGACGCATCCGGTTAAGGACCACCTGCGCCACCGCGCGGCGGCCCTGAAGCGGTTCGAACCCGGCCTCGTAATAGATCGCCTGGGTCATGCACAGCAGCGCGCGGCGATGGTCGAGCCCGTCGTCGCTGGCGAGCGCGAACGGCCGCGACGGCGCGATCGCACCGACCGCGAACGGCAGCGAGGCGTTGATCAGCTTGGCCTTGTCGCCGACCGCGGCCATCTGCTGCGCGGCGGGACCGGTGGTCGCTTCGATCAGCGCCGCGGCCTTGGCGGGGGCGAGCGTGGTCACCGTCGCCTCGGCGGCGTTGCCGCGCAAGCCGAAGGCGGAGAGCCCCGCGCCGAGCGCGAGCAGCACGGCGAGCAGCGCCCACCACAGGCGATGGATCACGAACGAGGCCCGAAGCGCGGTCATTGCGCCGCTCCCGTCGCGGCCTGGCTCTTGGCGAGCCGCCCGAGCACCTCGTCACGCGGCCCGTCGGCGAGCACCCGGCCCTGGTCGATGACGATCAGCCGGTTGCAGATATTGAGCATGTTGTGCCGGTGGGTCGACACGACCAGCGCCTGGTCGGGCGCGAGCGCCTTGTCGAGCTTGTCGATGAAATATTGCTCGGTCTGGGTATCCATCGCCCCGGTCGGCTCGTCGAGGAACAGCAGCTTCGACGGCGACACCAGCGCCCGCGCCAGCACGAGAAGCGCGCGCTGCCCGCCGGACAGGCGGTTGCCGCGCTCGCCGACCGGAAGGTCGAATCCGGCCGCGTCGCGCGACAGGAAGATGTCGGCGCCCGAGCGCTTGACCGCCTCGATCAACTGCTCATCGGTCGCGCGCGGCGCGCCGAGCATGAGGTTGTCGCGGACGCTGCCCGAGAAGAGGTCGGCGTCCTGCGCGACGAAGCGGAACGCCTCGCGGATCTGGTGCGGATGGTATTGGCGGCTGTCGAGCCCGTCGATCAGCATCTCGCCGTCGGTCGGGGCGTAGAGCCCGCACAGCAGCCGGCCGAGCGTCGACTTGCCGCTGGCGACCCGGCCGATGATCGCGATCCGCTCGCCCGGGGCGATCTTGAGGTTGAGCCCCGACAGGCTGTCGATCGACGCGCCCGGGTAGCGGAAGCTGGCGTCCTTGAGCTCGAGATGGCCGACGCGGATCTCGGGAACGATGCTCCGCCGCGCGGTCATGTCGCGCTCGTCGGGCCCTTCCATCAGCGTCTGGAGCGAGGCGAGCGTGGTCATCGCCTGCTTGCCGCGCGTGACCGCGAAGGCGAACTGGCCGACGGGGGCCATCGCCCGGCCCGCGAGCATGACGATCGCGATGATCGCGCCCATCGTCATCTTGCCGTCGTTGAACAGGTAGAAGCCGCCGATCACCAGGAACACGCTGATCGACTGCTGGCTGACCGAGGCGATGTTGACCGCGATGGTGGTCAGCCGCCGAAGCCGCTCTTGGGTCGCCGCCGACATCGCCGAATAGCGCCGCCAGCGGCCGAGCATCTGCCCTTCGGCGCGCGCCGACTTTAGCGTTTCGGTGCCGCTGATCGATTCGACCAGCACCGAGTGCTGAAGGCTCGAATCGGCCTGCGCGTCGAGCGCCGCGCGGCCCATCGCCTTGGTCAGCATGAAGCCCGCGGTCAGCGTCGCGGCGATCGCCACCAGCGGCACGATCACCAGCCAGCCGGCCAGCACCGCGATCATCACCAGGAAGATCAGCATGAACGAGATGTCGACCAGCAGCACGACGGTGGTCGACGCGAAGAAGTCGCGGACCGACTCATATTCGCTGATCCGCTTGGCAAACGCCCCGGTCGATCCCTGCCGCGAGGCGAGCGGGAGGTTCATCACCTTTTCGAACAGCTTCTGCGAATATTTGGCGTCGAGCTTGCGCCCGATCTCGTCGATCAGCTGCGCACGCGCCAGCCGCAGCGAAAAGTCGAACCCCATCGCCACCATCACCCCGAGCGCGAGCACCCACAGCGTCGGCTCGGCCTTGTTGGGGATGACCCGGTCGTAGACGTTCATCGTGAACAGCGGCAGCGCGATGGCGAGGAAGTTGGCGACCAGCGCGGCAAGCAGCACCGGCCAGAAATCGCGGCGCGCCTTCCACACCTCAGACCAGAACCAGTGGCTGCGCTTGGCCTTGTCCCACGGCCGCTCGCCCTCACGCTCGCGCGCCGGGTCGGGCTCGACCACCACCGCGTGCCCGGTATAGGCGCGCTCGAGTTCGGGCAGCGGCACCCAAACCGGCTCGCTGACGCCCGGGACGTAGACCAGCGCATCCCCGTCGCGCCGTTCGAGCAGGACCGCCGCGCGTTCCTCGCCGAGTTCGAGGATCGCCGGAAGCTGCTGCACCTTCCACCCGGCGAGCTTGCGGCGGACCGGCTCGCCGCGCATCCCGACCTGTTCGAGCGCGGGCTCGATCTGGTGGAACGGCAGCAGCCCAGACGCACCGAGCGCGAGCCCGGCGCGCAGGAGCACCGGCGAGGAAGGCCGGTCGGCCTGCCGGGCGAGGAAGGCCAGGCAATCGAGGACGGGATCGACTTCGCGCGACGGCGCCGCATCGAGGGTATTCATCAAGCTCACGATCCCGTCCCCGCCCTTACGCTGTTACCGGCCGCCGGTCGGCGCCGGCGCCGCCGCCGGGCACACCGCCGCGGCGTCGATTACCGTCCCGTCGGCACAGGTCTGGGTCGCCGGAACGACCGGCGGCGCGACCGGCGCCATCGTCCCCGGCGGCCCCATCACCGGCGCGGGCATGCTCGCCTCGTTCAGCGCCGCGGCGGGCACCGCGTAGGCGTGATACTGGGTGCGCTCGTTGCTCCACGCCTCGCGCGGCATCGTCACGCCGAGCGCCTCGGTCAGCCGGTTGGCCGCGGCGAGCACGCGATACTGCGCGTACAGCTTGGCCAGCCGCGCCGTCTCGGCCTGCGCCTGGACGTTGTAGCGGGTGTTCTGCGCGTCGAGCACGTCGAGCAGCGAGCGGCGGCCGACGTTGAACTGTTCGCGATAGCTGAGCAGCAGGTCGTCGGTGACCTTGGCCTGCGTGGTCAGCTCGTCGGTCAGCCGCGACTGGTTGGTCAGCCGGCTCCACGCCGCGCGAACGTCCTGCTCGGCCTGGCGCTGCTGCTGGAAGATGCGGGCGTTGGCCTCGTTGGTGCGGGCGACCTGCTCGCGGTAGTTGTTGACGTTGGTGCCGCCGTTGAAGATCGTCCAGCGCATCACGACCCGGCCCTGAAGGTCGGTCGTCTTGCCTTCGAACCCGTCGATGTCGTGGCCGGCTCGCGCGCGTCCTTCGAGGTGGAAGTTAGGACCGAGTGCGGCCTTGGCGGCATTGGCCTCCTCGCGCGCCGCCGACATGTCGGCGACCGCTTCGGCGACCAGCGGATTGTCGCGGCGGGCAAGCGCCTCGGCATCGGCCAGCGACGGCGGGACCGACGCCGACAGGTCCGGCGGCATCTGCACACTGTCGAGCGGCATGCCGGTGAGCTGCTGGAACTCGATCGCGGCGGTGTCGAGATCCTCGCGCGCCTCGGTCACGCGGGCGCGCGCCGACTGGAGCCGTTCCTCGGCCTGCTGCTGGTCGGCGATCGAGATCGACCCCTTCGCCACCCCTTCGCGCAGGTCGCCGGCCAGCTTCTGATGGAAGTTGGCATTGTCCTCGGCGATCGCGACCAGCCGCTGCTGCAGCATATAGTCGATGTAGGCGCGCGACACGTTCAGCGCGACAAACTGGCTGCGCTCGCCGATCCGCGCGGCGGCGGCATCGGTCCGCGCCGCCTGGCGACGGATCTCGGCCTCGCGCCCGCCCATGTCGAACAGCAGCTCGTCGGCGACGAGGTCGGCCTCGAGCGGGTAGAGCTTGTTGTTGCCGAAGCCGATCCGGCGGCGGCTCGGGTTCTTGAGCTCGCGCACCCCGGCCGACAGCTCGGTCGTGATCGTCGGGTAATAGAGGCCCTGCGCCTGCTTGCGTTCGAACTGGGTCGCGGCCTTGTTCTCGATCGCCTGGCGGACATCGGGATTGGTCGACAGCGCGGATTGCACCGCGCTCTTCAAGTCAACGGCCCACGACGGCGCGGCGCACAGCAGCAGCGCTCCGGGAACGATCATCGTCCAGTGCTTTTTCATCTTTTCCCCCTTCTGGTCTGTCAAAGGCTTCGGGCCCGCCGTCCACTGCGGGCCCGATCCTGTCGGTCAGCCGTGAACTGTCGGCTGGACCGCGTCATGATGGATCGCCATGGACTCCATCGTGATGGCTTGAAGAATGGCCGGCGCGAAATGGGCTCCATGCCCGCCGTCCCAACCCGGCACGGCGTGCCCTGACTGGATTGCCATCAGCTGTTTCACCCCGTTCGCGCCCTGCTCGTCGCCCGTGACCTGGGCGAGCAGCTTGGCGGTCGGCGAGTCGTGCTCGATGGCGTCGGCGAGAATCTTGCCGACCACTTCGGCATGCTTGGGCCCGGCGACGGCATCCTTGGCGACCGGCTGGAGCGCCGCCGCCGCGAACACCGGCATCGCCGGAAGCGCGACCATCGCCTGCGGATGGTCGATCGCCGGCATCGTCGTGCCCTGCGCCAGCGCGGTCATCGCCGCCGCGTGCGCGAAGGTCGGCACGACCGGCTCGTGCGCCGGCGCCGCGGCGAGGCTATGCGCCTCACTCGACGCATGCGATTCGACCGGGGTGGCATGCTCGTTGGCGAGCATCGAGCGGACCGGCTGCGCCTCGTCGTGCGCCGCCGCCAGCGACGCCGCCGCCTTGGCGACGACCAGGCCATGATATTCGGCATCGCCGCCGCGAAGCAGGTGCGGGCTTGCCCCCGCCCAGGCATTGCCGGCGAGCGCGAGCCCGGCCGCGGCCAGCGCCGCGGTCATCACCCCGTTGCTGCCCTGCATCGCCATCCGGCTGACGACCTGCGCCTGCGCCGAAGCCGAGGCCGCGGCGTAGGACAGGGCGACGTCGTTGACGAGCCCGGTCTGCGACACGCCCCCCGCGGTGTAGATGTAGGAGGCGCTGCCGCCGACCTGCACGTCGCCGCCGGCTGCGCTCGAGGCAACCCCGTTCGACACCAGCGAGATGCTGGTGATACCGGCCTGCGCCAGAGTCATCACTTCGCCCGCGTCGACGCGACCGTTGCCGTTGGCGTCGTTCCACACCCCGAACTTGGCGAAGTCGGCGTCGTTCGCGTCGAGCGTGTCGCCATATTGCGCGCGCAGCGCCTGGAGATCGCTCACCCCGTCATGCCCGAAGGTGAACTCGCTGGCGTTGGTGACCGTGTGGTCGCCATTGTCGTCGCGGAACAGGATCGAGTCGCCTGACGCGACCCACGCGGTCTGGTCGGCATGGCCGTCGCCGTTCATGTCGTAATGAACGCCCGCCGACGTCGCGAGATAGTTGATCGCGCCGTCGTGGTTGGTGTCGAGCACGACCGGCGTGACGGTGGTGACCGCAGCCGCCAGCGTCAGCGGGGTCTGCGAGTCCGCGCTTCCGGTGATGGTCGCGTGGAAGATCTGGCTGACCGTGTCGCCGTCGCCGTCCTTGATCGTCGCATTGAACGTCAGGTCCGCATTCTGGTTGGTCGTGGTCGTCGTCAGGAAGCCGATGTTCTGGATCTTGAACGGCTGGTCGCTGACGTCGGTCTGGAACGACTGGGTGCCGCTGCTCCCGCCGCTCGCGCCGAGCGCGCCGTTGAAGTTGATTGCGGTCCCGGTGATGCCGTCGTCCGACCCGGCGATCTGCGCGCCGACGATTACCAGGTTCGAATTGCCCTGCTGATAGTCGTTCGCCTCGATCACGATCAGGCCGTCGTTATTGTCGAGCGTGATGCCCGAGTAGGCCGTCCCCGCCAGCGTCGCGTTGCTTTTGATGATGTCGCCATTCTGCACCATCAGCGCTTCGGTCGTGTACTGGTGCGTGACCGTGTCGTAGAGCTTGAGCACCACGATCATGTCCTCGCTCGTCCCGACGCCGTCGAGCTCGATGAACATCGAAGTAGCCGACGCGGTCGGCACCCCGCCGGTCGAGGCCTGCGGGTTGGACGAATAGAGGTTGAAGTCGAGGACTTCGCCGCCCTGGATGGTGTTGCCGGCAACGCCCGCCGCGCTGCTCGACACGGTGACCGTCGCGGCCGACCCGGTGAACAGCTCAAGGCCGCCGAAGCTGTTCGTCGTAACGGGCACGAAGGTGCCGTCCGGCGACACGGTAGTGTGCGATCCCGAGCTGTCGCCGGTGAACTGAATGTAGAAATTGTTCGCCAGCTGCACCGTCGCGATGTTCGACGGCCCCTGCGAGGTCGACCCGTTGGCGTTGTAGTTGACGAAGGCGCTGGCCGGCGCCCCGGCGGTCGCCAGCACGCTGTATCCCGAAATCGGGTTGTCGAGATCGACCGTGTAGGTACCCGCGACCTTGTCGAAGGTCAGCGTTCCCGTCTCGTGCGCGGTCCCGCCCACCCCGGTCGCGTAGTCGAAGCTGAAGCTGTAAACCGCGCTCGTCGCGGACTCCGACGTTTCGCTGATCGTGTAGTTCTGAACGGGATTGCCGTTGACCGTCGCGCTGCCGGTCACCGCCGTGAACACATTATTATCGGCCGAGGCCCCGTCGGCACCCAGATTGTAGGCGAAGTGGCCGGTGGCCGCGAGATCGCCCGAATTCTGGATGTTGATGTTGTCGACCGCGGTGAGGATCGGCGCCGAGTCCTGGAAGCTGATGAGGTTGCCGATCTGCGCCGAGACGGTGCTGATGTCGCCGTCGTGATCGGTCACCGTGACCGTCGAGGTGATCGCGCCCTGCACGATTGACACCGAGTCGTCCGGGTTGGTCGCATCAGGATTATGGATCGAAAGATATTCGACCATCGACAGCGTGCCGTTCGAAGGATCGACCGCGACCGCGAATGCCGCGGCCCCCGCCTGGCTCCCGACCCGGCCGACGATCACGTTCTGACCGTTCACCATCTCGTTGTAGAGGAAGATGTGGGCGCCGTCGGTCGTCTGCACTCCGGAGTCGGTGCCGTTCACCGTCGACAGGCTGAACACCGTCGTGCCCGCGCCATCGGCGCCGTAGGCGCTGCCGCTGGCACTGATCGCGCCAACTTTTTGGGCGTAGCCGACGACGGCATTGCCGGTATCGGGGTCGAGCCCGACATTGGTCACGCCGGTGAAGGCCGCGATCGGGCCCGCCACATCGTTCGAGTCCGCCTGGAGCCCCACGCTCTCGTCGAGGCTGATCGCCCCGTTGGTCACGCTGATCGCGGCGAACGGAACGTCGTCGGTGACGTTGATCGTGATCGTGCCGGTGATCGTATTCCCGTTGGCGTCATGCGCCGTGTAGGTGAACACTTCGACCCCGTTGACCGTGTCGGTCCCGTTATTGGCCGAAGGGCTTTCGGTCACGGGGCTGGTCAGCGTGTAGGTGTAGCTGCCGTCCGCGTTGAGCACGAAGATGCCGTGCGCGGTGGTGGTCGAGATCGGCGTGTAGCCGGTCGCCGACCCGACGCTGAGCTGGCCCGTCACCGTCTCGGTGGTCAGCGACGGGTTCGAGCCCGTCACCGTGCCATGGCCAAGGTCGCTGCCGGTGGTGGTCGTGTCGAGCGCCGCCTCGTTGACCGTCTTGGTCTGGTTGTCGGCGGTAAGCGTGACCGCGTTGACGTTGATGTCGAGCGTCGTCGTGCTCAGGTCGCCGTCGCCGTCCTTGATCGTGTAGACGAAGTGGTCGACCTGGTTCGTGCTGATCGCGTTGGCGTCGGCCTGGTAGGTGTAGTGACCGTCGGCATAAAGCGTCAGCGTGCCGTACGAGCCGACCACCGTCACCGAGCCGCCGACCACGTTCTGCGTGTTGACCGCCGTGTTGCTGCCGGTGGTCGCACCGACCACCCCGCCGCCCGACGCATAGCCGTCCGCGCCCGCCACGTCGTTGCCAAGCACGCCCGACGCCGCAACGGTCAGCAGACCGCCCTCGGTCACCGTCCCGCTGTCCGCCACCGCGTGCGGAACGTCGTCGAGCACGTTGATCGTGATCGTGCCGGTGACCGTGTTCCCGTTGGCGTCATGCGCCGTGTAGGTGAACGTCTCGGTCCCGTCGCTCGTCGTGCCGTTGTTGGTCCCGGTCGAGTCGCTGAACGGGCTGGTCAGCGTGTAGGTGTAGCTGCCGTCCGCGTTGAGCACGAAGATGCCGTGCGCGGTGGTGGTCGAGATCGGCGTGTAGCCGGTCGCCGACCCGACGCTGAGCTGGCCCGTCACCGTCTCGG